>CAZKID010000029.1:0-5821 GCA_964552405.1 uncultured Thermoanaerobaculia bacterium
GTCCAGGCAAACGGCGCGCCGCCGATCGATCCGGCACCGGCCGCGGTGTCGGCGAGCGGACGCCAATTACGGCCCGTGCGATTGCGATCGAGATTTGCCGCGACGAACGCGACGTGCTCGCGCACCAGCTCCGGCGCGCGAACGCCGCTCCGGGAGACGAGGACGAAGTCGCCGAGATAGCGCGTCATCCCCTCGTAGACCCAGAGCAGCTCGCCAAGCATCGGCTGTTGATAATCGGGCGTCGCGAGTCCCGCGGGGCGGCGGTACTTGCCGTTCCACGAATGCGTGAACTCATGTGTCAGCGTGCCGATCGTCAGCTTCTGCAGCTCAGGATCGGTGAAGCCGTGCTCCGCAAAACGGTTGTCGCTCGATTCGTGATGCTCGAGTCCCTGCGAGCCGACGAGATCGCTGAGCGAGACGAGCCAGCGATACGTCCGATAGTGATGCGCACCAAAGAGCGCCTCGGTCTGCGCGACGAGCTTCGTGAGCTGCGCGATGCGCTCCGGCGGAAGCGCGAGCGCGGCATCGGTATCGGCAACGATGCCCATCTTCACGTCATCCGTGAACGAGATCGCTCGGAAATGCTCGCCGGCGATCAGCGGCGAATCGATCAGCGTCGTCAGCGATACGGCGGTGAAGTCGATTGCATCGCCGTTCTTCTTCGCAACAGGAAGCGCCGTCTCGAAGTTCCAGCCCTGCGGCAGCCTAACGCTCGCCTGCACCTCGATGGCATCCGTTCGTAGCCCGGCGGGATAGACCACGACGTGATTCCACGGCAAATCGAGGAGGTGCTGCGTCGCGTTAGGACTCTCGCCGTAGCCCGAGCCGTAGCCGGCCGGCGGAGAGACATAGTCGAACGACACATCGACACTCGTTGCACCTTTCGGCACGTCGATGTCGAACGCGAACATATCGACGGGATCGCGCCGCCAGGCGAGCGTCTGTCCGCCGGCGGTCACGCGCAGACCCAGCATCTCTTCGATGGGACCGCTCGGCAGATGCTCGCCCGGTATCCACTTCGGATAGACGAAACGCATGGCGCCCGCATGCGCGGGCATCGTTACCGTGGTGTGAAAGAGTCCGCGGCGCGCGTCACGCGCGTCCACCGCGATCGTCAGCGGCTGCTGCTGAAGTGCTGCGGCGAAGAGAAGAACGGCAGCGAGCGATTGCATGGAGCGAAGATTACTCTTCGATGCCCGCTTTTCGAATCGCCTTGACGGCAACACGTCCGACGAAGGCGCTCGCGATCAGCGCGAGAACCGCACCCGCCACGTACACGACAATCTTCACAGTGCCCGCCGTCGCCGCCGCGGCGGAGGCAGCTCCGATGTAGACGAACGCGATCGTCGCCGGGATGATCCCGAAGAACGTCGCGAGTGCATACGGCAACACGCCGACGCCGGTGAGACCGAACACGTAATTCGTATAGGTGAACGGGAAGACGACCGCGAGACGAACCAGGAACACGATCTTCGCCCCCTCGCGGGCGATCGCGCGATCGAGCGCACGAAAGCGAGGATCCTTCGCCGTCATCGCTTCGACCCGTTCTCTCGCGATGGTGCGCGCCACGATGAACGCGAGCGTCGCGCCGAGCGTGGCGCCGATCACCACGACGATCGTTCCCTTCACGACGCCGAACGTCGCACCGGCTCCGAGCGTCAGGATCGAAGCGGGGATGAAGAGCACCACGCATGCGGCATAGACGAGCGCGTAGAGGACGTAGCCGAGAAAGCCGAGGGCGGCGACATAGGCGCGAAAGGCGTTGAGCCACTGCGCGACGGGCAGTGTTCGGAAGGCGATGATGATCGCCGCGACCACTGCGATCGCGAGGACTAGCTTGAGAGTCTTCGGCAAACCGCAGAGATTCTAATGGAGCGCGCCGTCACACGAGTTTCCTGATCGACTTCACCAGCATCATCACTGCGCCGAGCCCACCGACGAGTGTGCCGATCATGATGCCGGCAATCCCGCCGATCGCCAGCGTCACCGCGCCTCCGCTGCGCTTCGCCTCGATGACGGGCCGCAGCGGCACCACCTTCTCTATCGTTTCCACTTCCTTTTCCACCGGCCTGAGCGAACGTGCGTACACCTGCGTGAACTCCGCTCCGAACAGCACGATCTGTGCTGCGTAGTAGACCCAAAGCAGAACCACCACGAGAGAACCCGCTGCGCCGTAGCTCGAACCGACCGCGCTCTTGCCGAGGTAGATGCCAAGGGCGAACTTGCCGGCGACGAAGAGGACCGACGTGAAGACGGCGCCGAGCCACACTTCACGCCATTCGATTTTCAGATCGGGAAGAACGCGGAAGATCGCCGCGATGAGCACGGTGATCACGCCGAACGAAATCACGAGTTGAAGAACCTGCCAGAGCGCTTCGCCGCCGGGAAGACGACTGCCCGCGAATTTCCCCACGGCGGCAACAGCAGAATCGAGGACCAGCGAAACCAGCAGCAGAAAACCGATCCCCAGCACCAACGCCCAATTGATCACATAGTTGAGGATGGTCCTCTTCATGCCCGTCTGCTGCGGTTTCACATCCCAGATCGTGTTCAGTGCATCCTTCAGTTGGCCCACCACGCCTGATGCACCGAGGAGAAGCGTGACGATGCCGACGATGGTGGCGATGGTTCCGGTCTTCGGTTTCGCCGCGGCCTCCACCATCTTCTGAATCATCTCCGCCGATTGCGGCCCGAGGACGCCGCGGAGTTGCGCGTAGATCTGACCGCTCGCGGCTTCGCGCCCGAAGACGAGACCTGCCACCGCGATCGCGATCAGAAGCAGCGGCGCGATGGAGAAGATCGTGTAGTACGCGAGGGCGGCACCGAGGCGCGGCACCTTGTCCGAGATGAACTCGCGGATCGTCTGTTTGAAGACGTCGAGGATGCGCTTCATGCTCCTCGAGGAGAGCAACGCGCGCGCCTATCGTTTCTTCATCCACTCCACGCAACGCTCCAGTTCGGTGCGCATGCGCTCCGCAGGAAACTGGATCGGGCGGCCGTGACCCGGCAGCACCCACTCGAATCGAAAATCGAGCAGCCGCTCCATCGACTTGATCTGCTCACTCCACGAATACCAGCAGGCGCTGCGAAAGGCGTAGAGGTGTCCGCGATCGGGACTCCACGCGAGGTGATCGCCCGTGAAGAGAAAGCGTTCCCGCCATAGGAAGACCGCGTGACCTTTCGTATGTCCCGGCGTGGGGATCATGAGGAGGCCCGGCTCGAGCTCGATTGGATCGCTGCCGGATGGCTTCAGCTCGACGCTCGCAGTGCGTGAGCGCACATCATCGCGATGCAGTACGCGCTCGCAGCCGAATCGTTCGTGGAACTTCTCGTGATCGGCCACGTCGTCCTGATGCGTGAGGATCATTCGGCGTACACCGCCGAGCTTCTCGATGTTTTTGACGAGCGGAGCGGAGAAGCGCGGCGAGTCGACGAGGATCGAATCGAACCAGTAGCTGATCGCGCCGAAGCTGGACTCGGAAGTGTAGCCGCAGCGATAGACACCGCCGTCGAGGTGCTCGGGCAGCGACGCGAGCGCGGCGGTCATGTCGTGCTTCGTCGTCGAGCCGATCGACGCGGTCGGACAGGAGATCAACGCGCGTTGCGCGGCGAGCAGTTCGTTGTCGCTCTCAGGTTGATGCCAAACCGCCGATTGATCGCCGGACTCGCGAAACACCGTGGGAGCAATCACGCGGCAGGCATCGCAATCGATGCAAGTGGAGTCGACGAAGAAGTCGCCTGGGACGTTGGCCGGGAGAGCAAGGGCAACTTGCGCCATCGTCTCTTGAAACACTAGCCCGCCCCCCCGTCATCCCGAGCGGCGACGGCGCGCAGCGCCGCGACGGAGGATGAGAAACTCGTGGCGCGTCCTGCCTCGCGTTAGACAGCAGGCAGCAGACAGCAGGCAGCAGGTAGGGGGCCGCAACGCCGCAGGAACGCAGGGAGTTTCTGCGAGTTTGAGCCGACTAGTCCTTCTCCCCCGCACGGGGGAGAAGGTGCCGCAGGCGGATGAGGGGCCCTCTTGTTTGCGCGTTGCACGAACCCCTCATCCGCGCTTCGCGCACCTTCTCCCCTCGCGGAGGGGAGAAGGAACTGATGGCCAGAGCACCGCGTTCTCTTACCGGTCGCGGCGCGTGCGCGCGGCGTGGCCCGCTCGGGATGACGGGGCGGCCTCTTTGCGTTACAAGAGCGCCATGTTCGACAACCTTCAGGACAAAATGGATCGCGTCTTCAAGACGCTGCGCGGCGAAGCCAGCCTCAACGAGTGGCACATCGACAACGCGCTCAAGGAGATCCGCGTCGCATTGCTCGAGGCGGACGTCCACTTCAAGACGGTCAAGGACTTCACGAACCGCGTCCGCGAGAAGGCGGTCGGGGAAGATGTTCTCACCGCGTTCTCCCCCGCTCAGCAGGTCACGAAGATCGTCCGCGACGAGCTCCAGACCCTGCTCGGCGGCAACGAAGTGGGCCTCGCGCTGGTCGGCAGTCCTGCCGTGATCATGATGGTCGGTCTGCAGGGCTCGGGTAAGACGACGACCTCGGGCAAGCTCGCACTGCATCTGAAGAATCGCGGACGCCGTCCGCTGCTCGTTCCATGTGACGTCTATCGTCCGGCCGCAATCGATCAGCTGCGCATCGTCGCGAAAAACGTTGGCGTGCCGTTCTTCGAACTGGGTGACGAGCGCAATCCGATCGCGATCGCACAGCGCGCAGTCGCCGATGCGAAGACGCTGCTCTACGACACGGTCATCCTCGATACCGCCGGCCGTCTGCACATCGATGAAGAGCTGATGAAAGAGCTTGACGCGATCAAGCGAGATGCGCGGCCGAGCGAGATTCTCTTCGTCGCCGACTCGATGACGGGCCAGGACGCGGTGAAGTCGGCGAAGGAATTCGACGATCGCCTGCAGGTCACCGGCATCGTGCTGACGAAGCTCGATGGCGATGCGCGCGGCGGCGCGGCGCTCTCGATCAAATCGGTGGTGAATCGTCCGATCAAGCTGGTCGGCGTGGGCGAGAAGTACACCGACCTCGACGTCTTCTATCCCGACCGCATGGCCTCGCGCATCCTCGGCATGGGCGATGTGCTCTCGCTCATCGAGAAGGTCGAGGCGGAAGTCGACAAGAAGGAAGCCGCGCGGCTTGCACAGCGCGTCGCGAAGGACAAGTTCACGCTGGAGGATCTCCGCGCGCAACTGCAGCAGGTGCGCAAGATGGGACCGCTGTCGCAACTGGTCAACATGTTGCCGGGTGTGAGCGGCAAGGTGTCGGAAGAGGATATCGACGAGAAGTCGGTGGTGAGGATGCAGGCGATCCTGGACTCGATGACGATCAAGGAGCGCGAGTTCCCGCAGATCATCGACGGGAAGCGGAAGAAGCGGATCGCTCGCGGATCGGGAACTTCGGTGCAGGAGATCAACCGGCTGCTGAAGCAGTATCTGCAGATGAAGAAGATGATGCGGACGTTCTCGAAGGGGTTCGGCGCGAGGAAGTTCGGGAAGATGATGAAGGGGTTGCCGCCGGAATTGCTGGGGTAGCCTCCCATCAACTCTGAGCGAAGCGAAGAGTCAACCAAGGCGCCGGGATTCTCACGTTTAAAGCGCAGCGCTCGAAAGCCGTTCGGCGCGGCGCCCTGGTTGATGCTTCGCTGCGCTCAAGCATGACCCTTTCGGAATTGCTGGGTTGATCTTGCTGTTCCGGCCAGCGTTCCAGTAGTATTTTGCGCCCTTAAATGAATGCAGGTCAGCCAAATGCTTAAGATCCGCCCGCACCGCGTCGTCTCCACTCGCTATAGTGACATTCGAAAAGGCGCGCTACTGGA
>CAZKID010000029.1:5831-23471 GCA_964552405.1 uncultured Thermoanaerobaculia bacterium
ACTCGCTGAACACGCCGAAGGCGTCGACGGTGGAGCAGATCGGGCACTACGACCCGAAGAAGAACCCTGCCGACGTGAAGATCGACCGCGAGCGCGTCGACTATTGGGTCAGCAAGGGCGCTCAGCTCTCGCCGACGGTCAAGTCGCTCCTCAAGAAGCTCAAGTAACGTGAAAGAGCTGGTCGAGTTCCTCGCGAAGTCGCTCGTCGATGATGCGAACGCGGTCGAGGTGCATTCCTACGATCGCGAAGGAACGACCGTGTTCGAGCTCGAGGTGGCGCCCGCCGACCTCGGCAAAGTCATCGGACGGCAGGGGCGCACCGCCCGCGCCATCCGCACCGTCCTGGCCGCGGCGGGACAGAAAACCCGCCGCCGCTACATCCTCGACATTCTCGACTGATGTCCGGCCGGATCGCGGTCGGCGTCATCCGCAAGCCGCACGGCATCCGCGGCGAAGCCAGCGTCGAGCCCTGGACCGATGATGTCGAACGCTTCGATGAACTGAAGTCCGTCACGCTCGTCGCGCCGGGCGACTCCTCTACGCGAGAGGTCACGATCGAAAGCGCGCGTCCGCATGGCGATCGCGTGCTGGTGAAGATCGAAGGACTCGAGACACCCGAAGCAGTCGAGCTCCTGCGCAACTGGACGATCGAGATTCCGGAGAGCGAAGCGAAAGTCCTCGAAGAGAATGAGTACTTCCTTCACGATCTCATCGGCCTGACGTTGATTGATGCGGAAGGCCGCGAGCGGGGGAAGGTCGTGAACATCGCTGAAGGCGGCGGCGGACTGCTCCTCGAAGTGCAGCGCGGCAAACACCGATTCGACGTGCCGTTCGCAGAAGAGATCTGCACGAAGATCGATCTCGAGGCGAAGACGATACTGGTGAAGTTGCCGGAGGGGTTGGACGAGTGAGGTTTCAGTTCACTCCGAGCGACGCGAGGAGTCAACGACGGCGCCGCGCAGGTCTTGGCGGTGACGCGAGTCGCGCTCCATGCACGCTGGATCCGGCGCCGTCGTTGATCCTTCGTCGCTTCGCTCCTCAGGATGAACTGTCATGAGAATCGACTTCGTCACGATCTTTCCGCGCATGTTCGATCCGCTGATCGCCGAAGGTGTGATTGCACGCGGCGTGAAGCAGGGGCTGCTCGACGTCAAGGCGTGGGACCTCCGCGATTACACGACGGACAAGCATCGCTCGACGGACGATGAGGCGTATGGCGGCGGGCCGGGCATGGTGATGCTCGCCGAGCCGGTGCTGCGCTGCGTCGAGGCGATCGGCGGCGGTCACGTCGTACTCACTTCACCTCAAGGCAGGCGCTTCGATCAGAACGTCGCGCGCGAGCTCGCCGCGAACGAGTGGGTCGTGTTTCTCTGCGGGCGTTACGAAGGTTTCGATCACCGCGTCGTCGAAGCATTGCAGCCGGACGAGATCTCGATCGGCGACTTCGTCGTCTCCGGCGGCGAGCTGCCGGCGATGCTCATGGCCGACGCGATCGGCCGGATGGTCGAAGGGGTCGTAGGCAACACCGGTTCCGTCGAAGAGGATTCGTTCTTCAAAGGACTGCTCGACTATCCGCATTACACGAGGCCGGAAGAGCTGCGCGGCATGCGAGTGCCGGACATTCTCCTGAGCGGTCATCACGAGAAGATCAGGAGATGGCGGAAAGAGCAGGCGCTGAAAGCGACGCTCGAGCGGAGGCCGGATCTCCTGGAAAAGGCGGAGCTGGACGAAGAAGCTCGGAAGATGCTTGCTGGTATCGCCCCTCACCCCTAGCCCCTCCCCCGCTTTGCGGGGCGAGGGGACAACTGCGGCAGGAATGCAATCCGCTTCTGCTTGGTTCTCCCGCCTTGCCAAACCGCTGAAAATACGCGATCCTAAGCGGCTCGCAAGAAATTCTTAGAAGGTACAGCCATGCCAGAAATCATGAAAATCGTCGAGTCGCGTGAGTCGCGCACCGACATTCCGAACTTTGCCCCGGGCGACACCATCAAGGTCCACGTGAAAGTCAAGGAAGGCGACAAAGAGCGCATCCAGATCTTCCAGGGCGTGGTGATCTCGCGCAAGGGCGGTGGTACCCGTCAGATGTTCACTGTGCGTAAGATCTCCGGTGGGATTGGTGTGGAACGCATGTTCCCTCTCTTCTCCCCGACGATCGATCGCATCGAGGTTGAACGCCATGGCCGGGTCCGCCGCGCAAAGCTCTACTACCTCCGGGATCTCCGCGGTAAAGCAGCGCGCATCGAAGAGAAGCGCAAAGCCTAAAGTCACACCCGCAGAAAAGCTCCAGACTTCACTGTTCGCGGAGCTGGCGCGCGTTGCCGAGATGTCGGCGATCGAGCGCCGGCTCCGCGATTTCGGTTTTCGAGCGATCGCAGGAACGGACGAGGTTGGCCGCGGGTGTCTCGCAGGCCCGGTCGTTGCTGCATGCGTCATTCTGGACAGCGAACCAACGCTGTTCGGAGTCAACGATTCGAAACTCGTCGATCACGATCAACGCGCGTCGCTCTGCCGATGGATACTCGCACACGCGAGAGCCGTAACGATTGGTGTCATGGAGAACACGACGATCGACCGCATCAACATCCTTCGCGCCAGCAAGGCGGCGATGTTCGAGGCGGTCGAGAATCTTCCCGTCCGCCCCGATATCCTGCTACTCGACGCCGTGACTCTCGAACAACTGGAGATGCCACAGGTGCCGCTCATCGGCGGCGACCGCCGAAGTATTACCATCGCCGCGGCGTCGATTGTTGCGAAGGTCTATCGCGATCTGCTGATGGAGTCGTATCATGAGCAATACCCCGTCTATGATTTCAAGCACAATCGGGGATATGCGACGGAGAGTCACGTTTCAGCCCTGAAGGTGTATGGCCCGAGCCCCATTCATCGGAGATCGTTCGAAGGGGTCGATGTACCGATGACGTTGTTCAGCGAAAGACATGGCGGTCCAACGAGATAAAGTCATTGCAAGCGCTGAGAAGCTGGTCGCGAAGGGGAAGATTGAACCCGCGATCAAGGAGTACGAGCGTCTTCTCGACGACAACCCAAATGACGTCAATACGCTGAATCGAATCGGCGATCTGTGGGTCCGTATCAACCGGAACGACGAGGGCGTCAAGGTCTTCGGCAAGATCGCTGATCACTACGCGAAAGATGGCTTTTTCCTCAAAGCCATCGCGATTTACAAAAAGATCAACAAGCTCGATCCCTCGAAGCTGGAGGTGTACGCCAAGCTGGCGGATCTCTACGCGAAGCAGGGTCTCGCGATGGAGGCGAAGAGCCAGTACCAGGTTCTCGCCGACTACTACCTGAAGCACGGCGATCCCGGCAACGCACTGGGGATCTACAAGAAGATCTCCGAGCTCGACCCGAACTCGATCAACGTTCACGTCAAGCTCGCCGATCTCTACTCGCAGAACAATCAGATGACCGAGGCGCTCAAGGAGTACGACCGCGTCGGCCGAATGCTGCTCAAGCGCGGCATGCTCGACGAAGCGGTGCAGGTCTTCCGCAAGGCGCTGAAAGTCGACGCGTCGAACGTCGAGCTCGTCGACTCACTCGTCACCGCACTCCTCGAAGCGAAGGAGTTCGACAACGCGATCTCGCTCGTGAACTCCGCGCTCGAAACGGCGCCGGCGAATCCGAAGCTGCTCGCGCTGATGGGCCGCATTCATCTCGCGAAGGGAGAGTTGCAGGGTGCGCGCTCCTTCCTCGAGCGCGGTCTCGCTGCGAATCCCGACGACACCGCCATTCGCGACGGACTCGGCGATCTCGCCCTGAAGCAGGGCAACGCGGACCGCGCACTGGAGATGCTCGCACCGGCGGTAGAGCGAGCGCTCTCGCGTGGCGAACGTGGAACCGCGGTCGACATGCTGAGCCGCGTGCTGCGCGTCGACTCCGGACATACGCCGACACTCGAACGGCTCGTCGCGCTGTACACGCGGCTCAACGAAGAGACGAACATCGTCAGCTCGATGAATCAGCTCGCCGAGGCACATGTCGCCAAGGGTCAGTTCGAGCAGGCGTCGAAGGTCCTGGAGAAGCTGATCCAGCGCGAGCCGCAGAACGCGCAGCATCGCAACAAGCTTCAGTACGTCCGCTCGCAGATGGGCGGCATCGACACGGTGCCCGCGTCGCGCACCTCCGCACCGCCCACGCCCGCCGCACCTCCAACACCAAAACCTTCCGCGACCACGTTCGATCTCGAGATCGACGAGCCGCCCCCATCCTTCGACATCGCGGAGGAACCGCCGGCACTCTCCCTCGATCTCGACGCATCGGAACCGATCGAGCTCGATCTGACGTTGGAACCGGAGCCTGCGCCGCCACCGCGCCGCGCGCCGACGGCTGCACAACAGATTCCGACGCCTGTCATCCCGCAGGCACCAGTCAACCTCCCGCCGGCCGTCGAGCTCGCCGCAGTCGAGCTCGCGCAGGAAGGTGGAGACGATCTCGACTTCATCACCGAACATCTCACCGAAGCGGAGGTGTTCGCGAAGTATGGTCTGGCGGAGAAGGCGCAGGAGCATCTGCGCGCCGTCATCGATCGCGCGCCGAAGCATCTCCAGGCGCACGAGCGCCTCTATCGCATCCTCCTCGATGAGGGCGACACGGGCGGGGCGAAAATCGTCGCAACGCAATACATCGGGCTGCTCGATGAGAAGGGCGAGAACGCTGCCGCCGACACCGTGCGCAACGAGTTCATCGCGCGCGGAATCTCGCTTGGTCCCGCGGCCGCAGCTCCGCGTCCGAAGCCAGCTCCGCCGCCAGCGGCGCCCACGATCTCCGCTGCCGATCTCGGGGCCGACGAGATTTCGTTCGATCTCGATGCGGGCCCAACCGAGCTCACGCTCGATCTCGAGCCGGAACCTGAGCCAGCGCCCGAGTTGATGCCGGCCACCTCGATCGAGGATTCGTTCTCCCTCGAGCCCGAGTCCGTCGACCTCACACCCGAGCCCTCGTTCGAGCCGGCAGCGCCAGAACCCTTCTTTGGGATCGAAGCATCCGGCCCGGCGATGGAGGAGATCGGCGAGATCGACTTCTACATCGAGCAGGAACTCTTCGACGAAGCGCGCGAGAAGCTCGGCGCACTGCAAGCTCGCTATCCGGGTAATGCGGATCTGATCGAGCGCAAGGAGCGTCTCGATCGCGCGGCAGCTCCCCCACCACCGGCTGCACCTCCGGTGATGCCTAAGTTCACGCCGCCGGTGATCACGCGCGACGAGATCGAAAGCGAGCTGCTTTCGGCGATCCCCGACGACGACGATTTCGGCGAGCCGGCACCGCCGCCTCCGCCGGTCGAGACCGCACCGCCGCCGATGGCCGCCGTGTCGATGGACGCGGAAGAGAGCCTCTTCGACGAAGAAGACAACTTCTTCGACCTCGCGGCGGAGCTCGAGTCGGAGCTCGAAGAAGACACCGAGCAGATTCCCCTCGGCGAAGAAGAGCAGTCACTCGAAGAGATCTTCAAAGAGTTCAAGAAGGGCGTCGAGCAGCAGCTCGATTCCGAAGACTACGACACGCACTACAACCTGGGCATCGCCTACAAGGAAATGGGACTCATCGACGAAGCGATCGGCGAGTTCCAGCTCGCGTCGAAGGATCCGAAGCGCGCCGTCGAGTGCGCGTCGATGCTCGGCCTCTGCTTCCTCGAGAAGGGCATGCCGCAGCTCGCGGTGAAGTGGTACCGCAAGGGGCTCGAGATCCCGGAGATCAGCGAAGAAGAGCATGTCGGCCTCCTCTACGATCTCGGCTCGGCGTATGTCGAAGTGGGCGACACGGACAACGCGCAGAAGGTGTTCATGGAGGTCTATGGCATGAACACGAACTATCGCGACGTCGTGAGCAGAATCAAGCAGCTGGAAGACGCGAGGAAGTAGCCGCCGATGAACAGAAATCTCGAGTCGGTCCTTCGCTTCGTGAACCTCACCACGTCGGGTCTGCTCGCCGGCTCGCTCGGCTTCGGTGAAGCGGCGCTCGTGCCCGGATGGAAAGAAGAGCTGCCACACGACGAAACGCGTCGCGCAATCGACGCGTTGCGGGAGCTCGACTACTTCAACGCGATCGGCCCGCTGGCGCTCGGCACCGCGGTAACGCTCGCCGTTGCGTCCAAAGGCGTGAATCCGATGCGGCGTCTTCTCGATGCGGCCTCCGCGCTGGCACTGGCCGGTGTCGTCGGCTCGACGATCATGATCACGGTTCCGATCAACAGGGAGCTGGAGAATCATCCGCGCGCGGATTATCCGAGCGATGACGCGCAAACGCTCACTCGCAACTGGAGCCGCGCGCACGCGGTGCGCACAAGCCTCGGCCTCGGCGCGTTCTTCTGCGCAGTGGCGTCGAGTGTGGCGAAGAAATAGTACTGAGTACTGAGTGCTGAGTCGTTCCCGGGACTCAGAACTCAGAACTCAGAACTCAGAACTCGAAAAGTGATCCCATCCCTTGGCCTCGATCGCGACTCCGTCCAATCGCATCCTCGGTTCGCGCGACATTCTCCCGATTGAATACACTGGGCGCTTGAGCCTGGAGCTGAGCTCTGCTTCGCGCAGGGATGACGTGAAGAGCAGCGCGTACTCTTCGCCGCCATTCAGGACGCAGTTCGCGACGTCCACTTTCGCAAGATGCAACTCGGGAAACACTGGGATGCGCGCTTTGTCGAGCTCCGCGCCACACTTCGACTCGGCGCAGAGATGGGCGAGATCGCTCGAGAGCCCATCGCTGATGTCGATGCACGACGTGACTTCGGGCACCCGGGCGAGCAGCATGCCAAGCGCGACTTCGGGCTCGGGGTCCACGTGACGCCGGATGACCGCATTCGCCAGCTCGCGGTCGAGATACGCGAGACCCGCCGGCGGTTCGATCGAACCGTAACGCTGAATGAGCGCGAGGCCTGCCGCCGATGCACCAAGCGGACGGCTCACGTACAAGCGATCGCCAGGCTTCGCCGTCGAACGCAGTAGCGGGCGTGTGGCACGGCCGAATGCGGTCACGGAGATCACGAGCTTGTCCGCACGCGAGAGATCGCCGCCGACGATCTCGATTTGATGATGCTTCGCCGCATCCGCCAGGGCATCGACGAGCTGCTCTGCATCGACGTGTGGCGGAATGCCGAGGGCGGCGACGCAAAACGAAGGTGCGGCCCCCATCGCGGCGAGATCCGAGAGGTTGACCGCGAGACTCTTTCTCGCGATGTAGCGCAGGGGGATGACGTTCGTGAAGTCGACATCCTCGATGAGCATGTCCGTCGTGACGATTTGCTCGCCGATGATCGCGGCATCGTCGCCGGCTTTCGGAAAATGTTTTCGCAGCCGCTCGATGAGCGCTGCCTCGGAGGTCATCGCGACACCACGGCCACGATCGGCTCGAGCGGCCGGTCGAACGGTTCGCCGTACGTAATCGCCTCGAGGAAGAGTCCCGACGGCGGCGCGGTCGGCTACCAGCGCTCGCGATGTGCGAGCACGTTGGCACCCGCGTTGCCGCGGCCGGCTTCGACGAGATACGCGACGAGCTTGCGCACCATCTTCCAGAGAAAGTGCGAGGCCTCGATGCGGAAGAGAATCAGATCGCCGCTGCGTACGAGCTCGCAGCGCTCGACGACGACGATGCGCGAATCTTCTTCCTTCATCCGCTTGTCGGCGAACGCGGTGAAGTCGTGACGGCCAGCAAGAGTGGACGCCGCCTTCGACATGGCGGCGACATCGAGCTTGTCCTTCACCCACCAGACGAACGGCTTGGCAAACGCGGAGCGCCGCGTCGAAATCTGGTAGAGGTAGACACGCGACACCGCATCGTGCCGCGCATGAAAGCGATCGCTCGCGCGCTCCGCACGAATGATGTGAATGTCGTGAGGAAGCAGATCGTTGATCTTGCGGATGTCGATCGCCTTATGGGCGCGCAGATGCGCGACCTGCGCCGCAGCGTGAACACCGGCGTCGGTGCGGCCGGCACCTCCGATGTCGACATCGCCGAGGACGCTTTGCGCGGCGCGCAGGAGATGGCCCTGGATGGTTTTCTGCGTGTTACCCTGCGCCTGCCAACCGGAGTAGCGAGTTCCTTCGTATTCGATCGTCAGCTTGTAAGTCGGCATGCGCCCAACTTCATATCAGGTTCTCGGTGATCTGCTCGTCGTCGTGTGGGACGACGGCCATGAATCATATTATCCGCTCGAAGCGCTGCGGCGCGCGTGTCCCTGCGCGGCGTGCAGCGGCGAGCCCGACCTGTTCGGCCGGATGTACGGCGGCGCACCGCAGAAATACCGGCCCGACTCGTTTCACGTCGCGTCGATCGAGGCGATCGGAAACTACGCACTGCAGATCAACTGGGCCGACGGGCACAACTACGGGATCTGGACGTTCGACCGCTTGCGCGCGCATTGCGAGGATTGCCGCTAGAGGTTTCCTCCGCGTTCTCCGCGACTCCGCGTGAGACGGCTGCACGCGGAGACGCGGAGAGCGCGGAGAATGACTTCATCCCACGATCAGCGTTCCGTCCTGACCCTCGAGCGCCTCGCGCAAATGCTCGACGTCCGTGACCAGCACATCCTTCTTCGTCCGCCGCACGAATTGCACGGCGGCCTCGACCTTCGGCCCCATCGATCCCGGTGGAAACTGTCCATCCGCGAGATGCTTCTCCGCTTCATCGACAGTCATCCGATCGATGAACCTCTGCGTTGGCTTGCCCCAGTCGATCGCGATCTTGTTCACGCCGGTCAGCACGATATAGACATCCGCATTCAGTTCCGCGGCGATCAGCGCAGACGAGAAATCCTTGTCGATGACGGCCTCGATGCCGCGCCACTGTCCGTCGCGCCCGCGCACGACGGGGATCCCGCCGCCACCGCAGGCGATGATGACCGGCGCGACGTCGAGCATCTTTTCGACCGTGTGAATGTTGAGGATGTGCAGCGGTTTCGGTGAGGGCACGACGTGCCGCCAGCCCCGTCCCGCATCCTCGCGCATCGTCCATCCGAGATCGCGCTCGAGCGCTTCCGCGCGATAGCGCGTGAAGAAGGGACCAATCGGTTTCGTCGGCCGCTTGAATGCCGGATCGTTCGGATCGACTTCAACCTCGGTCAGCACGCTCACGACTTCACCGCCGAGCGAGATCGTCTCGAGGCGGTTGCGAATCGCCTGTTGCAGCATGAATCCCATCGAGCCTTCGGTCTGCGCAACCGCGACATCGAGCGACTGCGGCGGAATCTTCGTCGAAGCCTCTTCCGCCTGCACGAGGATGTTGCCGACCTGCGGCCCGTTGCCATGCACGACGATCATCCGAAAGCCATGACGGACGATCTCGGCGAGCCAGCGCGCGGCCTGCTTCGCGCGCGCGATCTGCTCTTCCTGCGTTCCGCGATCTTCGGGCCTGAGCATCGCGTTGCCGCCGAAGGCAACGACTGCCAGTTTGGGTTTGTCCTTCTGCGTCACACGTCCTCGCGCTCGAGCGGCATCGTCATACAACGCGGACCGCCGCGCGCGCGTGACAGCTCATTGCCCTGAATCTGGAGTGCGTACTTCTTGTCCGTCCACGTCTCCAGCTCGGTTCGGCCGAGCAGCAGATCGTCTTCGTAAACGATGTGATAGCCGTGGTTGTTCAGCTCTTCCGCGGTGCGCACGTTGCGCTCGTAGAGCAGGATGATGCCAGGGGCAAGCGTGAACGCATTCGCACCATCAGTCCACTGCTCGCGCTGCTGATCGACGACGGCGCTGCCGCCGCAGTAGATCGGCTCGAGATCGATGCCTTCGCGCTTCAGCGCACCGAGGAGCGACTTCTGCGGAGAGAAGCTGATGTTGCGTTTGGTTAGATCGACTCGCGACACGGTTGCCGCCTGACTGCCACGCGGCAGGATGACCGGCGGATAGATCAGGCACTCGTGGCGGTTCGTGATCGTGAAGACCGTGTCGAGATGCATGAAGGAACGCTGTTTCGGCAACTCGACGACGATGATCGTCTTCACCGCGGAGTTCGATTTTTTCAGCACACGCGCGATCTGCTGGACGCTCGCCTTGTTCGTTCGCTCGGTGACGCCGATGAGGATGACGTCGCGCCGCGGCACGAGCAGATCGCCGCCCTCGATCGTCGGAGCATTGCGCGCCGGTTTCTCCGCGCCCGACTCCATGAAGTCGACCCAGAAGAGATCGCGGCCGCGGAATGCCTTGTGATACTGGAAGACATACTTCGAGAGGAGCGATTCGCGGCGGCGGGCCTGCGTCGCCCTCGAAGAGATGATCACGCCATCGCCGAGGACGATCTGCGGATCGCGCATGAAGAAATAGTTGGGAACGGGAAAGAGCTCGAACTTCGGCAGCTCTCCCGACTCCTGATCTTTTGCGATGCCACCGATGAGCACTTCGGCCAGCGCGCCGGCAGGCTGTTCGAGCAGCCATGAAGTGAGCTGACGCTTGAAGCCGTTGCGCGATGCGAGATCGCGGACGATCAGTTCCTTCACTTCTTCGTACTCCAGCGTCTCCTCGAGGAGATCCTGGATGTCGTGGACCTCGGTCGCGATGTAGCGGAGGAGCTGCTGAAAGCGGCGATGTTCTTCGCGTGCGACCTGGCCGTAGAGAATGTCGTCGAAGAGGAGCTGCGCCATCATGGGCGGCACCATCATGTCGATCTCGCGGCCGGGCAGATGGACCAGCACGCTCTTGAGCCTGCCGATCTCACTCGTTACGTTGAGTCTCATGCGCGCGGCATTCTATCTGAGGCGCGCGACGGTCTGAGCAGCGGCGCCGTAGTAGAATGCGGAGAATCCCAATGATCCGCCGAAGCACCGCTCTGCTGACGGCGGTGTTGCTGCCGGTGGTTGCTGCAGCCGCACCCCGAATCAACTTCATTCGCCCGATCACGCCATTGCATCCGCTTGGCGGCGAGCGTGCGGCGATTCTTTACGCCATCGGCGACAGCGACAAGATCGATACGTTCCTCGATGAGCTGACCGATCGGGCAAACCGCGCCGGAACCCTGAAACTCGAGAACGCAGTCGAGCATCGACAGCATTACGTCAGCCCGACGACCGACGAAGCGACACTCCGCCGCATTCGCCACGATCATCCCGCCGACGTCTACCTCGGCATCAACGCGTTCACCTGCACGATGACGGATCACACCGGTGAAGGGAGCGAACGAGACACGGCGGGCGAGCGCGTGAAACGGAAGCATGTCTGGACCGACGCCGTATGCAGCGCGCACATCGACGTGCTCGACGGCGCGGCGAAGAAGCTGCTGTCGTTTACCGTGCGCGGCGAAGGAACGTCCCCGCGCGTCGCCGAGATGACGCAGGAAGAGCGCGGCATCGCGCTGGAGCAGGCGGCGCGCTACGCAGCGATCAGCGCGGCTGAATCGATGACGCCGCGGCAAGTGCGCGAATCGATCGAGCTCGACGACACGGCACCTTCATTTCACGAGGCAATGGCCATGATCGATGCCGAGCGCCTCGCCGATGCCAAGGCAATTCTCGAGACGGCCGTGCGTCAGCATCCGAAATCGGCTCCGCTGCACTTCAACCTTGGCGCCGTATCCGAGGCGCTGGGAGATCTGCAGAGTGCGCGCGATCACTTCCGCGAAGCCCTGCGGCTCTCGCCGGAGCATCAGCAGTACCGGTCGGAGCTCGATCTGTTCCGGCGCCGCAACGAGAAACGATGACCCCTCATCCGCCTGCGGCACCTTCTCCCCGCAAGGCGGGGAGAAGGGACTAAATGGTGCAACGCCTGGTTAGCCGTTGATCGCGATCTGACGCGGCCTGGACTCTTCCTTCTTCGGGATCTCGATCTCGAGAACGCCGTTGCGGTAGCTGGCCTTGATCGCGTTCACATCGACGCTGCGCGCAAGCGAGAATGTGCGCGTGAACGAACCGTACGAACGCTCGATACGGTGGTAGTTCTGCTCTTCCTTCCGCTCGAACTGGCGCTCGCCGCTCACCGTGAGCAGCCCGTCTTCGAAGTTGACCTTCAGATCTTTCTCCTCGATGCCGGGAACCTCGATCTTCACGAGAAGCTTCTCCTTCTCTTCGACGATGTCGACTGGAGGAGCCCAGGTGCCCGAAGACAGCTGGTCATCGAGAAAGTTGAAGCGGCCAAAGAACGGCTCAAAGAAGCGGGACGAGGGGTTGGTACGGGTAAGAAATGTCATGATTGGTGCCTCCTTGTCGTTATCTGAGCGGTTTAGGCTCATATTCAACCGTACTAACTCGGCAGGATCTGCGTTTATTTCACGCAGGTTTGGATGGGACGGATGGGACTGGCGGGACGGATGGGAGGGATAGGAATCTTCCCCACTGCCCCCTGTTGTCACGGTCTCGAATGACTGCTCTTCCTGAACAGACCGCGCTCGAGGCGGAAGTCGCCCGGCGGCGGACGTTTGCGATCATTTCGCATCCCGACGCGGGAAAGACGACGCTCACGGAGAAGCTGCTTCTCTATGGCGGCGCGATCGAAGTTGCGGGCGCGGTCCGCTCGCGCCGGGCGGGACGGCACACGACGTCCGACTGGATGGCCATCGAGCAGAGCCGCGGAATCTCGATCACCTCGACGGTTCTGCAGTTCGAGTACGAAGGCTTCTGCCTCAACCTGCTCGACACGCCGGGCCACGAAGACTTTTCGGAAGACACCTATCGCACGCTCGCGGCGACCGACAGCGCAGTGATGGTGCTCGACAGCGCGAAAGGCATCGAGCCGCAAACGCGCAAGCTCTTCGAGGTCTGCCGCATGCGGCAGATCCCCATCGTCTGTTTCATCAACAAGCTCGATCATCCGGGGCGCGATCCCTTCGATCTGATCTCCGAGCTCGAGCGCGAGCTGAACGTTCATGCGATGCCGGTGAACTGGCCGATTGGCGATGGCCCGAACTTCCAGGGCGTCTTCGATCTGCGCACGCGCGAAGTGCTGCGGTTCGAGCGCACGTCGCACGGCGCACACATCGCGCCGGTGACCGTGAGCGGCCTGCAGGATCCGCAGCTCGAAGAGATGCTCGGCCCCACGGCAACCACCGACCTTCGCGAGGCTGCAGAGCTGCTCGAAGGTGCGGGCGCGAACTTCGATCAGGAAGCGTTTGCACACGGCCGCCTCATCCCAGTCTTCTTCGGAAGTGCGATCAACAACTTCGGCGTCGAGCCGTTCCTGCGCGCGATTCTCGAATTCGCGCCCGCTCCGGTCTCGCGTGGCGGCGTCGATCCGTGCAGCACGACCTTTACCGGCTTCGTCTTCAAGATTCAGGCGAACATGGACAAGCGTCACCGCGATCGCCTCGCGTTCATGCGCGTCACTTCAGGCGTCTTCGAGAAGGACATGCTCGTCCATCACACGCGGCTCGACCGCGAGGTGCGCATGACGCGGCCTCACCGTCTCTTCGCGCGCGAACGGGAGACGATCGAGCGCGCTTATCCGGGCGACGTGATCGGCTTCGTCAATCCCGGTCTCTTTCGCATCGGTGATTCTGTTTCGTCCGGCGAGCCGGTGCAGTTCGATCGCATTCCGCGCTTCGCACCGGAGCACTTCGGCATGCTGCGGGCGAAGCAGGTCACGCGTCAGAAGCAGTTCCAGAAGGGACTGGAGCAGCTCGAAGAAGAAGGCGTGATGCAGGTCCTGACGATCCACGAGGGGTTGAAGTCAGAGCCGATTCTCGCGGTCGTCGGCGAACTGCAGTTCGATGTGCTTCGCTCGCGCCTCGAAACCGAGTACGACGTCGAGACGACGATCAATGTGCTTCCCTACAAGATCGCACGCTGGGTGGATCGTGATCCCGACGACGTGGCAAAGATGACGCTGCCGTCGAAGTCACGCCTCGCAGTCGATACCGACGACAAGGCAGTCGTGCTCTTCACATCGTCCTGGGAGCTCGAGTACGCCGAGAAAGAGAATCCGGGCGTGGTCTTCAGTTCCGCTTCCTGAGGGATGAGGGATGAGGGCGGAGGGATGCCCCCCGCGAGCCCTCATCCCTCATCCCTCTGCCCTCATCCCTTCAGGATCGATTCCCATCTTCGCGCACCAGTCGCGATACTCGAACGGACTGATCTCGCTCGGCTTGATCTCGCTGCGGCCACCCCAGAACACGTTCGTGTAAAGGAGCGGAATGCCGGCGCTCGCGAGATGCTCGTCGATCGCCTTCTTGTGCGCGAGCACCGTCTCTTTCTCGGTGCCGTGCGCGACGGCCATGATGTTCACGTTGCGAAATTCATCACCGCCCTCGCGCCAGTAGCAATGCGTGAGGATGTGGAAACGGCCGACTTCGCGGCCCGCTTCAATTTCACGGCCCTGCGGCACGGCCCAGTGGAACAGCGCATTGAAGCGCGTGACGCGCTCGCCGCTCTCGAGCGGCTTCACATGCTCGAGGAACGTCGAGAAGCGGCCAATGACGCCGCGCTTGTTCAATGATTCCGCGACCTCATAGAACGTCTCGAGCGGGATGCCCGCTTCATTCGCGCGTCGTTCCCACAGGTCGCGGCGCACTTCTTCCGGTTCGAGCTCGCGCTTCAAAGCAGTGAGCACCTGCCATTCGAGATCGGTCAACTCCGCCTTCGTCGTGTCCTTCACTTCGGCCAGCGCATCCGACTTCGATCCCGGCTCCATGCCTTTGCGCCGCACGTGGCCGACACCGAGGGCGAAGATGCGATTCGCGGGCATGACGCGGAAATGTGCAGCACCCGTGAGACGGGCTAGCACTGCGCAATGCTTGTCGATCGAATAGCCCTGCGGCACCTTGACCGTCGTCCAGAGTCTGTAGCGCGAGCCTGGCGTCGCCGGGTCAGCCGAGCGTACGACGACATGTCCGGAGAAAGGATCCTCCTGGAACATGAAGTCGAACGCCTTGTTGATGTCGGCGTCTTCGGGAAACTGCCACGCGACGAGCGCACCCTCCGCGAGATTCGTCGCCATCAACGTCTGGCGCACGCGCCGGATCGTTCCCGCACGCAGCATTGCCTGGATGCGCTCCAGCACGGTGCCGAGCTCCACGCCGGACATCTCGGCAATCGTTCCGAACGGATCGCGCACGAAACCCTGGATGCGATCCTCGGAGATCGAGAGGATCTGCGCGTTGACGGGATCGGTGTGGAGAGTGGGGATGGCGGCGGTGGGCATGGTGTCGGGATCATAGTGTAGGACAGGCGCCCTCGCCTGTCCGGCGCGCCTGTCCCGCGCCGGTGGACAGGCGAGGGCGCCTGTCCTACACTGCACGTTACCTGGAGTGATTTGGGGCTGCTTGCAACCAGGTTAAAAAAAGCTAAATTGCCGGAACGAAATCGATTCTCGATCCGAAGCCCCGCATGTGCGGGGCTTTTTCTTTCCGGCGGAAACGGAGATCCGATGCGCTACACCAACGATCGTGCCGCCGCACTGCTCGACGCACTGCAACGCCGCATTCTCATTCTCGACGGCGCGATGGGGACCATGGTCCAGCGTTACGGCCTCGAGGAGTCCGCGTATCGCGGCGAGCGGTTTGCGACTCATCCGCGCGACCTCAAAGGCGCGAGCGATGTCCTCGCGCTGACCAATCCCCACGTCCTCGAAGAGATTCATCGCGCATATCTCGAGGCCGGCGCGGACATCATCGAGACCAACACGTTCAACGCGCAGGCGATCTCGTTCGCCGACTACGGACTCGAGCCGTTCGTCTACGAGATCAACGTCGCGTGCGCGCAACTCGCACGCCGCGCAGCGGACGCCTATTCGACGCCCGATCGCCCACGCTTCGTCGCCGGCGCGATGGGACCGACGAATCGCACGGCATCGCTCTCACCCGATGTGAACAACCCAGCGTTCCGTTCCGTCAGTTTCGACGAGCTCGTGGATGCGTATCACGAGCAGGCGCGCGGCCTCATCGACGGCGGCGTCGACATCCTCCTTCCTGAAACCACATTCGACACGCTGAACCTGAAGGCATGCGTCTTCGCGATCGAGAAGCTCTTCGCGGAACGCAACATTCGTCTGCCGCTGATGCTCTCGGTGACGATTACCGATGCGAGCGGCCGCACGCTCAGCGGACAGACCGTCGAGGCATTCTGGAATTCGCTCTCGCACGCCAACGCCCTCTCCGTCGGCATCAACTGCGCCCTCGGCGCGAAGGAGATGCGGCCGCACATCGAAGAGCTCGCGCGCATCGCGCCGATCTACATCACCTGCTATCCGAACGCAGGGCTGCCGAACGCACTCGGCGCGTACGACCAGACGCCGTCGATCATGGCGGAGCTCCTTCGCGACTTCGCCGAGAACAACTGGCTGAATGTCGTCGGCGGCTGTTGCGGCACGACGCCCGATCACATTCGCGCGATCGCTGCAGCCTGCAAGGATCTGCCGCCGCGGGTGCGCCCGACGATCGAGCCGCACCTCCGGCTCTCGGGCCTCGAGCCGCTGACCATCACTGCCGAGTCCAATTTCATCATGGTCGGCGAGCGCACCAACGTCACCGGCTCGCCGAAGTTCGCGCAGCTCATCAAGGCCAACGATCTCGAAGCGGCGCTGGCTGTCGCGACTCACCAGATCGAAGGCGGCGCGAACATTCTCGACGTCAACATGGATGAAGGTCTGCTCGAGTCCGAGAAGGTGATGACCGAGTTCCTCAACCTGCTCGCCGCGGAGCCGGACATCGCGCGCGTGCCGATCATGATCGACTCGTCGAAGTGGTCCGTGCTGGAGGCAGGACTCAAGTGCACGCAGGGGAAGTCCGTCGTCAACTCGATCTCGCTCAAGGAAGGCGAAGACGCCTTCAAGGAGCACGCGCGACTGATCCGCCGCTACGGCGCAGCGGTCATCGTGATGGCGTTCGATGAACAGGGACAAGCCGATTCGATCGAGCGCAAAGTCGCGATCGGTTCACGCGCCTACGACATCCTCGTGAACGATGTTGGCTTCGATCCGAGCGACATCATCTTCGACCCGAACGTCCTCACCGTTGCGACGGGTATCGAGGAGCACAACGCCTACGGCATCGCGTTCATCGAAGCCGTGCGCCAGCTGCGCGCGAAGTTTCCGCGCACGAGCGCATCGGGCGGCATCAGCAACGTCTCGTTCTCATTCCGCGGCAACAAGATCGTCCGCGAGGCGATGCATGCGGCGTTTCTCTATCACGCGATCAAGGCCGGGCTCACGATGGGCATCGTCAACGCCGGCCAGCTCGCGATCTACGAAGAGATCCCGAAGGATCTGCTCGAGCTCGTCGAAGACGTGCTGCTCAATCGACGCCCCGATGCAACGGAGCGCCTGCTCGCATACGCCGACCGTGTAGGGCAGGCGCCCTCGCCTGTCGAGGCGGCCGCAGACGACAGGCGGGGGCGCCTGTCGTCCACGTCCGTGGAAGAACGGCTTTCCCACGCGCTCGTGAAGGGCATCGTCGATCATCTCGAAGAAGATCTGGCCGAAGCGCGGACGAACTATCCGAACGCGCTGTCGATCATCGAAGGACCGCTGATGGACGGCATGAACGTCGTCGGCAATCTCTTCGGTGCAGGCAAGATGTTCCTCCCGCAGGTCGTGAAGTCGGCACGCGTGATGAAGAAGGCGGTCGCCTGGCTGCTTCCGTTCATGGAAGAGGAGAAGGCGAAGGCGGGCGATCTTTCCGCGCGCGGCAAAGTTCTTCTTGCAACCGTGAAGGGCGACGTTCACGACATCGGCAAGAACATCGTCGGCGTCGTCCTCGGCTGCAACAACTACGAGG
>CAZKID010000030.1:0-23043 GCA_964552405.1 uncultured Thermoanaerobaculia bacterium
ATGCTGGTGTTCGATGTGGAGTTGATTGGAGTGAAGTAGTGTAGGACAGGCGCCCCCGCCTGTCCACCGAGCCGACAGGCGAGGGCGCCTGTCGTACACGCTAATCTGCGTTCGCGGCATCCACGATCGCTTCGACGATCGCCTTGTAGTTCCCCGCGAAGTGATGCGCGCCCTTCGTCTTCACGACTGTTGCGAGCGAGGGCTCGAGCGACTTGCAGAGCGTGTCTTTCTCCTTCTCGCCATACACGCAAAGGATCCGCTGCCCGCGCAGTTTCTCGACCTCGGGCAGGACGAGATGCTGCGTCTCCTTCGGGTGATAGAAGGGAATCCAACTCGTGTGATAGCGGAAGTCGATCTCCGGCTCGAGGCCGAGCAGCGCGATGAGATCGATATCGGCGCGGAGATCGGGCGCGAGACGATTGGCCATGAACGGCAGCACATCCGCGCCGCGCGAGTAGCCGATCAGGATCACGCGTTTGCGATGCCACGTGACTTGATAGTGACGGATCGTTCGTTCGAGCGCGCACGCGGATTCTTCCGGCGTGCGCAACTCGTTGAAATATTCAGGCGAGAGAAACCCGACGACCGCGACACCGTGCTCGTGCAGATGTTTCTTGAGGCGATCATCGATGAGACGCCAGCCTCCGTCGCCGGTGATGACGATCGCGAGCGTATCGCCAACGTTCTTCGTCGGAAAAGCGCGCAGCGGGAGGCCGCTCGTATCGACGCGCGCCTCGCATGGAACGTTTGCCGCGATGGCCGTGGCCAGCAGGAGAGCCTGAATCACGGCAGCTCGTCCATGATGATGCGCGCGAGCTTCTCGTAGCTGCCGTCGAAGTGGTGCGCGCCTTTCATCGTCACGACATGTACGTTGGGTTGCGCGAGCCCGTTGCAGAGCGACTCTTTGTCGTCCTCACCCCAGAGGCAGAGAACTTTCTGTGTGCGCACTTTCTCGAGCTCCGCCTTGACGGCGATTCCGCTCTTCTTGTCGTGCAGCCAGTCGCTCATGTGAAATTCGAATTCGACATTCGGACTCGGCCCGAGCAGTGCGATGAGCCGGATCTTCGACTGCACCGCGGCCGGCAGGCGATGGATCATCGCCGGCAGAACATCCGCACCGCGCGAATAGCCGATCAGAACGACGCGCGGCTTGTTCCATTTCGCGGAATAGGTCGTGATGATCGATTCGAGATCGCTCGCGGCGATTTCCGGAGTCTTCTTTTTCCAGAAGTACTGCAGCGCATTGAGGCCGACGACGGGCATGCCGTTGTTCGCGAGCACTTGCGCGACCGACTTGTCGATCGCCGCCCAGCCGCCATCGCCGGACACGAGGACGACCATCGTGTCGGACGTCCCTTTCGTGACCGGAACTTCGACGAGAGGAAGCGAGAGCGCTGCAGCGAGGAGCAGGATGTGCATTCGGACCGGTCGGGAGAACAGCGGAGGTGCCGGAATTCATCCTGAGCGAAGCGAAGGATCAGCCAAGGCGCTGAGAGGATTTCGTCGTGTCCGCCGCTCGTGGCTTCAACGTTCGCGGCGCCTTGGCTGATGCTTCGCTTTGCTCAGCATGAACGTCTCATTTCGCCACGACCCCTCTCAACCCTCCCGCAATCAACGCCGCCAGATTCGTCAGAATCCGCGGCAGCGCCAGACCGCCGGGCGATGCGAGATACGTCGCCTGCCACTCGGGATCGAATTTTTCTTTGTATTGCCGCAGTCCCTGGAAGTTGTAGAAGTCTTCGCCGAAGCGATAAGCGAGCGCGCCGACTCGATTCCACAACCGTCCGAGCGAACGATTCTCGAGTCCCGACAGCGGCGCCATGCCGAGGTTGAACCAGCGATAGCCTTCCTCGGCGCCCCACACCATCAGTTGCGCGAACATGTAGTCCATCACTCCCGCAGGTGCGTCGGCCGCGTGACGCATCAGATCGACGGAAAGCTCTTCCTTCTCCGCGCTGGTCCAGATGTTGGAGAACGCGACGATGCGGTCCTCGCGCTTCACCACGGCGATCGGAAAGCGCCGCACGTATTCTTCTGCGAAGAAGCCGAGTGAGAACCCTTTTTCGCGCGCCTTCTTTTCCGAGAGCCACGAATCCGAGATCGCGCGCAATTCGGGAAGGAGCGGCAGCGGATCGTGAATGATCTCGAACGAGCAGCTCTCGCTCTCGACGCGCCGCATCATCTTCCGCATCCATTTGCGTGAGCCGCCTTCGAGCGAGAAATCCGTGAGCTTCACCCGCGCCTCCTCGCCGATCTTCAGGAGCGTGAGGCCGAGGTCGAGATAGAGATGCAGGTTCTCGCGTTGCACTTCGTAGAACACCGTCCAGCCGGCGTGGAGGTCGCAGAGCTCGCGGAACTTCCAGATCAGTTCCGATTTCTCCTCGTCCGTGCCGATCGGATCGCCCATCGCAATCCAACTGCGTCCTTCGACGCCGTACATCAGAAAACCGCGTCCGCTCTCGCTGAAGAGGAAGGGCTTGTCGCCGAGCAGCGCGAGATTGGTCTGGCTGTTCTTGTCCGTGGCGGCGATCGCGCGTGCGCGCTCGATCTCTTCGATCGATGGCGGCTCGTGATTCGGCGCCGCCGGACGCATGAGCCGGCGGATCGCGATCAGCATCAGCATGCCGAGCACGCCCACCGACGCGCGCAGGAATCGCGGAGCATCGCCGCGCCGCAGCGAGAACTGCCACCAGAGATCGTGCGAGTACTCGACGTGCTTGTAGCTGAAGAAGCCGAGCCACGCCGCGGAGAGGAGCACGAGCGCGATCGCGGTGATCCAGCCCGGGCCGAAGCTCTCGTTTGCCAGTGAGGCCTTTCGGTAGAAATGCCGCCGCGATGCGAGCAGACCGGCGAGCATCACGATCAGGATCAGCGCTTCTTCGTAGTCGAGTCCCTTGAAGATCTGAAACGCGATCGACGCAAACAGGACGAAGACGGTCAGTTGATAGGCGGCGTCGAGACGGCGCTGCAGTCCGCGTGCGAGCACAAGGAGCGCGGCGCCGGCCAGCGATCCGAAGAAGTGCGAGAGCTCGACGACCGGCAACGGCAGAAAGAAGATGCGATGCGGCAGCGTTGGTGTCGCGCCGGAGAAAAGCATGACTGCGCCGCCGATGAAGATCATCGAGGAGAGCAGATGCGGCGCGATTCCTGGCGCCCAGCGCCCGAAGATCTTCGCAACGCGAACCACGCCTTCGCGACGCTCGAGCACCTCGTGAGTCGCGAGGATCAGTGGCAGGAGGTAGTAGATCGTGCGGAACGCGACGAGCGCGCCGAGGATCGCACCTGCCGAGTAGAACTGCCCGAGGAAGATGAGGATGACTGCTTCGAAGATCCCGAGACCGCCGGGCACGTTCGAGACGACGCCTGCGATCTGCGCGAGCAGGAAGATGCCGAGAAAGTGGATGAAGGTGATCGGCAGGCGATCGGGAAGCAGGATGTAGAGAACGGCGGCGGCCAGCGTCCAGTCGAGCGAAGAGATCGCGGCTTGCGCGAAGAAAACGCGCGGCGCTGGAAGCTCGAACTCCCACTGCCGAAGCCGCAGCGGCTCGCGCCGGAATGCAATCCAGAGGAAATACGCCGCGGCGGGAATCACCAGCAGCATTCCGATGAGGCGGACCGAATGAACCGGGAGATGAATCGACGGCGGAACGTTGGGCGGCGCGAAGATGAAGACGACGCCGCCCAGAAGCACGAAGCCGAGCCAGAAGCTGAGCGTGCAGAACGCGATCACTTTCGCGATCTCGACCGCGGTGAGACGCCAGGCGTTGTAGAGGCGATAGCGCAGCGAGCCGCCGACGATGCCGGAGAAGCCGACGGTGTTGTTGAACGCATACCCGATGAACGACGCGAGCGCGATGCGCGGGTAGGAGAGCGGATGGCGGATGTAGCGGAACGCGAGCGCGTCGTAGCCCGTCATCGTCAGGTAACCGAGGATCGTGAGGAAAATCGAGAGTGCGAGCTGATCCGCCGGCAACTTGCGGACGTAGGCCATCACATCGCGATAGCGATACTGGCTCAACGTCTGTTCGAGCACGCGCAGCGCAACGGCGAAGAGCGCCAGCACGACGAGCGGCTTGAGGAACGGCACGAGCCGTTTGAGTCGGTGCACCGCGGGGATGCTACAGAAACCAGAAACGAGAAACCAGAAACCAGAAAATTCACTAATTCTCGATCACCGACTCCCGTCATCCCGAGCGAAGTCGAGGGATCCGGGTGTGTGGGAGGCGCGCGACATGTTCTTCGTACCATCCGCCCACCCGGGTCCCTCGACTACGCTCGGGATGACGGGGAGCTGAACCTGCTCACTCATCGGCAGATGACCCACTGAAAAGCCGGAAGCCCCTGGTTTCTGGTTTAATTCACAAGAATGTCCGTCACCTTCGTCGTCGGCTCCGCTGCGGACATCTTTCCGCCGGACTTCGCAAGCGCAGTCGATGCGGAGCTGCGGAAGCGGTTCGCGTTGCCGGATGGCGGTGGCGAGGCCTGGCGTTCGGATGCTGTGGATCCCGGCGGCTGGCCTCAGCTTCAGTCGCTCGCGAAATCGATGGTCGCCGCGCCGTCATCGCAGTTCACTGGCGTCGAGGCGTATCAGATGGTTTGGGTGCCTTCGCCGCTCGCGCAGGTGGAGCATGTCGCGATCCCGAATGCGGCGGATCCTCTGCAAGTGGGGAGTCTTCCCGCGCTGCTCGAAGAGTTGCGCGTCTTTGCCGGTGCGGCCTCGCTTCCGACTGATGACGTCGAGCTGATGGAGCTCGCCGCGCACTACATGGAAGACGAGATGTCGTGGGACAAGGATCTCGACACGCAGACCTATGTGCAGTTCATGATGGCCGCGAAGCAGGCGAGCGCACGCGGTCAGGCGTTGTGGATCGCGAACTAGGGAGGCTCCCTAGCGCATTCCGCCGCCGGATAGAAGGATCGGCTCACTCGTCGGCGGACGATCGACGCGAATCGAGACGTTGCTCGCCGGGATCGGCTCCTTCGTATCCGGTCTCTTCACCCAAACAACGATGGTGTAGATGCCCGCCCCTTCCGTGAACGGTACGGTGAATGAGAAATCGCGCTGCCCGTGCAGCGCGTAGTCGTGCCGGCGATCGGGCAGCGAGTACGTTTCGATCAGGTTCGCAGTGATCGGGGAGATCGGTTCCGGGATCGGCTCGTAGTGCACGCTGATCGCGTCGACCACGTAGCCGTGATCGGCCCGTCCTTCGGCGACGATCTTGTCGGACGTCATCGCGGCGAGCGGCGGCCGCTTCGTCCATGCAATGTAGCGGCGAACGAATTCCTGTGTCAGCCGGAACTCGCCGCCTTTCCACGCGAGGCCGATGCCGACATGCGTCGCGCTCGGGTCGAGAATCGTGCGGCGATGCCCGTCGTGCGGTGCCGACTCCGCGATCATCGCCTCTTCCGAGCGCCGGATCATTTCGTACAGCGCTCGATCGCTGAAGCGATACGACGCGGACCATGCCGCGGCGTTCTCGCTCACGCCATCGCTGCCGCCGGCGAAGGAGTAGCGCATGTACGGCGACTGTCCGTCGGTGGTGAAGTGTCCGGTCGTGCCGTTGCGAATCTGCGCGCGGCAGTATTCGTCGGCGAGTGACGAGGTCCACGAGTCGAGCTCGACGGGCCGCAGCCCGTGAGCCTTCCGATCGCTGTTGATGAGACGGAGGAACTCCTGCCGCAGCGTGAAACGCGTTTCGTCGGCCGAGCCCGCGCCGAACGCGAGCAGGCTCGCGAGGGCGATGGTCAGGTTCACCAGGAAGTTCCTTCTCCCCCGCCTGCGGGGGAGAAGGTGCCGCAGGCGGATGAGGGGGCGCAGCAATCCTGAACCCCTCATCCGCGCTTCGCGCACCTTCTCCCCTGGCGGGGGAGAAGGGTCTCGTGGCACACGCTCTCTCATCTTGCTACGTCGCGATTCTAACTCCCTCATCGCAACGGCAGCTCGATCTCCACTCGGAATCCCTGTTCGAGATTCTCGGCTCGGACGCTGCCGCCATGTTCTTCGATCGCCTTCCTCGCGATTGCAAGGCCGAGGCCGGTGCCGGTCGATTTGGTGGAGAAGTAGGGATCGAAGATCTTTGGCAGCAGTTCGGCTGGGACACCGGGGCCGTCGTCTTCGATCGAGATGACGGCCTTCGAGTCGATGCCGTAGCTGCCAAGGCGGACGTGACCGCGTGGGGCAGCTTGAAAGGCGTTCTCGATGAGATTCGCGATCGCACCGCGGAGCAAGCGCGCGTCTCCGGAGTAATTTGCAGGAGTCGTCGCGGCGATGTCCGCCTGGAAGTCGATGCCGCGCTCGCCGCTCGCGGCGTAGTCGTTCGCGATGTCCCGCAGCAGTTGTTTGAGATCGAGCGGCTTGCGGCGGACTTGCCGCAGTGACGCGTAGTCGCTGAACTCCTTCGACGTCTCACGCAGCGTGACGACCTGACGAAGGATGTTGTCGACTGCGCCGCGCACGAGGTTCGGCAGCGAAGGATCTTCGCGATCCGCAACCGCGCGCAGATGCTCGGCCGTCAACTGAATCGGTGTCAGCGGATTCTTGATCTCGTGCGCGACCTGTCGCGCCATCTCGCCCCAGGCCTCGAGCCGGTTCGACTGGAGAATCTCCGTCACGTCCTCCGCGATCACCATCACTTCGTCGCCATCGGGCAACGGAATGATCGAGACGCGGAATGTGCGCGGATTGCCATCGAGCTCGAGCTCGATTTCGCTCGACTCGATCCGATCCGGATGATGGCGCGTCAGCAAACCGACGATCGCAGAGGGAAGTTCGCCGGAGGGAAAGATGCGGCGCGCGGTGATGTTCATCGTTCCCGCATGCTTCTTGCGATCGAGGACGACGACCGCCGCGTTGATGTTCTCGAGCAGTGTCTGCAGTCGGTCGCGCTCGTGGCGCAGATCGCTCTGCTGCCGGCGAATCGACTGCGCCATGTCGCGGAACGTGGTGACGAGCAGGCCGATGTCGGGGTCGGCGGGTGCGCGGAGGTCGACGTCGAAGTCGCCGCGCGCAACCGCACGCGCGCCGGCGACGAGACTCTGCACCGGGCGCGTGACGCTGCGCGCGGTGCGGAAGGCAACGGCGATCGCGCCGATCACGATGAAAACGAGCAGCATGTAGATCGTCGTTGCGAGATCGTTGACCTGCGCCTCGATCTGTTTGCCCTGCACGATGAACGGCAGCGCGAGGGTGAAGTTGCGTCCCTTCGCGAGCCGGATGGGGCTGTAGATCTCGACGTATTGCGTCGGGCCCGAGCTGCGCACGGCGCGAAAAATCTGCTTGCCTCCTACCACGATCGCTGAATAGACATCGCCCGGCAAGCGCTCCGACTCCACGTGGGCCGCGAAGAGATCGCGCCGGCTCGATGCAATCAGTTGATCGCCGCGGTAGAGATGCAGATCGTGCCCGATGACCCGTGCGAGCCAGCTGAAGATCTCGTCGTCGAGCACCTCCTCCGGCGTCGTAGCATTCGTCGAGGCGAGGTAATCCTCGATGACGCGCTGCGCGGCGGTGAGCGCGGTCTGCCCGCGATCGACATACTCAGCCTCGAGCCGCGATGCGAGATAGGCGCGAACGAAGAGCACGAAGACGACGAGCGGAATGACGACGACTGCCGTGAGATAGAGCGCGGTTCGCGCACGGAAGCCGAGCCCGGCGGGCGCTCGCCGCAAGACAGCGAGGATCGCCGGAATCGAGCGGGTGAAGATGACGAGCGCCGATGCGGCGATGGCCCAGATCACCACGCCGCCAGCGCCGCGCACGCTCTGCGCGAATGTCGGAACCGAGAGCGGAAACGCGAACAAGGTGTTGTCCGTTCTCCGCAAGTAGATCGCCGACGACTCAGCGAGCGGCCCTTTCACCCAGATGCCGCGTCCAGGTTTCAACGTGGGGAAGTAGACCGCGGGGCGCTGTGGAAGCCGGATGTTCGTTGCGCCATGCACGTTGCCATCGGGATCGAAGACCGCCGGCTCGCCCTGAGGATGGAGACCCGTCGACAAATCCTCTGCGCCGCCAACTTCGAAGAAGTCGTGGTAGATGTCGGCGAACGCGGTCGCGCCCGGATCGGCGGGATTGACGACGTGCACGCTGCCGCGCGCGATCGTCGTGCCGAAGGCGGTGACCTCGAAGTCGTGATGCAGCAGGACGCGGGTGAGGCTGCCGATCTGCAGCACTTCGCGGCCGACCTGCGGGCCGCGCTCGTTGAACTGCGGAAGGCCGACGCCGAAGCGGCTGATGAGATTGCCGGTGAAATCGTCACTCACCGTGATGACGGCAGGAATGCGCCAGCGTGAAAGATCGGAGCGCAGCCAGAGCGCGTAGGCGAGGTCTTCGAGGTTCATCCGGCGGTAATCGTCGGGTAGCAGGCTGCTGAGCTCCGTGCGCGAGAACTCGTTGTGCAGCGTGTCCTCGATCATCGTCCGCAACTGGCTCGCCTCGCCGGCGACGAGCGGCGCGTACGTTTCGCTGATGAACCGCTGTGCTCCTGCGCGTTCGAACCGCTGCACGGGAATCCAGACGGCGAGACCGCAGAGCGCTGCAGCGATCAGCATTCGCAACGCTGGATGCGGAGCGTTCACGCCCCACTCCCAGGTCCGCGCCAGCCGCAGCACTGCGAGCGCGAGCGTGAGCAGCGACGCGAGCAGCACGGCCTGGACCGCGGATGACGGGAGAATGTGCTCGGGGATCGACGAGACGCGCGAGTTGTCGACGAGATTGCGAACGAGAACGATGTATCCGAAGGCGGCGGCCAGAGCGGTCGCGAGACGAATGAGCTTGAAGCGCGCCGATCGTGTGAGCACGAAGACGATCGCCAGAATCGCGAGCGACGTGGCGAGAAGATCGAACGGTGATTTCGTGAATGGTCCGAGAAGACGCGAGCCGTAAAGATCGAATCGAAACAGACGGCTCGGATCGTCGTGGATCTTCAGAGGGAGCAGCGCGAGCCGCGCCGCAATGATCAGGATGATCGAGATCGCCGCGCCCGCAGTTCCTGTGAATCGCCGGCGGGCAACGAACATCAGCACCAGCGCGCCGATGGAGAGCAACGCGACCGCCGCATTCGCCGCGTCCATCTTCGTCGCGTCGAGCACGTCGCGTTTCGAGCGCGGTCTGATGTCGATCCAGAGATCGCCATCCGGCCTCCGTTGGATGAGCTGACGAACAGTGCCCGGCTCCTGCTGCAGATAGCCTGCATGAAAGATCGCGCCGCTCGTCCAGTGAGGATCTTTCGGATGCACGGAGCTCGTTCCGCCGTTCACGTTCGCGGTGCGTTTGAATGTTTCGACGACGTAGCGGCCCGAGACGCGTGTGCGGATGATGTAGAGATTCGTCGAGTCGAAGCCGAAGGTCTTCGTGGCGCCGCTGCGCAGCTCCTCGCCCCACCAGGCGAGCAGGTCGCCTTCCGGTGTGCGGATGCGCGCGCCGCGCGTGCGCGATGCGGGCATTTCTTCGCGAAGGAGATTGAAGAGCTGCGCCTGGGTGGGCTGCTGTTTCAGCGACGCGATGCGGCTCTCGATGCGATCGCCGGTGGCATCGAGCTGCGCCTCGACCGTTGCCACGCGCTCGCGAACGTGAGCGACGTCATCGCGAATGTGGCCGGCGGAACGAGCATCGAAGGAAGAGTCGATCAGGCGGAGCGCAATCTGCGCTCCGCCTTCGATGATGCCGGCGAGAAGGAGGAAGAGAACCGCGAGTCGTCGCAAGCGCGACTCACTTTACTTGCTTGCCGACCGAATCGAGACGACCGACCAGCGGTCTCCCTTGTTCCGCAGCGTCACGTAGAGATCGCGCGTCTCCGGTTTTCCATTGACGGCAATCGTCCAGCCCGCGGTGATGTGATACTGCGCCTCCGCGCTGATCTTGCGTGCACTGTGCTGTTCGAACGAGGCGGGATGCACCTTGTTGAAGAGCCCATCGAGCAGATACGCAGCTTGATCGCGGCCGAAGAATCCGCTCTGATCGACGAGTCCGGGGAACTGCAGCATGACCTGGTCGCCATCGCCGATTCCGGCGACGATCGCCTGCGAGTCACCGCTGCCGAAGCCGCGGGTGAGGTTCGACATCGCCGTGTCGAGATCCTTGAACTGCGCCGATGCGATCACAGGGATGAACATCAGCGCGAACGCCGCTGCCATTCTCGTCCAGACTTTCATGGTGTTCCTCATGGCTTCCGTAACCTTTGTGTGTGAGCGATTATTCTAAGCAATTCAGTAGTTTAGGTGTGGCGAAACGAGGTCGCTCCGTCCTGTTTGGAGGCCGCGCCGCCCCGCCTCATCCATGAAGTCTTCCGGAGGAGGCGCGATCACGCGAAGCGGTTGATTCGACATGGGATGTGTCATTACGAGCTCTGCAGCGTGCAACATCGGGCGCGCCGCGTTTCTCTCTCCATAGAGCCAATCGCCTGCCAGCGGATGACCGATCGCCGCGAGATGCACGCGGATCTGATGCGTCCTTCCGGTTTCGAGAATGATGTCGAGCAGCGAGCCCTCCGCGCGTGCTTCCACCGGATCTACGTGCGTCACCGCGCGCTTGCCTTCTTCGCGAACCGCGAATTTGATCGCACCGATGCGTGCGAGCGGAGCATCGATCGTCTGCCGCTGCGCGAGCTTGCGCTCGCAGAGCGCCAGGTAGCGCTTGCGAATCCGCTTCGTCTCGAACTGCCGCGTGAGCCTGGCGTTGATGTCCGTGCGCTTCGAGAAGAACATCACACCGCTCGTGCCGCGGTCGAGCCGCTGCATGAGAAACAGCGGCCCACACTGTTCGATGACCATCTCCAGCAGCACCGGCTCCTCGGCGTCATACGCGCGCTGCACGATGAGGCCAGCCGGTTTGTTCACGAAGACGAGCGCGTCGTCTTCGTAGAGGATGGCGATCATGGCAGGCAGCGGACAGCAGACAGCAGGCAGCAGACAGCAGACAGCGGGCAGCTGGTGGGCATGCTATTCAACTCTGTGCAACTCCCACGGACCCATGCATGTCAGTTGCAGGACGGATTCCTCTTCGATCCAGAGGTAGTGATGAAGATTCGGCGGATTCACGTAGAAGCCGCCGGAAGTGAAGGTCGTTCCCTGTTTCTTGTCGACGGTGTCGCCGAGGCCGACGAGTACCTTGCCGCTGATCACGGTGACGCGCTCATCGCGCGGGTGCCAGTGCGGCGGGATCACCGCGCCGGCCGGCAGCTTGATGCGCATCGTGAACATCCCCTCGGCCTTCGGATCACCTTCGAGCACCGCGACCTTCGCACCTTTCGGAAGTGTCGGCGGCGCGTCTTTCCAGTCGATGCTGGTGATCTGAATCTGCGCCAGGCAGCAGACAGCAGACAGCAGGCAACAGGCGAGGGCCAGGAGAAACGTACGCATGACGCGATTATCTCGCCATCGCCGCGTTCTTCTGCTGTCCGCTCCCTGCTGTCTGCTGTCTGCTGTCTGCTGCCTGCTACCTGCTCCTGCTGCCTGCTCCTGCTGCCTGCTGTCTGCTGCCTGCTACCTAGTCCCCCGCCCGGTACAACAAAAACTCCTCGCGCGTTCGCGCGAAGGCGCGCAGCGGCTCTTCCCACTCGACGACCCAATCATCGACGTTCCCGTTCGACTCGACGAGCTCGCGGAACCGCGAGCTTCCTGCGAGCAGATCGATCGCGAGGCGATCGGAGACGAACTCGTACGTCTCGCGTCTCCAGTCGAAATGCTCGGGATCGAGATCGTGTGCGGTCTTCACGCACCAGAGTCCCGTGCGATACGGCTCGAACGTGCCGCGATTCGTCACGTGCAGCTCGACGCCGCCACACACCTTTCCCCCATGCTTCTGAAACTGCGGCAGAAAATAGTGCGGGCGGAAGCGGATGCCCGGCAGCTCGAGCGCATTCAGCCGCTCGGCGAGCTTGAACGGATTGAGCCACGGCGCTCCGAAGAATTCGAAGGGATGTGTCGTGCCGCGTCCTTCGCTGAGATTCGTTCCTTCGATGAGGCACATGCCCGGATACACAGTCGCGGTGTAGACGGTGGGCATGTTCGGCGACGGAATCACCCACGGCAGTCCGGTGTCGCCCCACCACATGCCGCGCCGCCAGCCGCGCATCGGCACGACGGTGAGATCGCACTTCAGATGGAAGACTTCGTTGAAGTAGCGCGCGAGCTCGCCCGCGGTCATGCCGTGGCGTGTCGGCAGCGGGAACATGCCGACGAAACTCGAGTAGTTCTCCTCGCGGATGTTGCCTTCTAGGTGGTAGCCGTCGATCGGATTCGGCCGGTCGAGCACGATGACTTTCAATCCGAGCGGCGCGGCTTCGCGCATGCAGATGGCCATCGTGTAGATGAACGTGTAGTAGCGCGAGCCGATGTCCTGCAGATCGATCACGAGCGCGTCGAGTGTTTTGAGCACATCACGGCGTGGAACCAGATCCTGTTCGTTGCGGCCGTAAAGCGAATACACGGGCAGGCCGGTGACCGGATCGTCGGAGTGTTCGACGTGCGCCATATCCTGCGCTTCGCCCCAGATGCCATGTTCGGGGCCGAAGAGCGCGGTGAGCTTCCACCCGCGTCCCGCGTTGAGCAGACGCACCGCGTGCTGCAGATCGGATGCGACCGCGCTTTGATTCGTGACGAGCCCGATCCTGCGGCCGAGGATGGGAGCGGGTTCGTCGAGGAGAACTTCGAGTCCGGGTTGCACGTTCATGGATTCGGCAGCAGGCAGCAGACAGCAGACAGCAGGTTGTCCTCATTCATGCTGCGTGTTTCCTTTCAAGAGTTCGAGTGCATGGGGAATGAGCTGCAGCACGGCGATCAGATTTTCGGTGGCGCCGCGCACGCTGCCGGGAAGATTCACGACCAGTGCCGAGCCGCGCGTGGCGGCCTGTGCGCGCGACAGGGCGGCCATCGGCGCAGTGCGGCGCATGACCTCGCCGAATCCCGGGATCACCCGTTCGCAGACGCGCAGCGTCGCTTCCGGCGTCACGTCTCGTGCAGCGATGCCTGTGCCGCCTGTCGTGACGACGAGGCGTATGCCATCCGCGGTCGCGTGCTCGATTGCGCTCGCGATCGCATCGATCTCATCGGGAACGACGATGATGGCGTCGACTTCGCAGTCCTTTGCAATGAGAAGCTCGCGCACGGCCTGGCCGGAGCGATCTTCGCGCTCGCCGCGCGAAGCGGCGTCGCTGCAGGTGATGACGCGGGCGCGGATCATGGCGCCGCGTATTGTATGGTTGGTGTCGGGGTCTCGCGGTTAAGCGCGAGCCCACGCAACCATCCGATGCTTCGCACTGACTTCTCATACGAACTTCCTCACGAGCTGATCGCGCAGGAGCCGCGGCCGCGCGGACAATCGCGGATGATGGTCGTGACGCCCGGCGCGCCGGTCGAGCACGACTCGTTCGCGAATTTTCCGGAGCGGCTCGATGCGCGCGATGTGCTTGTGATCAATGACACGCGCGTGATTCCGGCGCGCCTTTACGCGGAGCCGAAGGGACAAATGAAGAAGCCGATCGAGCTGCTCCTGACGCGGCAGCTCGACGAGCAAATGTGGGAAGCGTGGTGCAAGCCGGCAAAGCGCGTTCGCACCGGCGATCAGCTGCGGTTCTCGCCGCTGCTGACCGCGGCGGTGATGGACAAGCGCGATGACGGAACGATCGTCGTGCGCTTCGAAGGACCGGCCGAGGAGTTGGAGCGAGTCGGAGTGCCGCCGCTGCCGCCGTACATCGCGCGCGAGGCGCCGCGCGAGAGCGACAGGGAGTCGTATCAAACAGTGTATGCCGCGGAGCGAGGCGCGATTGCGGCGCCGACGGCGGGTCTGCACTTCACTCCGGAGATTCTGGAACGGATCGCCGCGCGTGGCATCGATATCGTCCGCATCACGCTCCACGTCGGCCTCGGCACCTTCAAGCCGGTGAAGGTGGAACACATCGCCGAGCACCGCATGGACTCGGAGCGCTACACGATTTCGGACGCCGCAGCCGCGACGTTGAATCGCGCACTCGACGAGCAGCGCTCGGTCGTCGCGGTGGGTACGACGTCGGTGCGTACGCTGGAGAGCGCGATCCGTGCGGGCGAAGGGAGGTTCCGTCCGGGATCGGCGGAGACGTCGATCTTCATCACGCCGGGGTTCGAGTTTCGTGCAGTCGACAAGATGTTGACCAATTTTCATCTACCGGAATCGACGCTGATCATGCTGGTGTCCGCGTTCGCCGGAATGGAGACGATCCGCATGGCGTACGCGGCGGCCATCGCCGAGAAGTATTTTTTCTACAGCTACGGCGACTGCATGCTGGTGCGCAGACAGCAGGGGTAGGCTGCCCACGCTCTGTGCCTGCTCCTGCTGCCTGCTGCCTGCTGTCCGCTGTCTGCTACCAGTAGCCCGTGGTGATTTCGCAGTCTCCGCAGACGATTGCCTGACACGCGAGGCGTTCGTCGGGATCGAGGTCGCGTTGTTCGCTGACCTGGCGTTCGATCGTCGTCGGCTGGTCGAGCTGTTCGGCGCCGCTCAGGACTCGCACCCGGCAGCGGGCGCAGATGCCGATGCCGCCGCAGGAGTTGCCGAGGGGCGCGCCGGCGCGGCGCGCGACATCGAGCAGCGTTTCGTCGCGGTTGGCCGAGGCGGAACGGCCCAGCGGTGTGAATGTCACGATTCTTGACGAGGAGTTCACAGGATCTTCGCGACACGCCGAGAAACTTCGGCGCACCATTCACGTCTATTAGAGCAGACGTTTGGAGGACACCATGAATGCCACGGATGAAACGAAACTGGCCGAACTGATCGTAGGTGTGCTGCCGGAGGGAAGCGTGGTGCGGGTGTGCAGCGACGATCGGGAGTCGCTTCGTTACGCCGTGCGCGACGGAAAGCTGAAGCTGCGTTCCGTGATCCTGCGCCGCGCATCGCTGCGCCGCCTGCTCACCGATCCGGTTGGAAGTGTGAAACTCGAGCACATCCAGCGCGAAGTGCGGCAGGCCGCGACGCAGAGCAAGGAGTACAGCTATCCGCGGCCATCGTGGCTGCATAAGCCGGTGGTCGTGCCCGAGCGGTTGCGGGCGATGGCGGGAATCTTCTAAACGCGCAACAGCGCGTGCTGTCGATTCGAAGGTCAAGTGGTAGCGATCTCGACGAAAAGAAGGTAAACTACCTTCATGTCCGTCGATCTGGATCAGTTTGACCGCTGCATTGTCTCTCTTCTCCTGCAGGACGGCCGCACCCCTGCCGCGCAGATCGCCGATCAGGTCGGTCTTTCCCGTCCTGCCGTTGCCGATCGCATCGAGAAGCTCGAGAAACTCGGGGTCATCCGCGGCATCACAGTCGTCGTGGATCCGGAGGCCATGGGCCGTCGCGTCACGGCCTTCGTCGCGGCTCGCGGCGTGCACACGCTGACCGCGAAGGCTGCGAAGTTGTTTCGTTCGATCATCGCCGATGACGAAGTGCTCGAGGCTCACACCGTGGCCGGCGATGACTGCTATCTGTTGAAAGTTCGCACGGATTCGATCGCGTCGCTCAACACGCTCGTCGGCAAGCTGACTGCCCCTCCGCTTTCCTTGAGCACACGCACGACCATCGTGATGCAGACGCATTGCGAAAAGGTCGGCGGCATCGTGCTGGGAGAGACGTCATGAAGCGCGAGCAGGTCCTGGCGTACGTCGCCTTCGGCATCGTCTGCCTCGTTTGGGGGACGACGTATCTCGCAATTCGTGTCGCGGTCGAGACAGTTCCTCCTCTTCTGCTGACCGGGATTCGCTACACGTCGGCGGGCTTGATCATGCTCGCGATCACGCTCGCGCGCGGCGAGCGGTTGCCGCGCGATCGAAAGGCGCTCACCGAGCTCGCGCTCATCGGCGCGCTGATGGTCGGCGGCGGCAATCTCGCCGTCGTCTGGGCCGAGCAGTACGTGCCGAGCGGAATGGCTGCGCTGCTCGTCGCGACGGCGCCCTTCTGGGCCGCGATTCTCGAAGCATTGCGCAAGAACGGCGAGCACATCGGACTGCGCCGCGGCATGGGAATGCTCGTCGGTTTCATCGGCGTCTCGCTCCTCGTGACTCCCGGTGGTGCGGGCCAGCACTTCGCCCCCGGCTTTCTCGCCGGCGCGATCGTGATTCAGATCGGCTCGCTCTGCTGGCAGTACGGGATGGTACGCGGCAAGTACTTCCTGCGCGGCGTGTCGATGTTCCCATCCGCAACGCTGCAGATGTTGTTCGGCGGAGTGCTCGTGATGATCGTCGGACTTGCGATCGGCGAAGGCTCGCGGCTCGCGTTCACGCCACGCACGTTCTCCGGTCTCGCCTATCTCACGATCTTTGGATCCGTGATCGCGTACAGCGCGAACGTCTACGCACTCGAGCACATGCGCACGACGAGCCTCTCGCTCTATGCGTATGTGAATCCGGCGGTCGCCGTCGTGCTCGGAGCGGTGATCCTGAACGAGCAACTCACGGTGCTCTCTATGGTTGCGATGATCGTCATCCTTGCGGGCGTAGCGATCGTGCAGACAGCGCGGAATGTGGAGAAGGCGGGCTCGGACGAAGAGCGAGAACAGACCGCAGCTTAGGTGGCTCCGGGACCAGAGGTAGCGCCTTCAGCGCTACCTCTGGCTATTGTCTGAAGAAGGCACCCCTTCCGGGGTGCGATTGTCTCGGATTAGCCGTCTTTCTTACACTGCGCGATGATCTCGCTGATTTTTTCCTCGGACCCCGCGATCGGCAGCTGACATGTGCCGGCGCCGCGGTGGCCGCCGCCGCCGTAGCGATCCATCAGCTTGCCGACGTCAGTCTTCGACGTGCGATTGAAGATCGAGTGGCCGAGTGCACAGACGACGAACTCGCCCTTCTTTCCGTCGAACACGCGCACCTGAATGTTCTGCTCCGGAAACATGGTGTAGATGAGGAAGCGGTTGCCGGTCGGCATCTCACCGATGCCGCGCAGATCAGTGATGATCACGTTCGCTTCGGCGCGCGAATGCTCCCGCATCGTGCGCTTGAATTGCTCCTGACCTTCGAAGTAGCGATCGATGCGTTCCTTGACGTCGTTCTGCGCGAGGATCTCGTCGACGGACATCGTCGGGATCCACTCCACCATCTTCATCATCAGTTCGCGGTTGCTCACGCGATAGCTGTGAAAGTAGGCGAGGCCGGTGCGCGGATCCATCACGTACGAAAGAAGAATCCAGCCGGTCGGGCTCACGACGTCATCGTGTGAGAGTGTCGCCGAGTCGGACTTGTCGACGGACTCGAGCAGCGCGTCGTACTTCGCGAGCTTCGCTCCTTCGCCCTTTTCCTTGTAGTAGTTGTAGACGACGCGTGCCGCGGATGGGGCGACTTCGAACCGGCCCTTGAAGTCGGTGTGGCCGACATCGTTGCGCACCGCTTCACTCGAGTGATGATCGAACCATAGTCCGACCGTCGAAACGTAGGGCAGGTTCGTGAGGATGTCGTTGGCACCAACCGAAATCTTGCCGTCCTGCACGTCTTTCGGGTGGACGAACTCGATGCTCTCGATGTCCATCACTTCTTTGAGCAGGACTGCGCAGACGAGACCGTCGAAATCAGAGCGGGTGATCAGCCGCATCGTGATACTCCTGTGAAAGATTTGGCGGATTCTATCCCACGATGCAGCGACTGCTCGTGATCTCCGCCCTCGTCCTCGCTTCCGCGTTCGTGGTTGACATCACATCGGCACCGAAGCCGTTGGCAGGCAGACTGGGTTCATCGCCGGTCGTCGTCGAGCTCTTCACCTCGCAGGGTTGTTCGTCATGTCCGCCCGCGGATGAACTGCTCGGACGAATCGCGCGTGATCCCGCGTTGCGCGGCCGCGTCATTCCGCTCGCGTTCCACGTCGACTACTGGAATCACCTCGGCTGGCGCGATCCCTTCTCGACGCCCGAGTGGTCGCAGCGTCAGCTGAGTTACGTGCGTGCTTTCGGGATCAGCGGCGCCTACACGCCGCAGGCGGTGGTCAACGGCTCGCGCCAGCTCATAGGCTCGAGTGCCGGGCCGCTTTTCGATGCGATCGAGCAGGAGTCGAAGAGGACAGCAATCGCATCGATGTCGATTCGAGATGGCTTTGTGCGCGTCGATGCGCCGCGCACACTCGAACTGATTGCTCTGGCGATCGACGACTCCCAAAGCACGAACGTCGCGCGCGGAGAAAATGAAGGACGCACGCTCGTCAATGACGCGATCGTGAAGAAGCTCGTCCGGCTCGGCTCAGTGCAGGGAAGTGTTGAACGTGCGTTGCCGGAGGGTACGACCGTCGTCCTGTTGCAGGACTCGAAGACGATGCGGATCGAGGCGTGCGCAGTCGTCAGTGCTGCTGGCCGAGCCACGCCAGATACTCATCGATATTCGTTGCCTTCGGCGGGAGCCCAAGGGCCGCCGTGAGTTGTGCGTTGGCGGAGTCATGATCGCTGGCGATGGCTGCGTTCACATCGTTGACGGCCAGATCGAAGCGGCGCCCCTTCGCGTGAATCAACGCGAGATAGACGAGAGGCCCGGGTGATTTCGGGCGCTCCTTCGCAGCGGCTTCGAACTGCGCGGCCGCTCCCCGCTCATCCTTCTTTCCCCCCAGCAGCACCCCGCGATTCCTCCACCCACAGGATTGATGGACATCGAGCTGGAGGGCCTCGTTGTACTCCGCAAGAGCCTCTTGATCGCGTCCCGCACGCGCGAGAATCGCCGCGAGATCATTGTGTGCCTCGGCCGACTTCGGATTCGCGTTCGCTGCATCGCGATAGAGCGCGATCGCTTCGTCGGTCTTTCCCTTTGCGGCGGCGAGCGCGGCGCGCGTGCCGGGATCCGCGTTCAGCGCGATTGCTTTCTCCAGAATCGGGATCGCTTCGTCGCGGCGGCCTGACGACAGGAGCTGTCTGCCCAGCGCGCGATAGGCGTCAACGCTGTTCGGGTTTTTTGCGATGGTGCCGCGCAGCTCCTGCTCGGACGCCATCGTGTTGCCCGCCGCTTTGAGCACAGTCGCAAGACAGTTGCGGGCCAGCTCGTCGTTCGGGCTGATCGCGAGCGCCGCGCGAAACTCGGCCTCCGCTTCGTCGAACCGCTTCTGGTCGAGGAGGGCGAGACCAAGATTGGTGTGGGCCAGGTGATTGCGCTCGCTGGTGGCGAGTGAGTGACGGAAGAGCGTCTCGCTGTCTTTCCAATAGGTGGTCTGGTTCAACGCGCGAATGGTGAGCGCAGAAATCGCGATCGCTGCGACCGCGATCAGTCGCTCCCGCTGTCTCACCAGGGTGGCCGCAAGCCAGACGATTGCGAACGTCAGCCCCACCTGTGGCAGGTACGTGTAGCGATCGGCCATGGACTGCGAGCCGATCTGCACGATGCCGATGACGGGCACCAGCATTCCGAGATACCAGAGCCATCCGATCAGAACGTAGGGATACCGCTTGCGCGTCCCCCATGCGATGGCTGACATCGACAGCAATGCGATTGCACAGAGAAATGTATCGGTTGGGGAGACGACGGTGCGGGCCGGATAGGGAATCGCCTGGTTCACCGGCAACAGCATCTTGCCGAAGTAAGCCAGATATGAAATCACCGCGTTGGCAATGCGCTCGGGTAGGGGGAAAAGCTCCGCCGACGCGATCGCTTTGATCTTTTTCTGCGTGAGGAATGTGGTTCCGAGGCCGGGAATGAGGACGAGAAAGAAAGGGATCTTCTCGAGCACGCTGCGTTTGAGATCGAAACGATTGAGCGGCCAGTAGTCGATCAGGATCAGGACGAACGGCAGCGTGATCAGCATCCCCTTCGCCATCAGGCCGATGGCGAACATCGCGAGCGATGCGATGTAGGCGCTGCGATTCTTCGACTCCGCCCAGTGCGCATAGAACCAGATCGCCAGGAAGAAGAAGAGCGCGCAGAGGACGTCCTTGCGCTCCGAGACCCAGGCCACCGATTCGACGCGCAATGGATGAACGGCGAAGATCGCCGCCGCCGTCGCGCTGCGCCAGAGAAATTTCGTCGTTCGAAAGAGAAAGAAGAAGAGGAGCAGTGTCGATGCGATGTGCAGCGTCACATTCGCATACAGCATCGGCGCGGCACGGACACCGAAGAGTGTGACGTCGGCGAAGTAGGTCCACCATGTGAGTGGATGCCAGTTGGGCGAGAACGCGGTCATCGACCAGCGGAGCGCGTCCGCGGTCAGGCCCGAAGTCACATGCGCGTTATTCGTGATGTAGATGTCGTCGTCGTAGTTGAGGAACTGGTGCGAATACAGCTGCGCGTAAATGATCGCGATGAGGAGGGCGAGGCCTGCGGAGATCGGCAGCACGAGTTTGGACTCATCCGCCGGCGACGGTCTGGTTTCCGGCGCTGGGACCGGAACTGTCTTCGTGCGTGACGATCTCTTTCCCACGAGAGGCGGATTCTAGTGCAGCTCGTTGATGAACCCCTCCATCGTGAGTGGGCGTCGCAGCGCTGTCGTCAGCGCGCTGTCTGCTGCGGCGCGATCGATGGAATTCGCAATCCGGGCCTCCCGAATCGCTTCGTTCTTGCGCCCCGCCGCCGCGTGATTGAGCGCGAGATAGACGTGCGGCTCGACGGACTTCGGCTGCTCTTGGGCCGCCGCCTCGAATTCCGCGTTGGCTCCTGCATCGTCATTCATGCGCGACAGAAGTGCGCCGAGGTTCATGTGACCGTCGTATTGGTGAGGATCGAGGCGGAGTGTCTCCCGATATTCCACGAGCGCTTCCTGATCTTTGCCAGCGCGAGCGAGGAGGATGGCGAGGTTGTTGTGCGCCTCGGCTGATTGCGGATTGGCCTCCACGCCAGCGCGCGCCAGGGCGAGGCCTTCTTCGCCCTCGACTGGACCCGCTTTCGCCATCGCCAGCACGAGGCCGGGGCGCGCCATGTCGTCGTTCGGTGAAATCGCGAGCGTCCGCTGGAACTCCTCCGCTGCCTCGCGATAGCGGCCCTGATCCATGAGCCCGCCGCCCAGCAGCCGGTGAGCGATGCTATTGCGTTCGGTGACCGCGATGGAGTGCCGATAGAGCGTCTCGCTGTCTTTCCAATAGCCGGTCTGCACGAATGCGAGCGCGCCGAGCGTGAGGATCGCGATGGCGGCTGCTCCGCCAAGAATCGCACGTTGCGGAATGACGCTCGCGAGAAACCAGACCAGGGCAAATGCGAGACCGATCTGCGGAAGGTACGTGTAGCGATCCGCCATAGACTGCGAGCCGATCTGCACGAGTCCGATGACCGGCACGAGAATCCCGAGGTACCAGAGCCATCCCGTGAGCAGATACGGATGGCGGGTTCGTGCGAGCCACACGAGTGCGGTGATGATGACCAGCACGACGGTGCCCTCGAAGACGTCGGCGCGCACGAGAACGAGGCGCAGCGGATACGGAATCGCGAGGCCCGAGGGCCAGAGCATCTTGCCGATGTACGCGACGTACGAGAGCACCGCGTTTGCGGCTCGGGCAGCTGGCGAGACGAGCTCGATCTTCGCAAGCGCGTGGACGTGCGCCTGCGCGACCCACGTCATCACGATGCCGGGGATCATCAGGAGGAAGAACGGGATCTTTTCGATGAGTCCGCGCTTCAGATCGAAACGGTTGAGCGGCCAGTAGTCGAGCAGCAGCAGGACAAAGGGCAGTGTGACGATCATTCCCTTCGACATCAGTCCTAGCGCAAACATCGCGAGTGAAGCGATGTACGCAGAACGCGAGGACTCCTTCGTCCAGCGTGCGTAGTAGAAGAGCGAAAGGAGAAAGAAGAGCGCGCAAAGGACGTCTTTGCGCTCTGCAATCCACGCCACTGATTCCACGCGGAGCGGGTGCACGGCGAAGAGCGCTGCGACGGCAGAGCTTCGCCAGAAATCGCCGGTGGTGAGACGGAGAAGGAACAGCAGGATCAACGTCGAGGCGATGTGCAGCGCGACATTGCCGTAGAGAATCGGTCCGGCCTTCGCACCGAAGAGCGAGATGTCGGTGAGGAGCGTGATCCACGTCAGTGGATGCCAGTTGAAGTCGAGGCTCGTGAACGCCCAGCGCAGCGAAGTGAGTGTCAGGCCCTCTTGCACATGCGCGTTGTTTGTGACGTAGGTCGGATCGTCGTAGGTAATGAAGTTGTGTGTGCCGACGCGAGCGTAGATGATGACGATCGCCACGATGAGCGCGATGCAGACCGCGAGCAGAGGCTCGGAGCGAGGAGCCGGCTCGATTGCTGCCGTCGTGACGGCGGGCTGTTCGCGCTTGAGTCGGGATCTCTTTCCCACGAGGCGCGGATTCTAGCTTGTAGAATCGCGAAATGGCCGCGATTCCTCCCCCTCCCATCCGTCCCGTAACGCTCAATGAGATCCGCGCCGCGCGCGAGCGCATTCGCGATGTTGCGATCCGCACGCCGCTCGTTCCGCTGCTGCACGGTACCGGCGCGCCGGAGATCTGGCTGAAGCTCGAGAATCTGCAACCGATCAATGCCTTCAAGATTCGCGGCGCCGCGAATGCTGTCGCGATGCTCGATGCGGATGCGAAGGCGAAAGGCGTCTGGACGATCAGCGCAGGCAATGCCGGTCAGGGTGTTGCGTATGCCGCACGCGAGGCGCGGATTCCGTGCACGGTCGTAGTGATCGAGACCGCGCCGGAGACGAAGATCGAGAGGATGCGCGCGCTCGGTGCGAAGCTCGTGCGCGCGCCCTTCGACGCGTGCTGGATGGCGATGGAAGCGCGCGAGTTTCCCGGCGTCGAAGGTACGTTCATCCATCCGTTCGATGATCAGGACTTCGTCACAGGCAACGCGACGCTCGGACTCGAGATCATGGAGGATCTGCCGAACGTCCATACGGTCGTGACGGCAATCGGCGGCGGCGGATTGATCTCCGGAGTCGGCAGCGCCGTTCGGGCGCTCGCTCCTGACGTCCGCATCCTCGGCGCCGAACCGGAGACGGCGGCGCCAGGTTCCGTTTCGTTCGCCGCAGGCGAGCCGCGCGTCTTCGAAGGCTGGCAGGCATCGTTCGTCGATGGCGCCGGCGGCAAGAGCATCTTCCCGCGTATGTGGGAGCGGATGCGCGATGTAGTCGATGGTTCCATTGTCGTTTCGCTCGACGAAGTGCGGCGGGCCATGCGCATGGTC
>CAZKID010000031.1:0-22235 GCA_964552405.1 uncultured Thermoanaerobaculia bacterium
CTCGTGTAACACGCGAAGGATATCCACGCAAACATCGATGCCGATGAAATCTGCGATGCCTCACCGCTCGCGCACGAGATCACCCGCGAGCTCGTCGGCAATCGCGACTTCTACAATCTGCCGCGCAAGTTCAAGGTCACGATCACCGGCTGCAAGTTCTGGTGCTCGTACCCGGAGATCAACGACGCCGGTCTCACCGCGATTCGCAATTCCGATGGTGACCTCGGATTTTCGTTGCGCCTCGGGGGCGGACTCTCTGCAGAGCCGCACCTGGCGCGGCGCCTCGACGCGTTCGTGCGGCCGGAGCAGGTCGTGCCTGTGGTTCGCGCGATTGCCGAGTTGTTCCGCGATGCCGAAGTGTTGCGAGAGCATCGCGAGCGGGCGCGGCTCAAGTATCTCTTGCTGCAGCATGGCTGGACCGCGGAGTCGGCGCTCGAGGCGATTCAGGGCCGCCTGCCGTTCACGCTCGAGCGCGGTGTCGATGAACCTGCGCCTGCGGATCTCTATCGCGATCACGTTGGCGTTCACGCGCAGAAGCAGCAGGGGCTTGCGTATGTCGGCGCGGCAGTGTTGCGCGGACGGATCTTCTCGCATCAGTTGCGCAGCGCCGCGAATCTCGCCGAATGCTTCGGCAATGGCGAGCTGCGGACCACGATCATGCAGAACCTGCTCGTGCCGAACGTGCGCGAGCGCGATGCGGAAGTCGTTGCGCGCGAGTTGAGCGAGAGCGGTCTGCGCACGGACGCTTCGCCGTTCTTTCGCGGAACGATCGCCTGCACCGGGATGGAGTTCTGCAAGCTCGCGATCACCGAGACGAAGCAGTTCTCGCGCTGGCTCGTCGAAGAACTCGATGCGAGGCTGCCGGAGTACGCCGAGCAACTGAAGCTTCATGTGACCGGATGCCCGAACAGTTGCGGCCAGCATTGGATCGCGGACATCGGCATCGAAGGGAAGAAGGTCCGCGCCGGCGACCGGCTCGTCGACGCCTACTACTTCTGCGTCGGCGGCGCCGTGGGGGAGCACGCGTCGATCGCGCGGCCGGTCGGTTTTCGCTGCGCCGCGAGCGACGTGCCGGATGCGATCGAGCGTCTGCTGCGCGGCTTCGAGACGCAACGGATCGGACGCGAGAGCCTTCGCGAATTCTTCAAGCGCCACACGAATGACGAGCTGCGCGCGCTGCTCGCGGGCGAGCACGTCGCAGCCGAGGAGCGCGACCCGTCGCCGGGACGCGTGCCGCATGGAGTCGAGGGATAGGAGGAAGAGATGACCCAGACGATTCGGATTTCTTCGCGCGCGTTGAACGATCTCGCGCTCATCGGCAGCGAAGCCTTTCATCCGGTGCGGCGCTTCATGACGTTCGATGAGGCGCGGTCCGTCGTCGATGATTTCGCGCTGCCCACGGGAGAGACGTGGCCGATTCCGATCCTGTTGCAGACGGATGATCTGCCGTCCGACGCGTCGATCGTGCTGGAGCATGAAGGGGAGTTCGTTGGGCGTCTTCGGTTGATCGAAGGGTTTCGCATTCCGCTGCGCGAGTGGGCGAAGAAGGTCTATGGGACGGACGACGCGAATCATCCCGGGGTCGCGGCGTTTTATGGGGCGGGCAGTTACGCGATTGCGGGGCATCCTGTGGAGGCACAGGCGCCCCTCGGGACGGCACTAACGGCTCGAGAAACCCGCGATGAGATCGCGCGCCGCGGCTGGCGCCGCGTGGCCGGCTTCCAGACTCGCAATCCGATCCACCGCGCGCACGAGTACGTACTTCGCGTCGCGCTCGAAGTGAGTGACGGCCTCCTGGTGCATCCTCTGGTTGGGGAGACGAAGCCCGACGACATTCCGGCGGACGTTCGTCTTCGTTGCTATGACGCGCTGCTTCGCAATTACTTCCCGCAGGATCGCGTGCTCTTCACGCCGCTCCCGGCGTGGATGCGTTATGCCGGACCGCGCGAGGCCGTGTTGCACGCGATCGTGCGGCGCAACTACGGCTGCACGCATTTCATCGTCGGCCGCGATCATGCCGGTGTCGGCAACTATTACGGGCCGTTCGATGCGCAGAAGCTCGTTGCCTCGGTCAGTGACCGGATCGGGATCGAGCCACTCTTCTTCGACGAAGTCTTCTATTGCCATCGCTGCAGCGGGATCGCCAGCAACAAGACGTGCGGGCACGCGGCTAACCATCGGCTGCAGCTAAGCGGATCGGAAGTCCGCCGCCGTCTGCGCGAAGGAATCGCGTTGCCCCCGGAATTCACACGGCCCGAGGTTGCCGAGGTCCTGCAGGAGGCGGTTCATGCGTGAAGTGTTTTTCGGAGTGCTGGGTGGGACGCTGATCGGTGCCACCGGCATCGGCAGCGGCTCGCTGCTCACGCCATTGCTGATTCTCGCGGGCTATCAACCATCCGTTGCAGTCACGACCGGTTTGGCGACGCTCATCGTTTCCAAGCTCACCGGCTCGATCGCCCATCGCTCGCTCGGCAACTGGCCGGGGCGTCCCGCCTGGTTCGTCATCGCCGGCGGCGTTCTCGGTGTGTTGTCGGTCTCCCTCGTGACGCGCGCAGGGCTGGCGCCGAGTGATCTCTTCATCCGCCGTGCGGTCGCCGTGAGTCTGCTTGCGACGTCTGTCGCGGTATGGATTCGCGTGCGTGCCGGCAGCGCCGAGGAACAGAGTCACGCCGGTTGGCGCGCGCTGTTCATGTCGGGCGTGATCGTCGGCGCATTCGTGACGCTGACGTCCGCCGGCTCGGGGAGCCTGCTCGTGCCGCTGCTGCTGACGATCACGGCGTGGGGCGTTCCACAGCTCGCGGCGACGAGCAACCTCTTTGGCTGGGTCTTCGCGCTCATCGGCTTTGCGCTGCCCGTGGGCCAGCGGACCTTCGATTCCCATGTCTTCCTGCTCGTGCTCGGGGGCCTCGTGCCGGGAGTGATCGGCGGCGTGTTTCTTTCGCCGTGGATCGACCGGCGATCGTTCGCGCCCGCGTTGTCCCTCTTCACTCTCTATCTCGCCGTGCAACTGATTTGACGGAGGTTTGAAATGTCCGACATCGAAGCCCATGAATTGATCTCTGCAGCGCTCGCCGAATTCGGCGGCGACATCGCCATCGCGTCGAGCTTCGGCGCGGAGGACGTCGTGCTGATCGACATTGCATCGAAGCTCGGCGCGCCATTTCGCGTCTTCACGCTCGATACCGATTTTCTCTTTCCGGAGACGTACGAGCTCATCGAGCGCATCGAAGAGCAGTACGCGTTCACGATCGAGCGGGCGAGACCGTCACTCGCGCCCGAAGAGCAGGCGCAGATCTACGGCGACGCGTTGTGGTCACGAGATCCCGATCGCTGCTGCGCGATTCGCAAAGTCGAGCCGCTGAAGGCGAAGCTCGCTACGCTGCGCGCCTGGATCACCGGCGTGCGCCGCGATCAGGCGCCAACGCGTGCCAACACGCAGAAGCGCGAGTGGGATGAGAAGTTCGGTCTCGTCAAATTCAATCCGCTCGCCGATTGGACCTCGGTGCGCGTCTGGAGCTACATCCGCGAGCACGACGTTCCGTACAACCCCCTGCACGACCGCGACTATCCGAGCATCGGCTGCACGTATTGCACGCGCGCGGTGAAGCCTGGGGAGGATCCGCGCGCCGGCCGCTGGTCCGGCTTTGCGAAGACAGAGTGCGGTCTGCACAAGGGGTGAGCAGATGGAGTTCAAACAGCTCGAGATGTTCGTGGCGGTGGCCGAGGAGAGGAACGTGCAGCGGGCGGGAGATCGGGTGTTCCGAACGCAGCAGGCCGTGAGCATGGCGATCGCGCGGCTCGAAACCGAGATCGGATCGAAGCTCTTCGACCGGCGAATGCGATTCAGCCTGACGGAGAAGGGAGAGACGTTGTACGGCTACGCGCGGCAGCTACTGCAATTGCGTGACGCCGCGGCGGATGCAGTGGCGCGTTAGCGAACGGGTGCGGATGAGGCGTCCGCAATTGAGAATGAAAAACGATCCGCCTGCTTGTGGCTCCGTCCTCTTCGAGCGAAGTCGAGGGACCCGGGTGTGGGGGCGGTACGAAGATCATGTCGCGCGCCTCCCAAACACACCCGGGTCCCTCGACTTCGCTCGGGATGACGAGACGCCTTCACTCGCACAGCGTCTTGCCCACGTCATCGCGAATGATTCTCAGATGCCAAAATCCACTTCCGCCCTCGAATGTGGCGGTTGCGTCGCCTGATGCGAGCACGCGGCTTTCGTCATCGGTGGCGAACTGCTCCCACGTGATTGCGATCGTGACGCTGTGCTCCGTCGTCGAGTAATTTCCGAGCTTGCCGACACGCCGAAGCGTCGTGGCGGTTGGATTGCGAAACGCGGGGCAGCGGGTGATCGCGTCGATGATGCTGTCGTTGGTGAGGCCGGAGGGCAGTTTGTGCGCCTCCCTCACCTGCATTGCCACAGCGTTGCGCTGCTCGGCCGCGTCCCTCGCGCGCGCCGCCACCTGCAGCTGGACCTGTTGATGGTTGAGCGCATCGAGATCGATGGCCGGCTCGTCGCGGGTCCTGCGGCGATGGGCCATCCAGATCATGCCGAAGATGAAAACCGCGGCAAGGATGATGAAGACTGGCGCGTTCGATCGTTCCGCGGGCAGCGGTGACTCCCGCGTGAACCGGGGAACGCGAGGCTGAAGCTTCGCAAAGAGGATTCCGCAGCTCGCGCACTCCGCGGCGTCGTCCGGCTGAGTGAAACTGCACTTGGGACAATCCATGCCGAGGAGATTATCAGGCTAGAATCCGCAGCAAATGCCGGTGATTTCCTGTCCTGATTGCAATCGCGACGTCTCGACGATGGCGGTGTCCTGTCCGCACTGCGGGCGTCCGATGGGCAACGCGGCCGCGTTGCAACCGCCGCCGCCATCGACGAAGCCGGAGGAGACGCTCTGGCATGGCACTCCCTCGGGCCGGATTCTCCTCGGCCGCGCCGCCGCGCTCCTCGCGACGCCGGTCGTGATCTCGCTGCTCTCGTACTTCCTCGCGTCGATGGCTCCCGATCTCGCGCGCCATGAACAGATCGTGCGCATCGGGTGGTGGATCGTCGGAACGCTCGTCCTCGTGCAGGCGATCGGTGTCGTCGTGAAGCTGCTGCAGATCCGCAGTACGACCTACACGATCACGACGCAGCGCATCATCGTCGAGCAGGGTCTGCTGTCGAAGAGCGTTCGCGAAATCGATCTGCGCACGATCGATGACACGCAGTTTTTTCAGTCCCTGATTCAGCGCGCGCTCGGCATCGGCAATGTGACGCTGGTGACGACCGACAAGACGATGCCGACGTTCGTTCTGCACAACATTCCCGATCCGCGCAGCATGCGCGAGCAGATCCGTTCGCATGCGTACAGCATGAGCCAGCGGCAGCTCTACACGCGTCAGGCCTGACACGCATGGATCGATTCGACGTCGGCATCATCGGAGCAGGTGCGAGCGGTGCGCTCGTGGCCACTCATCTGCAGCGCGATGCGCCGGCGCTGCGCGTGGCGATGATCGAAGCCGGGGCTCGTGCCGCTCGCGGGCTCGCGTATGGCACCCCATACGGCGCGCATCTCCTCAATGTGCCAGCGTCGAAGATGAGCGCGTTTGCGGATGATCCTGCGCATTTCACGCGGTGGGCGGCCGAACGTGCACCGCTGCTCACCGGAAAGTCATTCGCTCCACGCAGTCTCTACGGCGAATATCTCGCCGATGTTCTGGCGCACACGTCGTCGACACTCGTGCGTGTGTCGGGAACCGCGGTCGGTCTGACGCGGCACGATGGGTGGGAAGTGCATCTGCACGACGGGCGTTCCATCGAGGCTCGCTCCATCGTGCTGGCCCTCGGCAATCTCCCGCCCGCGAATCCTTTGCGTGCGATCGGCAATGACGCTTATCTCGCCGATCCGTGGGCGCCGGGCGCGGCACAGGGACTCGATCATGATGCAACGATCGTCATCATCGGCACCGGTTTGACGATGATCGATCTCGTGCTGGCGCTGCGTGCGGAAGGGCATCGAGGAATCGTGCATGCGATCTCGCGTCGCGGATTGACGCCGCAGGCGCATGCTGCGCATCTGCCGCGTTCGATCGAGTTGCCGGACGACGATCGGTCGCCGCGTGCGATGCTGCGCTGGATCCGGCAGCAGGCCGCGGAGCACGATTGGCGCTCGATCGTGGACGCGTTGCGTCCATACACCGCGCGGCTTTGGCAAGGATGGTCGACGTTGGAGCGCGCCATGTTCCTGCGGCATCTCCGCGTGTTCTGGGATGTGCACCGGCATCGGATTGCGCCGGAAGTGGCGGAAGAGTTCGGAGCGCTCGTTGCAGCAGGACACCTTCACCTGCACGCCGGGCGAGTGCAGTCAATCGTTAGGAGCGGCAGCGCTGTGGCGGTCGAATGGATCGACAGGCGAACCGGAAGCCGTCACGTACTTCCGGCGGCGCGCGTGATCAACTGCACCGGCCCGGCGTCCGACTACGCGGCGATCGACCTCCCGCTCGTCGTACAGATGCGGAGGTCCGGCTGGCTCGTGCCCGATCCACTGCGGCTCGGAATCGAGACGGATCTCGATGGGCGCGTGCTCGGGAGGGATGGCGAACCCGTGGCCGGCCTCTTCACGATCGGACCGCTGCGCCGTCCTGCGCTCTGGGAGTCGACGGCGATTCCGGAGATTCGCGAGCAAGCCTCGCAGCTCGGAAGAATCCTCGCAGCGCTTCCCAGTTCACGAAGACGAGCAGCTGCGGAAGATTGATGAAGAAGATGTTGAGCGACAGCAGGATTCCGATGTGGCCTGCCACCGCGAGCGGCACGAGGATCCAGCGGCTGCGCCGCGAAAAGACAGCGACGACGAAGAAGAGATCGAGCAGCAGAGCCGTCACGCCGATGACCCAGCAGAGCGCCATATGGCTCGCGAGCCATGGCCCGACGCTCTTGAAAACGCGCAGTTGCGTTTCTTCGGCGAATGCCACCAGCCAGCGCCGTTGATTCTCACCCGAGGCCCACGCCGGCCCAACACGCCGTAGCTTGCTGATGCCCGCCAGAAGATAGATGGAAGCGAGGTGGAATTGTGCGAGGCGCAGCGACCAGCCTGGCGCTTCTTCATTCGTGGACTTGCGGCCTGCTGCTGCAAGCGTCAACAGCGCGAGAATGTCGATCGTCAACCCCCGCTCGTAGGGATTCGTGGACCAGAAGAGCGTTTCGAGCGGCGCGAGGTGATACAGCAGCAGCCCGCTCGCGAAACATGTCCACGCCGGGCGCAAGCCGGAGGCAGCGCAAAGCAGCAGCGCAATCGTCAGCCATTGCGTGGCGTATTCGATTTGCGGATGACCGGGAACGATCAGAAACCGCAACCTGGCCCCCAGCCCGGTCGCAGCCCAGAAGGCGGGCGGCAGTCCGCTCATCGCAGGAAGATCGTGAGAGAGGAGAACCCAGATCGCGTGGAGTGCGAAGATCGCCCGTGCGGCTGCGATGTTGGTCCACGATTCCGGGGCGAACCACAGCCGATCCCAGAGCCGTCTCATGATCGCGAATCCGGCCGGCGGTATTCGTAGAGAAGTTGCCGTGAAAAGGCCTGCGGATTTCGCAGGCGTTGTTCCAGGTCCCACGCTTCGCGATAGATACGGAGCGCCACGAACGGCCTCGGCGGAATGCCGTCATCCCAGAAGGGCGTGGTGAGAATGAAGTACGGCGAGGCCAGGGGTGACGGCGAGCGAACGGCGGCGTGTGCGATCGCGTCCTGCCTCGCTCGTTCGATTCGCTCCAGCAGGAATGCGCATGCATCGGACTTGTCGCGCGCGCTCAACGAACGGAATGGACCGTCGAGCCATGCCGCAAGCTCGAGCATGCTGAGCGATCCCCACGCGCGCGCATCGATCTCCCGTTCGATTCCGTCGCGATCCACCGCTGTGATGTGAACGTTTGTGGCGTCGCGCTTGTGATAGGCCGCAATCAGAGGCCAGTCGGCAAAGGGCCAGAGATCGATGGGAACCGCGCCAACGATGAAGACGACGATCAGCGTATACGCGATCAGCGCACTCGCATGGCTCTTGCGGCGAGTTGCCGCAGCGAGCGCGCAGAGCGCGGCGAAGGTGCCGAAGACAACGGCGGAGAGGATGTTGATCATCCGCGCTCCTCGCTGGGTTTCAGACGCACGATCCCATCCAGACAATGAAGCAGCAGTTCCCCGTCGCGGCGCTCGACGCTTCCCGGAGTGCAGCCGTCGCGCGGCTCCCAACCAAGCACTGCACCATAGGCCGCGCCGATCTCTTCGCGGTAGTAGGGAAACACGCCGTTTAAGAAATGCCAGACGCGCTCGGCCGGCCACGAGTCGAAATCGACGTTACGGCCGGATCGTGCTGTGACTGGTGCGCGCGTGGCGAGCGTTTCGTCCTGAGGCATCGGGTGCTCTTCGCCTCGTTCGAGCTGCCGGAGTACCTCGACCAGGAGCGATGCGCCGCGCATGGCGTTCGTCTCGTTCAGTTCGCCGGCAGTGGTGCCTCTGGTCAGCGGCCAGCGGTCCGTCCCCAGAATGTCGCCGCCATCCAGACGCTCGGTGAGCCGATGAACAGTGACGCCGGTCTCGCGATCATCGCAGCGGAAAACCTGGAACAGCGGAACCGCGCCGCGATGCCTCGGCAACAACGAAGAGTGCAGATTGACGCCGCCATGCGGAGCGACTGCGATCAGCTCTTGCGGCAGCCGCCACCGAAAACTGCTGACACAGATGATGTCGGGACGCGCTGCACGGAGCTCGTCCGGCAGTCTCGTGTCATGCGAAGTCCGCATCCACGTGCAGGGAATGTGAGATCGCCGCAGAAAGAGCTCCAACGGATTGCGGCTGAGCATTCTGCGCAGGAAGAATGGCGGATTACCGGCACGGATGAAGAGAACGACGTCGTGAGACTCCGCAACGGCGCGCAGAGGTTGCAGCGTGATGGACCCCATGGTGCCGAAGAAGGCGACTCTCAGGCGACGCTCCGTGGAGTGAAACGCTTCAACCAGCGCCACGCCGTGTAGTAGCGCCATGCGCGCAGCCGGTCGTCGTTCTCGCGATTCATGTGCTGCCGGAAGAACGCGCGCATCGCCGCGGTGTCGAGGCCCGCCTGCTCCATCGTCGCGGCATCGTCGAGCAGTCCGCCGATCGCCGCGGGATGCTGCCGTAGATCGAACCAGACGGCGTTCGAGACGAAAGCCTTCTTGTCGCGCCGCTCGATGATGTCGCGCGGAAGCAGCGGGCGGGCGAAGTCTCGCAGGATTCGTTTGCGATCACCGCGATGGATTTTCCATTCGTCCGGCAGCTGGAACGCGAGCTCGACCAGACGATGATCGAGAAACGGTACCCGTGCCTCGAGCGAGTGCGCCATGGAGTTTCGATCCTGATACTGCAGGACCGCGGGCAGATTGGTCTCGCGTGTTTGAGCGTAAAGCAACCGATTGAGAGCGGAGGAGCTCTCGCCTCCGTCGACGAGATCGTCGGGACGGCGCGGCGGCCGTATCAGGTCGCGCAAGTGAGAGGCGACGCTGCGCGCGAACGAGCGCTCGTATTTCGTCGCGAGCGCCCGGATCTCCGCCGCCGCGCTGAGCAACCGCCCGTTGTGAAGGTGATCGCGAACGAGCACTCGCTCGTAGAACGGATATCCGCCGAAGATCTCGTCGGAGCCTTGTCCATCGAGCACGACGGTGACGCCTCCTTCACGGGCGAGCTGAAACGCGCGGTACTGCGCGATGAGCTCGAGCCCGAGGAGGGGCTCGCCCTGGGCGGCGACGACGCGATCGGCGAGGACGGGCATCTCGTCCGGCTCGAGTTGCGCGATCGTGGGATCGAGCCCGCCCTGGCGAATCATCGATTGAATCCAGGGGCTCTCATCCATCGATGGATCGCGGTATGTGATCGAAAACGTCTTCGGCGGTGCCTCGCCACGCCGGCGGCGCTCCTGCGCGATGAGCTCGACGATCGTCGAGGAGTCGAGACCGCCTGACAGCAACGCGCCAACCGGCACGTCGGCGAGCAGGTGCGACCGAACCGCATCGTGCATCAGCTCCGCGAAACGGTGCGGTCCTTCGCCGTTACGCAGCACCATTCCGTCGGCAGTGAATGGCCGCAGATCCCAGAACGGATGGAAGGTGAGACTTCGGATCGCGCTTCCGATCGGAAGCTCGGTCCATGTGGCGGGAGGGACTTGAGCGACATCGTGGAAGAACGTTGCGAGCGGAGAGGCCTGTGGAAAGCCGCGCATGAAGAGGGCGAATCGCTCGGCATCGATCCGTGCACCGTCCCTCTGGACGGCGGCGAGTGCCGGCGGCTCCGACGCGATCAGAAGACGATCGTGCTCGAGCGCATAGGAGAGTGGTTTGATTCCCAGGCGATCGCGGGAGACGACGATCACGCCGCGCTCGAGATCGACGATCACGATGGCCCACATGCCATGCAGGCGTGCAAAGCACTCCGTTCCCCAGCGCTGATACGCGGCGAGCGCGACCTCGGTATCACTTTGTGTCTCGAACTCTTCGGCGAGCTCTGCGCGAAGCTCGCGTTGGTTGTAGATCTCGCCGTTCAGCAGGATCCACTGCTGACGCCCCCGTCTGCGCAGGGGTTGATCGGCCAGCGGGCTCACGTCCTGGACGCGAAGTCTCCGAAACGCAAACATAGCCGCCTGGTCAGCGGTGCCTTCCAGCGGAAGCGTCGAAGGTGCTTCAAAGTGAAGCGAACGATCGACGAGCAGGCAGCCCTCGCCGTCCGGACCTCGATGGCGCAGAAGGTCGTGCATCGTTCGCAGATCGGCGAGATCGCGCTGGGGCGGAGAACCGAATGACACGACGCCGCTGATTCCGCACATCAGTTGCCGATCCTCAGCCAGCGCTTGACGCGACCCGGCAGTGAATGCTTCATCAGGTATCCGCTCAGGAGACCTTTGCCGGAGGACTCACCCGACGCGACGAGTTGGTCGAGCGCATCCGTTCTGCGCATGTCGATGACGAGATGGACGCGGTCCGTAGCTCCGCCGTTGATCACCTCGTGGGGAAAGCGAACATCGACGAACCAGGCTTCGCCTTCGTGCATTTCGATGCGCGTTCCGCGAACGCGAAAGTCGACGCCGGCGTTCGTCGTTACGGGGACATGGATGCGCACCAGACGCGGGTCGATCGACTCGATCGGATCGGAGTGGCGATGAATGTGGCCGCCGCTCTTGAGACGTAGAAATCGAACGCGGTTCAGTTCGGCAGGGAAACGCGCGAGCACTTCGGGAAGATACGCGCAGAGCAGCGCGGCGGGAGTCTGTGCGAACGAGCCTCCTCGGCTGGTTTGATTCGAGGGGTTTCCGCCGGGAGCGAGGAGCGCGATCATCTCCCACTTGCCATCGTGGTAGGGGCCGGAGTGGACGCTCCACCACCGTGGGTCCATGCGCGCCAGATCTTCCGCGAGACGGGCCGCATCGAAGCAGAGCGGCAGGCGCAACGCGATGTCCCATCGATGGAGAAGGTCGTGGACCGAAGGCATGCTTTCAGCGGAAAATGATTCCTTCGGGATTATAGGGATGATGACGGCCACGGCGATATTGGAGTTCCTGCGCGGCGCGCGCGCATGGCTTCGCACGATGCCCGTCGTCTACGCACTCGTGTCGTCGTTCGTATTCGCGGTGCTGGTCTTCAGCGCGCTCGGCTTTGCGTTCTACGTCATCGAGAAGAGCACGTCGCGCGATACGACGCGATATCGAACGCGCCACTTTCTCAACGACATCGTCTACACGCTGCTCTATCAGGGCGGAATCTATAACGTTCTCATTTACGCGCCGCTTTACGCGCTGATCGCACCGCGCTTCGGTTTCATGAAGGTGGGGCTCGTGACGAACATGTCGCCGGCGGCGTCGATCGCGATCTACTGGTTCATCGCCGATTTCGTCGCGTATTGGGTGCATCGGATTCAGCATCGCGTGCCGCTGCTGTGGGCGTTTCACAGCGTTCATCACACGCAGACGCAGATGACGTTTCTGACGTCGAATCGCAACCACGTTGTGGAACAGATCTACGTCAATCTTTTCCTCATGGGGCCAGGCCTCCTCCTTGGGATGCCGGCGCACTTATGGATGCCGCTCTTCTTCGCGCAGACGTTTTTCGAACATGCCCAGCACGCACAGCTCCGCTGGAGCTATGGCTCTCTGCACAAGGTGCTCGTCAGTCCGGCATTTCATGCAATGCATCATTCGACCGAGGAGCGCGAGTACAACGGAAACTACGCGAAAATCTTTGCGGGCTGGGACGTCCTCTTCGGCACGTTCGTCGACTCCTCGCGGGAACCAGCACGCTACGGAGTGGACGGAATGGATGTTCCGGAATCCCTTTCCGCGCAGTTCATTCATCCGTTTCGAGTGCTGGGACGCTTGACACACAGGCGTGTGATCCCTACGATCTCTGAGACTCCAGACCCACGAGCGAACGCTTCATGAACGTTTTTCAGCGGAATCCGAAAATCGAGGCTGCGCCTTTCGAAGGCGAGGCGATTCTCTATAACCCGGAGTCGAAGCAATTCGTGAAGCTCAACAGAACTACCGCGTTGATCTGGGATCACATCGCGAAGGGCGCCACTCTGGATGACATCGCGACGGTGATTTGCAACACGTTTGATGGAGTACTCCTGGAACAGGCGAAACACGATTCGGGGGCTGCGCTCGACGAGATGGTCAGGCTCGGCCTCGTAAGTTCGAATGTCACGGTGAACGCATAAGGAGAGCTGAATGAAGACGGAAGACATCCTCGAGACCGCGACCTCACAGAAGCCGCTGTACGAAAAGCCCGAAGTGAAGATCGTCAGTGAGTCTGAGCTTCTCGTAGCCTTTCAGGTGACGCAGGCCGCGATCACCTGGTGGGTGATGTAGAGACTCGACAACCTCTGCTCAATGGCGCTCTGGCGCAACTGCAGCCTGGATTCTGAAGATGACGGGCGGCGGTTGCGCCAGTTGTCTTTTGTTGCGTCCTATCGGCTTGGGGACGGCGTGCTGCGTCTTCTCACCGACGATCGCGCGCTTGCAGAGCGGTTTGAGCAGGTCTTCGGTGAGTGCGCTGTTGCTGCCGGGATTGCGCCGGCGCTCACCTGCTTCGTGACCGCCGCTCCCGACCACGAGGTCGTTCGCGTGGAGTTCGACCGGCCTCTTGCGGACGTCGCCCCCTATCTCGCCTTCATTTTTCCTGAGCGGCACTATTCTGCGGAAGCGCGGCAGGGCTGGCATGTGCTGCTCACAGGCAGTGAAGAAATCGGCGCTGTCGCGTCGCATGGATCGTTGCTTCTCTCGAGGTTTCCTGGCTGGCAATCGTTTGCGGCGAATGCAGCAGTGGCTCTTCTGATGCGACTCCAGCCGCACGTGCTGTTCTTCCACGCTGCCGTCTCCGACGTGAGCGGCCGAGGAGTCTTCATCAGCGGCGCAAAAAGCAGCGGCAAGACCACGACATCGCTCGCCTTGGCTGCACGGGGGCACCCATTGTTGAGCGACGAGGTCGGCGCGATTCGACGCGAGTCGTGGGAAGCCGTTCCCTTTCGGCGCGCGGTCTCGATCCGCGATGGAGTTCGCGCTGAACGTGTGGAGCTCGCTCTCCGGTCAGCGGGCGATGTGGCGACCGAGTTCTTTCCTGACGGTCAGCGGCGTATCCGGATCGCAGCCTCCGCGTTGTTCGCGGATGAGCCGGGTGCGGTCCCGCTCCATAGTGCGTTTTTCCTTCGCGGGTTTGCGTCACGACCGAGGATCGAACCCTTGCGGCGCGTGACCGCCAATGTCCAGCTCTTGCAGCCGCTCGGCTGTACTTTGTGGAACAATAACGCCCCATCGACCACCATGGATCTCCTTCGTTTCTTCGAGAAAACGCGTTGTTATCATCTCGACGCGGGGCCCCCCGATGAGACGGCGTTGGCGATCGAAAAACTCCTGGAGGCCTCTTGTCCCTGACCGTACGTGAACGAGCCGAAACCCTCGCAACGCTGCGCCACATCGAGATCTCACTCATGGAAACCCTGGCGAGTTGGGTTCCGACGACGCCGATGATGGAGATCAAAGTTCTCTTCGGCCGGCACATCTGGGAGACCGCGCAGCACGCCGACATCCTGGGGAAACGGACGTATGAGCTTCGCGCGCCGATGCACCTGACGCTTGCGCCGGCACCGGCGTATGCGTCGTATCTCGGCGACGTCGCTTCGATTGCCGGCGAGGTGCAGCGTGTCAGCGCGTTTTACGATGTCGTTCTTCCGGGCGTCAGTGCGCGATGCCGTGCCTATCTGGAGAAAACCGATCGTCTTCTCGACGAGCCGAGCGTTCGCATTCTCGAACGGATCATTCGCGACATCGACTCGATGATCGAGGAATCGCGGGTGCTGCGCTCCGAGCATCCGCGCACGGGTCTCGTCGACGGCGGCTGGCGGGAGTCTCTCGCGCAACGCGATCGCGACATCACCGAGTATGTCGAAGGTTGGAAGCGCAACGGAGCGGAGACGGCTCATGCCTGAGTTCGAGACGTTCGAGTTTCGCGGTGTGACGCTGCGCAAGGACCCGGCTCGCGAGGAGTGCTTCCACTGCGTCGATCTCGATGTCGAGATGCATGAGTACCCCGATCTCTCGGAGGTCTCGCGCCGCGAACGGATTCACCGCCATATGAACAATGAGATCGGCGGACTCGATATCGCTGCGCAGTGTCTCGCCGACTTTCCCGACGCTCCGTGGGAACTGCGCATGCAGCTCGCACGGCAGTGCTACGACGAAACGCGCCACATCCGTCTCCTGTATCGCCGTCTGCGCGAGCTCGGTGGCGAGAAGGGCGAGTTTCCCGTCTCGAACTTCGAGTGGCGTGTCACCTGTATGCAGGACACGCTGCCCGCGCGGCTCGCGCTTCAAAACCGCACGTTCGAAGCCGGACAGATGGACATCCTCGGCAAGATCATCGAGGCCTGGCGGGCAGTGGGTGATGAGCGCACTGCCGCGATGCTCGACGGAATCCTGGCCGACGAGATCCAGCACGTTCGCTTTGCCAATCAGTGGATCAAGCGCTATGCCGACGAAGATCCTCGCACGCTGATGAAGATCGCGATCGCGGTTCGCTATCTGCAGACGGTTTCCGCGGCGCTCGCACCGCAAGCGGGAGACGTCAATGCAGTCGGTACCGTGCTGCAAGGTCCCGAGCATCGCGTCTCGCCGGTCGTGAATGTCGACGACCGCCGAGCCGCTGGATTTACCGAACAGGAAATCGATGCTGTCTTGCGGCGGACAGGTCTGCGCGGCCTCGTTCCGCGCGAAGCGGAGACACAGTCGTGACACAACTGGACCCACAGCTGTTCTGCGAAGAGCCGGCAAGAGACGAGCGTTTCGTCGTCGTCACTCGCTGGCAGGAATGCAACAACCTTCCGGATGGTCATCCCGAGAAGGAGTGCGAGTTCTTTCATCGCCAGTTGAACGAGGAGATCAACGGCCTCGAGAACTCGGCCCGTTGTCTCACTGATTTTCCCGAGGCGGATTGGGAACTGAGGATGTGCATCGCGCGCCAGTGCGCCGACGAAGCGCGGCATGTCGGAATGTTCCAGGACATGCTCGAGGCGCGTGGCGGACATATCGGTCAATACCCAGTCATGAATTTCCAGTACACCATCATCAACAAGATCGATACGCTGATCGGCCGTCTCGCGGTGCAGAACCGCAGCTTCGAGGCGGAAGGGATCGATGCGATTCAGTTTGGAATCGAAGAAGCTCAGGCGAAGGGGCAGGATGACATCGCCGAGTTCTTCGATGCTCAGCTGGCGGACGAGATCACCCACGTACGCTATTCGAACGAATGGATTCGCACGCTCGTGAAGCGCGATCCGCGCGGATTCCTGCAGATGGCCCGCGCGTTGACCTCGTCGGCAATCGCATTCCGGCAGGTGATGGGGAGCGGGGGAATGGCTGTGCGGTACGGCGTCGATCCCGCGATTCGCATCGAGGCAGGATTCGACCCGGAAGAAGCGCGGGCCGCGGCGGAACACGCGAAGGCAAGCCGCAATCTGCAGGGGTGACTCCATGGCCTCCGAGCAGGTCGTGAATGCGATGACGACTCTCGCGGAGGACCGCAGCGATGCTCACACCCGCGGGTGGATCGCAACGAGCGCCTTCGACTGTCTGCTGCTGATCTCGGCGCCGCTGATCGGTCTTGGCGGATCGTGGATCGCCGTTTACGCGCCGCACGGGACCGGCATCGCGACTCTGCTCGCGGCTCTGGTCGGCTACCCGCACTATCTTTCGACATTCGTCTTCTTTGGCGGCGACGATCAACGTGCGTACTACCTCTCACGTCCGGCCGCATTCCTCGGCGGACCGCTCGTGATTCTGATCAGCGTGGCCCTGCTCCGCGTCAATGGTGTCGAGTTCATCGTCTTCGCGGCGATCTTTCTCTGGAACATCTGGCATGTCTCGCTGCAGAGCAACGGAGTGGTCTCGTTGTACCGGCAGCTTGCCGGCGGCGGAGGGGAGGCGCGCTCGATCACGCAGTGGGCGATTTTGTCGGCGAATGCCGCCATGGCTCTCTGGTTTGCCGACACACTCGATCCCGTTGCGCGCATGACGCGAATCCTTTCGCCGCACGCGTTGCGCTTTGCAGCCGTCGCATGTTCGATTGCGGCGGCGGCGTTGCTCCTCATGCTCGTCGTGCAACTAAGCCGGCGTGCAGCTCCCGTGACCTCCGGTGAATTGCTCGCGCTGGCTTCGGCGCTTCTGCTCTTTCATCCGTATTTGTGGGTTCGCAACCTCGAAGTGGCGACCTTCGGCATGTTGATCGGCCACTTCGTTCAATACCTGTCGCTGGTCTGGCTCATTCAAGCGCGCAAATTCGGACGGCAGACGGGAGGCTCGTTGGCGCAGAGAGCTCTCTCGGCGGTCAGTGCGCGTCCGCTGATGATCGTGTTGACGCTGCTGTTGAGCGGACTCGTGCTCCTCCTCTGGGGACGTACGCTCGCGAGAATCGGATTTCAGACGGCGAATCTGGTCATTCTCAATTCACTCGTGCTGATGCACTTCTATCTCGATGGCTTGATCTGGGCATTCAAGCGGCCGCGAGTGAGAGAGCTGCTGGGCCCCTACGTGACGATTGCCTCCCATCGGATCGCGGCGTGAAGCGGCGAACTCTCACGCGCCGCGCCGAGCAGGCGGCTCCGATCATCGCGCTGGCAGAGTGGGCGCGTGCGAACAAAGGCTCCGTCGAATCGACGATCGCAGGCCAGAGCATGCTGCCGACACTCAGCGAAGGAACGCGCATTCTCATCGATCTCAACGACCGCGAGTTCCGGCCAGGCTCAGTCATGGCAGTGCTGTCGGGTGACGCAGTCATCGCGCACCGGTTGAAAGCGCGCGGCCGGACATCGCGGGCTCACGAATACTGGATCTTCGCCGGCGATGCGAATGCCGTGGCCGATCCGCCGATCCATGTCTCGGTAGTGCTCGGCCGCGTGTCGTTTCTGGACGGGAAGGAACTGCCGGACGCGCCTTCGTCCACTGTGCTGCAGCGAGTGATGGATGTCGTGATTCGCGCCACGCTCGAGGTCGACGTGCGGCTGGCGCGACTCTTCACGCGGATTGTTTCGCGCCTCTTCAATCGGTGAGTTCGAGCGTGCGCGCTTACTGCAGCGTGACGCCGTGAGCCTCGGCCCACGTTGCGGCTGCGAGAATGCGCCACAGCGGAAACGTATCCGCGGCGTGGCCGTTCATGAACGACTGCGCGACTCGTTCGATCGCTTGCGTATGAAAAAGAGGTGAGGTGGCGATCGACTCTCTGGTGTGCAACGTGCGCAGATCATTCTCCAGATGCCGGCGCATCCAGATCGCCTGTGGAATCGCGAATCCCATCTTGTCCGTTCGCTCCACCACTTCGAGTGGCAGCGATTCTCGCGCGAGCTCGCGAAGAATCCGCTTCCGCCAGCCGTTTCCGATCTTCATTTCGTCGGAGAGACTGAAGGCGAATTCCGCCACGATGTGATCGACGAAAGGGACGCGCGACTCGATCGAGTGAGCCATCGAGTTGCGGTCTCCCACTCCGAGCACGTCATACAGGTTCAGCGACATCGTATCGGCGTAGAGCATTCGCTCGAGCGCGGTGCCGCCACGCGCCCGCTCCAGTGCACCGCGCTCGCTCGTCACCAGTCTCTCGATTTCCCTGGTTGGCAGCGCGAGCCAGGGAAAGCGTGGAACGTAGTGCCGAACGCGCATGGCTCGCGCAACTCGTGACGCAATCGCTCGCGGAATGTGCCGCAGTTCACGCCGGTCGCGCCGGACGAATGCCGCCGCCGCAGCGGCGCCGCGCATGCGCACGAACTGTGCGGCGAGATATTCGTACGCCTGGCGCGGATAACCGCCGAATTCTTCGTCGGCTCCCTGCCCGTCGAGAATGACGCGAGCTCCGTTGCGCGCGGCGAGCTCGTAGGTCAGAAACTGCGCGATGAGCGCCATTCCGCCCAGCGGTTCTTCATGGACCGCCGCGACGCGAGCGAACGCGTCATGCACGGTGGCGCCCGTCAGTGTCACGGCATGTCCCTCGAGCTGAAGGCGTGACGTGGTGGCCGCGATGAATCGGGACTCGTCGTAACGCGCGAACTCGGGCTCGAGAATCATCGAGAAGCTCGGCAGCCCGGCGCCGAGGTTGTGCGCCGTCGCCGTGATGAGCGAGGAATCGATGCCGCCCGAAAGAAACGTGGCGACCGGTACTTCCGCCCGCATGTGCAGCGCGACGGTGTCATTCATCACCGCGCGCAACCGTTCCAGCGCTTCCTGCAGGTTGTCGCATTTGTTCGATGAAGGCCGCAGCGCCCAGTAGGAAATCGGGTCGAGTCGTGCCGGCTCGTCGAAAGGAATGACGGCGTAGGTGCCCGGAGGAAACGCGTCGATGCCTTCGAAGAATGTGCAATCGCGGCCAGGCAGCCGGGAACCAGCGAGAAAGTGCAGAAGCGATTCGCGATTCGCACGCGGTGTCGTAATCGCGAGAAGCTGTTTCACTTCCGAAGCCAGGTGGAGTCCGCGGTTGTCGCGGTGAACATAGAGAGGCTTGATGCCGAACCGGTCTCTCGAGACGACGACTCTGCGGTTCACTGAATCCGCGATGACGATGGCCCACATGCCGCGAAATCGTTGGAAGCAGTCCGTGCCCCAGCGCTCGTAAGCAGCAACGATGACTTCCGTGTCGCTGCGTGTGTGAAACGAGCTTCCGTTCGCCTCGAGCTCGTCGCGCAGTGCGCGGAAGTTGTAGATCTCTCCGTTGAACAGAACGAGGATCGTTCCGTCTCGCGAAGCAAAGGGTTGATTCGCCTCTTCATCGAGATCCTGAATCTTGAGCCACCGGAACGCGAGACCTCCGATCGCTCCCCCGTCATCGGAGGCGAATCGTCCGTCTGCGCCGATGTACCGCACTCCTTCGCCGTCGGGGCCGCGATGCGGGATCCGTGCGTGCATCGCGAGCAGACGCTCACGGATGCCTTCGGATGACGGCGTTTCGAGGATGAAACTGATTCCGCACATGGGTGGTGTGGGCGCGACGGGTGGCGATTATATGATCGCGTCGTGAGGCGTCCCGACCTGCTGCCGGATCCGTGGCGATTCGAGCGCGCATTGTTCGTCGACCTGATCGCGGGACACGAGCTGACCAGCGCATCGTTCGAAACGATCAGCGCCGTTCATTGGTTCGAGGTCATTCCCGAGAGTCTCTATCCACTCGCCTATGCGTCGCTTGCTCCATGGACGCGGCAGTTTGGAGTGGCAGCAGAGTTGTCACAGCGTCTCCAGGTGTTTCATCGATCGAATGCTCTGCTCGCGCTGAAGCGCCGTTCCTTGTTGCGACAAGCAATCGCGATCTTCGTGGATGCGGCCATTCCCTATCTCGTCTTGAAAGGGCCGCTCGTCGCGTCGCTGTATGCGGATCCGGCGACGCGAACGATGGCGGACTTTGATTTTCTGGTCCGACAAGAGGATCTCGGCCGCGCCGTCGACGCCTTTCGGCAAAACGGATTCGTGGTGCCTGATCGAATGATTGGCGGCACGACCGAGCCCGGCGATGCGCCGCCGATGACGGCTCCCGATCATCCGGAGACACTCGTCGAGATTCATAGCATTCTCGAGTCGACGGACGATCTCGACTCCGTCTGGCTGCGTGCGCAGAAGTACGAGGCGGACGGCATCGAGTTCACAGCGCCTGGTCCTGCTGATTTCTTTACGCATGTGGCGTTGCATGCTTCGCGGCATCACATGTTCGATGCGCAACTGCGCTCGATCTTCGACGTGCACCGGCTGCTGATCAACTGGCGCGAGCGTCTCGACTGGTCTTCGCTTCAGAACGAGTGGAAAACGCAGGGAGTCGAACGCTGGATGATGGTCACGCTCCTGCTCGCAAACGTGCTGTTCGATGCTCCATTGCCGTTCGCGATCGATGAGGAAGGATTCGAGGAGCCTCTGAAACTCGCGGCGCTGCAAGTGTGGAGACGCATGGCGGATCGCCTTCCGTTCCGCGTCGGGCTGCTGACAGGAACCGCCGTTCAACAGCCGGTCTTCACGACTGTGAAACGCGAACGGCTTCGAGTTCCATCAGGAGTCGCAGGCTTGCGCATCCGTGCATCGAAGATGGCGTTGCGGATCGGTCGAGTCGTGGGTGCGTTGGGACGCGGTGCACTGCGGCCGCAGAACCTGCGCCTTGCTGCGCAACGCTTCCAGGAACGACAGCGGCTGACCGAGCTGCTCGAACGAGAGTCGTGAAGCGCTGAAGTCCCCGTCCGCCGGCTGGGCTCGAGTTCTTGTTGATTTTGTGCTGCTGTGTTATAGTCAGCTATAACAGTAACGCACAAGGAGAATGAATCATGAAACCGCTTCGCCTCTTCCTCAGCCTCGTCCTCATCACCGGTTCCCTCGCTGCCTTCGCGCAATCCGACGCGCAGAAGACCTTCACGCAGCTCAAGACTCTCGCCGGTACCTGGAAAGCCAGCATGACCCTCGATCCGCCGATGCCGGACATGGACATGCCCGTCAGTGAGATCTCGATGCGCGTCACCTCGCGCGGAAACGCGCTCGTTCACGAGATGTATCAGGTGGGAAAGGAAAATGATCCCGCGCACTTCGATCATCCGGTGACGATGTTCTACGTCGACAGCGACAAGCTGCTGCTCACCCACTACTGCGACGCCGGCAACCGTCCGCGCATGACCGCGCGCACGATGGAAGACGCGAAGACGATCGAGTTCGATTTCGTCGACGTGACCGGCAACATGAAGTACGGTCACATGGCGCACGCCGTCTTCACCTTCGTCGACGCAAATCATCACATCGAGGATTGGACGTTTATGATGCCGGGAGACAAGCCGATGCACGCGCATATGACTCTCGAGCGCAAGTGAACCTGGATGGACCGTGAGTGGAACGACACGCAGCCGATTTACCGCCAGTTGCGGGATCGCGTTGTGGCGATGATTCTCGACGGCGTCCTCAAGGAGGGCGATCCGCTGCCGTCGGTGCGTACCGTCGCTGCGGAATACCGGCTGAATCCACTCACGGTCCTCAAGGGTTACCAGGAGCTTGCCGATGAAGGTCTCGTCGAGAGCCGCCGGGGACGTGGAATGTTCGTGAACGATGGAGCGCGTGAGCTGCTGCTGCAGGCGGAACGGCGCAAGTTCCTCGAGGAAGAGTGGCCGCGCATCTCGGAGAACATGAAACGCCTCGGTCTCAACGCTGAAGAGTTGCTCGTGAATGCACACGCGAAGAAGAAAAAGAAATCGGAGGAGCGCTGATGGCGACGGTTGAAGCTCGAGGTCTCCGCAAGACCTTTGGATCGACCGTCGCGCTCGATGGCTTCGATCTTCGTGTCGAAGAGGGGCGCATTCTCGGTTTGATCGGTCCCAATGGTGCCGGCAAGACGACTGCCTTGAACGCCATCCTCGGACTGCTGCCGTGTCAGGGAAGCGTTCGCGTCCTCGATCGCGATCCGTGGCAGGAGCGCGAGCGTCTGATGCTCGACGTCTGTTTCATCGCCGACGTCGCCGTGCTGCCGCGCTGGATTCGTGTGTCGCAGCTGCTCGACTACGTCGCCGGCGTGCATCCGCGGTTCGATCGTGCGAAAGCAGAAGCGTTTCTCGCGAAGACGACGATCAAGCGCACGAGCCGCGTGCGCGAGTTGTCGAAAGGGATGGTGACGCAACTTCATCTTGCGATCGTGATGGCGATCGATGCGCGGCTGCTCATTCTCGATGAGCCGACCCTGGGGCTGGAC
>CAZKID010000032.1:0-22173 GCA_964552405.1 uncultured Thermoanaerobaculia bacterium
GCTCATCACCTTCATTCTTCTCGCAGTGCAGAACGGCACGGTGCAGACGCAGCTCCTCGTCTGGATCTTCGTCATGCGCGTGCTCATGATCGTCACGTCGGCCGTGTCGTACTGGCTCAACGGCGCGATCGCGTCGGCGAAGTACAAGAACTCCGACAGCTTCAACTTCGAACATCCGCTCACCTCGCTCGTCTGGATCACGTCGATCCTCTCGGTCGTCGTCACGTTCGTCGTTTCCAAGCTCCTCATTCCGGAGCTCGGCGGTGACACCACAATGTGGTGGAAGCTCTCGACCATCATTACCTGCGGCACGCTCGCAGGCGCGATCATTCCGGAGCTCGTCAAGGTCTTTACGTCGACGGAATCGCGCCACGTGCAGGAAGTCGTCACCTCCTCGCGTGAAGGCGGCGCGTCGCTCAACATCCTCTCCGGTCTCGTCGCCGGAAACTTCAGCGCCTACTGGATGGGCATCACGATCACCGTGCTGATGGGCGTCGCTGCCTGGATCAGCTCGATGTTCCCGCCGCTGATGATCGCTCCTGCGATCTTCGCGTTCGGTCTCGTCGCCTTCGGCTTCCTCGGCATGGGTCCGGTCACGATCGCTGTCGACTCGTACGGTCCGGTCACGGACAACGCGCAGTCGGTCTTCGAGCTCTCCACGATCGAATCGATCAAGGGCATCGAAGAGGAGGTGAATCGCGACTTCGGATTCCGTCCTTCATTCGAAAAGGGCAAGGAGTTCCTGGAACAGAACGACGGCGCGGGCAACACATTCAAAGCAACGGCGAAGCCGGTGCTCATCGGAACCGCGGTGGTCGGCGCGACGACGATGATCTTCTCGATCATCGTCATGCTCACGAACCGCCTGACGGTGAATACGGACAAGCTCTCGCTGCTCCATCCGCAGTTCCTCCTCGGACTCGTGGTCGGCGGCGCGGTGATCTACTGGTTCACCGGCGCATCAACGCAGGCCGTCTCGACGGGCGCCTATCGCGCAGTCGAGTTCATCAAGAAAAACATCCGTCTCGATGAGAACGTAGAGAAGGCCTCGGTCGAAGACTCCAAGAAGGTCGTTGCCATCTGCACGCAGTACGCGCAGAAGGGCATGTTCAACATCTTCCTCACCGTCTTCTTCTCGACGCTCGCCTTCGCCTGTCTCGAGCCGTTCTTCTTCATCGGCTACCTGATCTCGATCGCGCTCTTCGGTCTCTATCAGGCGATCTTCATGGCGAATGCAGGCGGCGCCTGGGATAACGCGAAGAAGATCGTCGAGGTCGAGCTGAAGGAGAAGGGCACAGCCCTTCACGCGGCGACGGTCGTCGGTGACACGGTCGGCGATCCGTTCAAGGACACGTCTTCGGTCGCGATGAATCCGGTCATCAAGTTCACGACGCTCTTCGGCCTCCTCGCCGTCGAGCTCGCCGTCGAGATGACCAAGAGCGGACAGGAAGGTCTCACCCACATCCTGTCGGCGGTGTTCTTCTTCATCTCGATGATCTTCGTCTACCGCTCGTTCTACGGGATGCGCATTCAGACGGAAGCCGAGGCGAAGCCGGCGCACGCCACGACTTAGTTTTCAAAGCTGCAACCAAATCAGTCAAAGGGCCGCCGGATTCGGGCGGCCCTTTGTGTTATCTGAGTACTACGGAATGTGGACCAGCCACGAGCCTGTTGGGCTTCTGTAATTCCACATCACACACAGGAGAAAAGCATGCGTCGTCTGATTCTTGCGATGCTCGCCACGCTGGCGCTTACCGGCACTGCAATGGCACAGGATGCCAAGGCCACTCCCAAAGCTTCGCGGCAGGGGCTCGATGTCATTGCTGCGGCTTCACCGATCACGATGAGCGCGTTGTTCGAAGTCGCGGGCGACGCGATCGTGTCACATGGAATGACATTCATTCCTGCAACCACGAACGTGCTGGTCGCCAAGAAGAACGACGATGGCACAATCGCGACCGCGTGCGTGGTCAGCGAGCGGCAGATGCGCTCGTTCCTCGAACGAAATCACCGCGACGAGGCAGCTCGTCCCTCGGAGAAGTAACCAATGCGCAAGACACTTCTCATCATCACGCTCGCCTTGTCGCTGCTCGCCAGCAATGCATTCGCACGCGTCACAATTACGATCAAAAACAACGACGCCGCTGGAACGGGCTTCAACGACCCGACCCCTGTCGCTCCGATTGGGGGAAACCCTGGCACTACGCTGGGCGAACAGCGTCTGAATGCATTCAAGTACGCCGCATCGATCTGGGGTGAGATTCTCGACTCGAAAGTTCCCATCACCATTTCCGCGACGTTCGCGCCCATCAACGTGACCGGATCTCCCTGCACGGCAAGTTCCGCGATTCTCGGCCAGGCCGGACCAACGGTCTACGTTTCCGATTTCAAGAACGCACCTCTGGCGCACGTTGGCTATCCGCTGGCCCTCGCGAACGCCCTCGCAGGTGAGGATCTCAATCCGGGCGCCTCTCAGATTCGCGCACAGTTCAACGCGCTCGTCGACAACGCCACGTGCCTCGGCGACACGAACTGGTATTACGGCTACGACGGGAATCATGGAAAAGACGAAGACCTCGTCGCCGTCCTTCTTCATGAGTTCGCGCATGGTCTCGGCTTTGCGGGCAACACGAGCACGAACAGCGGCAACTTCAGCGGCAGCAACCCAACAGTGTTCGAGGTACACACGTACGACGACACGCTGGGCCTTCGCTGGACACAGATGTCTCCCGAACAGCGCCTCGTCTCGATGGTGAACACGGGTCATCTCGCATGGGATGGTTCGCTCACCAAGCAGCATGCGGCCACGTATCTGAAACCGATTACGGTACTGACGATCAACGGGCCTTCGACGATTGCGAAGAATTACGACATCGGCACGGCTTCCTTCGGCGCGTCGGTCGCCAACATCTCGCTCACTGGCGACATCGCCGCGGCACTCGACGGAACGGACTCCACCAGCACATCGACCTTCGATGCGTGTCAGGACCTCACGAACGCAGCGGCGCTCAAAGGCAAGTGGGCACTCGTCGACCGTGGCAACTGCAACTTCACAGTAAAAGCAAAGAACGTTCAGGGTGCAGGCGCGGTCGGCATCATCGTCGCCGACAACAAGGCCGACACCTGCTTCCCTCCGGGCATGGGTGGCTCCGACGACACCGTCACGATTCCGGCGATCAGCGTCACGCAGGCCGATGGAGGTGTCATCCGCGCCGCACTCGGCAGCACCGTCAACGCAACGGTTCACTTCGATCCGACTGCGCTTGCCGGAACGACAAAAGACGGTTATGCGAGACTCTATGCGCCGTGCACGATCGAGGCAGGTTCATCGATCTACCACTTCGACGTGACTGCGAACCCGAACCTGCTCATGGAACCCGCGATCAATGGCGACCTCACGCACACAGGCGATCTGACCATCGATCAGCTTCGCGACATCGGCTGGCCGATCACGCCGCCGCAGGGCAGACGTTTCCTTCGCAGATAAGCGCATCGCATCGGATTGGACGGCTCCCTCTCGGGAGCCGTAATCACATCGGTCACTATGTTCCGCAAACTCACTCCCGTTCTCTTCCTGCTACTCACCTTCAACGCGTCCGCCGCGACTCGCTACATCGTCGCACTCAAGCACCCCTTTCGCGCCGGTAAACTCCCGATTCTGCACAACGACGGCGAAGCTGTAGAGCATCGCGTGCGGCAGCTCGACAACTTCAACAGCTTCGCGGCCGATCTGACGCCAGAGGAAGTTAAGGATCTGCGTCAGTCGTCCGATGTCCGATACGTGGAGAAAGTGACTGAGTGCCATCTGCTCGATCTCGATCCTTCGAGCATGTCGAAGACGACATCCGATGTCTCGAAGTTCAATGCGCAGCAGACGATCCCCTGGGGCGTTGCGGCAACTCGCGCGCCCGAGGTTTGGGATCTCGCCAAGAACGCCGAGCCGGTGAACGTGGTTGTGATGGACACCGGGATCGATTCGACGCACCCGGACATCGGCAGTAACTATCTGGGGGGATACAACACGCTCGCTCCGGAAACGGCTCCGCTCGACGACAACGGTCATGGAACGCATGTCGCGGGGACGATCGCAGCACTCAACAATGGCATTGGCGTCGTGGGTGTTGCACCGAATGCGCACCTGTGGGCAGTCAAAGTGCTCGATTCGCACGGGAAGGGCGATACGGAAGGCGTCGTCACGGGCCTCAACTGGGTCATGTCGCAGGCACGCGTGCGAGGAGGACACTGGATCGTCAGCCTCTCGCTTGGTGGTCCCGGAGACGACGCGGAGCGCGAGGCATTTCAAACGATCTTTGACGCAGGGATCCTCGCCGTGGCCGCCGCTGGAAACACGGGGTTGGCGGAGCTCGAATATCCGGGGGGATTTCCAACCGTCATCGCGGCCGGCGCGATCGATCAAACCCTGACGCACGCCAGCTTCTCGAACACCGGTCCCAACATGGGTATCTCCGCGCCCGGTGTGGCGGTGCTATCGACCACGAGTGTCGGCTCGGTCCATGTTGCGGATGTAGAAACCGATAGCCAGACGACAGTGACTGCGTCCGCACTGCGGGGATCGCCAAAACGTGATGTCAGCTCATCGTTCGTCTTCTGCAATCTGGGTCGCGTCGGAGATTTTCCTCCGCAGGTCGCCGGCCACATCGCGGTGATCGAGCGTGGATGCGGAACGGGCACGCTTGATGACTGCAACCTCACGTTCAACGAGAAAGTGAAAAACGCGATGACGGCAGGTGCGACTGCTGCCGTGATCTACAACTTCAAGGATGGCCCCGAAAACCTGTCGGCATGGACGCTGATCCGACTCGACTGCCAGGCCACCGACTGTAAGGACTACCAGGACGATCTCGACTACCCATGGATTCTCGCCCTCGGCGTCTCGTACGAAGACGGGCGGAAAATTCTCGGCGCGCATGCAATTGCAGCGAGCTCGCGCGACGAGTCTTACAAAACGCTCAGCGGAACATCGATGGCCACGCCGCACATCTCCGGAGTCGCCGCTCTCGTCTGGTCGCTCGCGCCGTCCGCAACCGCACGTGACGTACGCAGCGCGCTCTTCGCGGGCGCCACGGACAAGGGAGCACCGGGCTACGACATGACGTACGGATACGGCATCCTCAACGCGCTCGCTTCGGCTAAGGCCATCGCACCATCATTGTTCGGCTTGCCGGCACCTCCCCCGCCGACGAAGCGTCGTCCGAACTAACCTCCGTCGTCCTCCGTGCCTCCTCTCGGCGATAGAATGCGCGCCGACTACACGAGAAACGGAGAACGGCAATGCGGATTGGTGTACCGACTGAGATCAAGGACAACGAGTACCGAGTGGGAATGACGCCGTCGGGCGTCAGAGATCTGAGCTCGGACGGCCACACCGTATTCATTCAGAAGGATGCGGGCAACGGCAGTGGTTTCGCCGATGCCGAATACGAGGCGTCGGGAGCGAAGATCCTCCCTGATGCAGACGCCGTCTTCAATGAGTCGGAAATGATCGTGAAGGTGAAAGAGCCGATCGATCCTGATCTGAAGCGAATGAAGGACGGACAGCTTCTCTTCACCTATCTTCATCTCGCACCGGTTCCCGATCTCACGAAGACGCTACTCGACAAGAAGATCTCGGGCGTCGCGTACGAGACGATCACGGGCCGCGGCGGCTCGCTTCCGCTGTTGACGCCAATGTCCGAAGTCGCTGGCCGGATGTCGGTCCATATCGGCGCGTACTACCTGCAGAAGCCGAACGGCGGCCGCGGGATTCTGCTCGGCGGAGTTCCGGGCACACTGCCCGGCGACGTCGTGATCATCGGCGGCGGCATCGTCGGCATCAACGCAGCGAAGATGGCGATCGGACTTGGGGCGCGCGTCACGATCCTCGACACGAACCTCGACCGTCTCCGTTATCTCGATGACATCTTCCAGGGCCGCGTCAACACGCTCGCTTCCAACAAGGCTCACATCGCGGACGCGTGCGCACGCGCCGACGTGCTCGTGGGCGGCGTCCTGATTCCGGGCGCGTCCGCCCCGAAGCTCGTGACCCGCGACATGATCCGCGACATGAAAAAGGGCTCCGTGATCGTCGACGTCGCAATCGATCAGGGAGGCTGCGTCGAGACCGCACATGCGACGACGCATTCGAATCCCACGTTTGTCGTCGACGACGTGATTCACTACTGCGTGGCCAACATGCCGGGTGCAGTGCCTCGCACATCGACCATCGCACTGACCAACGCGACGCTTCCGTACACACGCATGCTGGCCAACCTCGGTTTCGAAAAGGCGATCAAGGAAAACTCCGGGCTCGCCGAAGGCGTGAATGTCTACAAGGGCGCGATCACGTACAAGGCTGTGGCCGATTCACAGAGCCGCGAGTACACGCCACTCAATGACCTGCTATAGACAAAAGTGAGGCGCGCAAATCCGCGCCTTCACTTTTGTTCTTCCGCGACTACAATCACGAACAGCCCGAGGGAGAGAGAAAATCTTATGGTGTTGCGTACGTCGCTACGGGTGGTCGCTGTTCTCACCTCGCTCCTCACCGTCAGTCTCTTCGCGCAGGCGCAGGCCGATTTCGGAGTCTCCAAGATCGGCCCCTCATCCGCGGCCGCTGGCACCGATGTCACCTATGCCGTGCAAGTGGTCAACGCCGGTCCCGATGATGCCGATGTGAGACTGGACGATGTCATGCCCACGGGCATGACCTTCGTCAGCTTCACGCAAGATCCCGCATTCTCCTGCAGCACGCCAGCCGTGGGCACGAACGGCACCGTCTCGTGCACGAACGCCACGATGGTCGCCGGCTCCAACGCGAACTTTACGTTTACGTTTCACATCCCTCCGAGTGCGGTGCCCGGAGATACCTTCAACAACGTGGCAACCGTTTCGACCAGCGCCGCCGATCCGAACGACGAGAACAATACCGCCACTGCGTCGACGACTGTCCCGTCTCCCGACGCCGACGCCGGAGTACTCAAGACCGGTCCGGGCTCTGCGCCGCCCGGTTCCAACGTCGTGTACACCATCAGCGTTTTCAACTCCGGTCCCAGCGACGCGACGACTGTGCAGATGAACGACACGCTCCCCGGCACGATGACCTTTGTGTCCCTGTCGCAGAGCGGTCCAGCATTCAGCTGCAGCACACCCTCGGCAGGTGCTGGTGGCACGATCACCTGCAACCTCGCCACGCTGACAGCCGGGTCCACAACGACGTTCACGCTCACCGCCAACATCCCCGGCGGCACAGTCGCAGGCACCACGTTCGACAACACGGCGACGGTCAAGAGCGACGTCGATCCGAATCCGGACAACAACACCGCGAGTTCCCTCCTCACTGTCACGTCAGCCGATCCGGCGATCACCAAGAGCGGGCCCGCATCGGCCACCGGCGGTCAAACCATCACGTACACGATCAATCTGGTGAACAACGGTTCGGATGTCGCCACGAATGTGCATTGGATTGATACGCTGCCGTCGCAAACGACATTCAACGCGCTGACGAACAACAGCGGCTCGGTCTTCAGCTGCACGACACCGCCCCCGGGATTCGCCGGCACCATCGATTGCTTCCTCAACAACTTCGGCGGCAGCGCTACGTCGAACTACACACTCATCCTGAACGTCGATCCGGCGTTCGCGAACGGCGCAACGCTCACCAACGCTGCGTTTGTCACGAGCGACAACGATGTGAACACGAGCAACAACAGCTCGTCGACCTCGGCCACAGTCACCGGCGTGACCGACGTCTCGGTAGCGAAGAGCGGTCCCGCCAACGCGAACGCGGGCTCGAACATCACATGGACCCTTACGGTCACGAACAACAACGGCGCGAATGCCGCGGCGAACACCTCGCTCACTGACACGCTCCCAGGCGGCACGACTTTCGTCTCGTTCAACCAGAACAGCGGTCCGTCGTTCAGCTGCAGCGGCACGTCGTCGATCACCTGCACGAACGCCTCCTTCGCCGCCGGCGCCACGGCAACCTTCACGCTCGTCGCGTCGACATCACCCAGCGCCACCGGTTCCGTTTCGAATACCGCGACCGTCAGCACAACGACCTCGGATTCCAACGCCGGCAACAACTCGTCGACGGCGAATACGACACTCACCGCGTCCGCCGATGTCGTCGTGACCAAGAGCGGGCCGGCGACGGCGGTGCAGAACCAGGATGTCTCCTACACGATCGGCGTGACGAACAACGGTCCGAGCAACGCACAGAGCGTTTCGCTCAGCGACACAGTTCCCGCACAGGCGACGTTCGTGTCGATGAACCAGAACACCGGCCCCGCGTTCAACTGCAGCGGCACGACCACCGTGACCTGCACGATCGCCACGCTCTCCGCCGGCGCCTCCGCCACGTTCACGCTGACCGTGCACACCAACGCCTCCGTCAGCGGCGGGATGCTCAACACGGCAAACGTCTCGTCGACGACCTCAGATCCGAATCCGGCAAACAACAGCGCGAGCGCAGCGACGAACATCGTGACCGCCGACATCGCAGTCTCGAAGAGCGGTTCCCCCGCGACCGTCGCCGCAGGCGGCAACGTCACCTGGACGATCGTGGTGACGAACAATGGTCCCGGCGATGCGTCGAACGTGGCGATGACCGATGCTCTGCCGCCGAACACGACGTTCGTCTCCATCAATCAGAGCGGTCCCGCGTTCAACTGCACGACACCCGCAGTCGGTGCGAACGGCACCGTGACGTGCACGATAGCGACGCTGACCAACGGTGCATCAACGACGTTCACGCTCGTCGCGCAGACAGCGCAGTCGACTCCCGCCGGCACGCTCTCCAACACGGCAAACGCCGCCGCGACCTCACCGCTCGACCCAACGCCGGGAAACAACGTCTCCACATCGTCGACCACGATCGTGATCATCGATCTGTCGCTGAACAAGACCGTGTCGTCCGGCCCCTACTTCACCGGACAACCGGTAACGTTCACGCTGACCGTGACAAACAACGGCGCGGCGCCAGCCACGAACGTCGTCGTCACCGACGTCCTCCCGGCAGGCATGTTCGCCTCGGGCACGACACCAGCGGGCGCCTGTAGCGGCACATCGACTGTCACCTGCACCGCCGCGACTCTTGCTGCCGGCGCGTCGACTGCATTCAACATCACCGCGACGCTTCCGGCGACGCCCGGCAACTACTCGAACACCGCGACGGTGACGAGCGCGAACGGCGATTCCGCGCCGGCCAACAACTCGAGCACGGCTGGCTTCGCAGTCGCCCTCGGCACCCCCATTCCGACACTCGATCCGATGGCACTGCTGCTCTTTGCCGCACTGCTCGGCCTCGCCGCCTTCGTGACGTTGAAACGATGACACGAATTCGCGTGTCGCTCTCGGGCGGCGACGCACTCCAGCAGGGAGATGCGTCGCTGCTCGAGGCGTGGCAGCGCGGCAGCGGCGCGCGAATCTGGACCGACATCGAAGATCCGACTGAAGCGCTGCTCGAGGAGCTACTCGAGCGGCGCTTCGGCTTTCATGAGCTCGCGGCCGAAGATTCCCTCTCGCCAAACACTCTGCCGAAATACGACGCGTTCCCCGGCTACGACTTCTTCGTCTTTCGCGCCGTGGATGTCGAATTGCGCGAACATCGCACGCAGACTCTCAAGCTCGCCGCATTCCTTGGTCCTGATTTCCTTTTTACGGTTCACGCTGGTGCGCTGCCGGCCATCGACGATGCGTTTTCGCGCCTGCCGAACGACCTGCGGATGTTGAACAACGGCCCCGACTATCTGCTCTACGAGATCGTCGATGTCATGGTCGATGCGCACTTCCCGCTGCTGGAGAAAATCGAGGAGTGCGTCGATGCGCTCCACGAAGAGATCTTCCGGAGCAGTCAGCCGGCTCAGCTCGATGAGCTCCTGCATCTCAAACGCGACGTCAACGCATTGCGGCGGCACTCGCTCCCCCAGCGCGAGCTCCTCAATCTCATGTCACGTGGCGATTCACCAGTCATTCAGAAACAGCATTTGATCTACTTCCGCGACCTCTACGACCACATGTTCCGCATCAGCGAGACGATCGACTCGGAGCGCGACATGATCTCGGGCACGATGGAGGCGTACCTCTCCGTCATCGCCAATCGGACGAACGAGATCATGCGCGTCCTGACCGTACTGTCGACGATCATGCTGCCGCTCACGTTGATCGCCGGCATCTACGGGATGAACTTCGAGCACATGCCGGAGCTCCACTGGCTGCACGGCTATCCGTTCGCGCTTGGACTCATGGCGGCAACCGTGCTGATCATGCTCGCCTTCTTCTGGCGCAAGGGCTGGATCGGAAAAACCCCATCATCCTGAGCGGAGCCGCCCCCAAGAAAAGGTGAAGCGCGGAGCGTTTCTTTTTCGTAACTCAACACCTGACTGACTCCGTCGTATAAAAACTGACCGGAGAGTCAATGGGAAGAGCCTGGCAGGATCTCAAACGCGAAAGCATTCAGCAGGCGGTCATTCGTCTGATGTGCCGCGAAGGCCTCAAGAGCGTCACGATGGAACGCGTCGCTCAGGAGGTCGGCATCGCAAAAGGCACGGTGTATCTGCATTACCGCGACAAGCAGGAGCTTCTCGACGCCGTGAAGGATGCCGCGCTGACTCCTCTGGTCGAGGAGATGAATCACATCCTCGGCAGTGATCTTTCTCCGGACCGCAGACTGCAGCAGTACTCGCTGCGCTACCTGACCTACTTCGAAGAGCGCCGCGATGTCTTCCGCGTCTTGCTGTACGAGCGCGAGGTGACACGCGTCTGGGGCAGCCGTTATCAAAGTGACCGGTACCGCAGTCTGACCGATGCGGCCTCACGCGCGATTCGCGAAGGAATCAAGAAAGAAATTTTTCGAGACGTCGATCCGCATGCAGCGGCGGCGCTCTTTGTCGAGTCCAACATGGCCATGATGAATCAACGGATGTTGAGCACTCATCCGAACCCGGTCGAAGAAGACGCCGCGCTCGTGTCGAGCATCTTCATTCGCGGTCTTCGAAAGAAGGCGGCACGATGAAGGGGCTCGTGTTGATCCTCGCGTTCGCTTCGCTCGCGCACGCCGAGCCTTTGACCCTCGCGAGCGCGATCGACATCGCGCTGAAAAACAATCCTCAGACACGCACGACCTACCTGCAGGCTCGCGCCGCCGAAGCCGCCCTCGGCAGCGCAAAGTCTGCTTACCTGCCCGAAATCGATCTCAACGCATCCCTGGCGAGAACGCGAACTGCGTCGCAAACGGCAACGACGTCGTTCTCACCATCCGTTGCACTCAGCTACCTCCTCTTCGATTTCGGCGGCCGCGAGGCCGAGGTGGAACAGGCGCGGCAAACGCTCGCGGCAGCGAACCTCTTTCATGACCAGGCGATCCAGGATGTGATTCTTCGCGTCGAACAGACCTACTACGACTATCTCGACGCCAAGGCGCTTCTTGCAGCGCAGGAAGCCACAGTGCGCGAGCGCCGCACCTCGCTCGATGCTGCCGATGCGCGACACCTCGCAGGAGTCGCCACGATCGCCGATGTCCTGCAGGCACGCACGGCTCTCTCACAGGCAGAGCTGAACCGCGAAGCGCTTGAAGGACAACTCCGGACGATCGAAGGCACGCTGGCAACGGTGCTCGGATCTCCGGTGACCACCACGTACGAGTTCGGCGACTTGCCGCTGGAAGTCGCGTCGCCGGGCATCGTCGGAAAAATCGAAGAGCTGATCACGAAGGCAACTTCCGAACGCCCGGCTCTTGCGGCAGCGCGCGCGGAAGCGGAACGTGCGCACGCGCGCGTCCATCAGATTCGCACTCAGGGCCTCCCTTCCGTTGTCCTGAACGGAAGCGCCGGACGATCGATCATCACCGGCGGGCGCGACTACACGCCGTATTCGGCCGTGATCGCAATGCGCTTCCCGCTCTTCACAGGATTCCGCAACACCTATGACATTCGCGAAGCGCAGGCCGAGGCAGATCTCGCGAAGGAGAATGTTCGCTCGCTCGAACAGCAGATCGGGCTGCAAGTCTGGACGAGCTACTACGCGCTTCAGACCGCGACAAAGCGACTGACGACGTCGCGCGACCTGCTCACGAGCGCACAACAATCGGCCGATGTCGCGCGCGATCGTTACAAGGAGGGTGTCGGAAACATCCTCGATGTCCTGACTGCGGAGACCGCTCTCGAAAGTGCGCGTGCCCAGGAAGTCCAGGCGCGCGCCGACTGGTTCATCGCAGTGGCTCAACTCGCGCACGACACAGGAACTCTGGATCAGGGAACGACGAAATGATGAAACGCATCACCCTCACACTGGCCTTGGTGCTCGCAGCGGCTTGCGGACAAAAGCAGGAGAAAGCGCGCGACGAAAAAGTGCCGGTCACCGTCGCTGTCGCGGAGCAGAAAGACGTGCCGGTGCAGATCAAGACCATCGGCAGCGTTCAACCTTTCTCGAACGTGGCGGTTCGTGCTCTCGCCGGCGGGCAGCTGATGCGCGTCGCGTTCCGCGAGGGAGATGAAGTCCGGCGCGGACAGCTTCTCTTTGTGATCGATCCGCGGCCCTATCAGGCGTCGCTCGCGCAAGCCCAGGCGAATCTCGCACGCGACGAAGCACAGTTGCACAATGCGCAAGCGGAAGCGGCGCGCTACGCAGAACTGGTCAAGAAGGACTACGTGACGCACGAGGAGTACGACAAGATCGCCTCGAGCGCGGAAGCCGGGAAGGCGGTCGTTGCCGCTGATCGTGCCGCGATTCAAAACGCGCAGCTCGAGCTTTCGTACTGCGAGATTCACGCACCGATCGATGGGCGCACCGGCTCACTCCAGGTTCACCCCGGCAATCTCGTGAAGCCCAACGACACGCTTCCGCTCGTCGTGATCAATCAGATTCACCCCGTCTACGTACAGTTCGCAGTGCCCGAGTCGCAGTTGACGCAACTGCGCGCGAGGTTCGGCGGAAAGGCGGTCGCCGTTTCCGCGACACCGCAGGGAGCCGCAACGCCCGAGCACGGAACACTCACGTTCGTCGACAATGCCGTCGACCCCACAACCGGAACGATCACGCTCAAGGCAACCTACGACAACCGCAACGGTACGCTCTGGCCGGGACAGTTCGTGAGCGTTGCAGTCACGCTCACAGACCGCCCGGCGGCCATTGTCGTTCCTGCGCAGGCAGTGCAGACGGGGCAGCGCGGTCAGTTCGTCTTCGTCGTCACGAGCGACAACGGTGTCGAGATGCGTCCCGTGACCATCGCGCAGACCGTGGATCAGCAGAGTGTCATCGACAAAGGTGTGAGCGCCGGCGAGACCGTCGTCACCGACGGGCAGTTGAAGCTGACGGCGAAGAGCAAGGTCGAGGTCAAGTCGCAGCTCTAGGTCATCATGAACATCGCCTCCATATTCATTCGCCGTCCCGTCATGACCACGCTGGTCATGGTGGCCATTCTGCTGTTTGGCGTGATGGCCTATCGCCAGTTGCCGGTCAGCGATCTGCCGAACGTCGACTTCCCGACGATTCAGGTGTCCGCTTCACTTCCAGGTGCATCGCCGGAAACAATGGCCGCGTCGGTCGCGACACCGCTGGAGAAACAGTTCTCGACGATCGCCGGACTCGACTCGATGACTTCGGCCTCGTACCTCGGCAGCACATCGATCACGCTGCAGTTCGATCTGTCGCGCAATCTCGATGATGCCGCACAGGATGTGCAGGCTGCGATCGCGGCGGCCGCGCGCCAGTTGCCGCCGAACATGCCGGCACCGCCGTCCTACAGCAAGGTAAACCCCGCCGACACGCCGGTCATCTATCTCGCGATCACCTCCGACACGATGCCGCTGTATCAGCTCGACGAGTTCGCCGAGACGAACATGGCCCAGCGCATTTCGACCGTCACCGGCGTCGCGCAGGTCCAGGTCTTCGGCGCCCAGAAGTACGCGGTGCGCATTCAACTCGATCCGAAGCAGTTCGCAACGCGCGGCGTCGGCATCGACGAAGTCGTCACGGCAGTCCGCGCCAACAACGTCAACCTTCCGACCGGCGTGCTCAACGGCCCCACCACCGCGTACACGGTCCAGGCGAACGGTCAGCTCTATCGCGCCGACGATTACAAACGAATCACCGTCGCCTATCGCAATGGACGTCCCGTGCATCTCGAGGAATTAGGAGTCGTCCTCGACGATGTCGAAAACAATCAGGCCGCCGCGTGGTTCAAGCAGCAACGCGGATTCATTCTCGCCGTGCAGAAGCAGCCGGGAACGAATGCGGTCGAAGTGTCCGATCGCGTGCGCGCGCTGCTGCCGACGTTCAGGAAGGAAGCACCCGCTTCCGTTGATCTTCAGATTCATCGCGATCGCGCGCAGTCGATTCGCGAGTCAGTGCGCGACGTTCAATTCACGCTGCTCCTGACGCTTTTCCTCGTCATCCTCGTCATCTTCCTTTTTCTGCGGAATCTCTCCGCGACCGTGATTCCGAGTCTCGCGTTGCCGATGTCGATCGTCGGCACGTTCGCCGTGATGTACCTCTGCGGCTATTCGCTGGACAACCTCTCGCTGATGGCCTTGACGCTCTCCGTCGGCTTCGTCGTCGACGATGCGATCGTCATGCTGGAGAACATCGTTCGCCACATGGAGCTCGGCGAGAAGCCATTCGAGGCCGCGATGAAAGGCTCGCGCGAGATCGGCTTCACGATTCTGTCGATGACGATCTCGCTCGCCGCGGTCTTCATCCCGATCCTGTTCATGGGCGGCATCCTCGGCCGGCTCTTCCATGAGTTCGCGGTCACGATCGGCGCAGCGATCCTCGTCTCCGGCTTCGTCTCGCTCTCGCTCACACCGTTGTTGTCTGCCAGGTTCCTCCGCGCACACGGTAAGGAGCGCCACGGCCACCTCTATCAAACCATCGAGCGCTTTTTCGACGCGTTGCTCGCCGGCTACGAGCGCGGCCTCAAGTGGTCGCTGAAGAATCGCACTGCGGTGCTTGGATTCTCGGCCGTCGTGCTCGCCGCGACGGTGTGGTTGTTCATGGCCGTACCGAAGGGCTTCATTCCCAATGAAGATCAGGGCGAAGTCCGCATCAGCCTCGAGGCCGTGCAAGGCATCTCGTTCGCCGATATGGTGCGGCATCAGCGCGCGGCGATGGACATCGTCTCGCAGGACAAGCGAGTCGCCACATACTTCTCATTCGTCGGCGGCGGACGCGGCACGCTCAATCAGGGCATCATCTCGCTGCGCCTCGTCTCACGAGGCGAGCGCAAGGACTCGATCGACAAGATCATCGCGGATCTGCGACCGAAGTTGAACGCGATTCCCGGGCTGCGCGTCTCGCTGCAGAATCCGCCGCCGATTCGTCTCGGCGGCCGTTCGTCCAACTCGCAGTATCAGTACACCCTGCAGTCCGGCGACACGAAGACGCTCTACGAAGCTGCGCAGACCATGACGGAGAAGATGCGTGCGCTCCCCGGCATCATCGACATCAGTACGGATCTCATGTTGCGCAATCCGACGGTCAGCGTGCAGATCGATCGCGAGCGCGCGGCCGCGCTGGGACTCACCGCGAATCAGATCGAGGATGCGCTCTTCTCCTCGTATGGAACGCGGCAGGTCTCGACGATCTATGCGCCGAACAACTCATATCAGGTCGTGATGGAGCTCAGCCCCGAGTATCAGGCGAATCCGCAGTCACTGTCGCTGCTCTACGTTCGCTCGGCATCGGGTGATCTCATCCCGCTGGACACGGTCGCGAAGCTCGTTCCGACCGTCGGCCCGCTCAGCGTGAATCACTCGGGGCAGCTGCCGTCCGTGACGATCTCGTTCAACCTCAAGCCCGGCGTCTCGCTCGGCGAAGCGGTTGCACAAATCGAGAAGACCGCGAAGGTATTGCCGTCGAGCGTGACGACGTCGTTCCAGGGAACCGCGCAGGCATTTCAATCATCGCTGCAGGGACTCGGCCTTCTGCTGATCATCGCCATCGCGGTGATCTACATGGTCCTCGGCATTCTTTACGAAAGCTTCATTCATCCACTCACGATTCTCTCGGCGTTGCCGTTCGCGGGGTTCGGAGCGCTGCTCACGCTGATGCTCTTCCATGTCGATCTCTCGATCTACGCATTCGTCGGCGTGATCATGCTCGTCGGGCTCGTGAAGAAGAACGGCATCATGATGATCGACTTCGCGCTCGACGCGCAGAAGACGGGCAAGTCAGCCGAGGAGGCGATCTATGAAGCGTGTGTGGTGAGATTCCGCCCGATCATGATGACGACAATGGCCGCGCTCATGGGAACGCTGCCGCTGGCACTCGGCTTCGGTGCAGGTGCGGAGTCGCGCAGACCATTGGGACTCGCGGTGGTCGGAGGTCTCATCTTCTCGCAGACACTGACGCTGTATGTGACGCCGGTGTTCTATCTGTTCATGGAAAAACTTCGGCGGCATGGCAAACCGGCAGAGGACGCGACGCTCCGCGAGCTCGACATGATCGAGGAGGAGAATCAACCCATCGAGGCGTTGTAGCACAGTGGGGAGCGGACTCTCGAAATCGCCCTGTGCGTCCGTGATACATTTTCTTCCCTCATGAAAGTCTCGCTGCTCAAGGCGCCGATCGGCGGAATCATCGGGTTGGAAATGATCACGTTCGTCGAGCCACTCGGCCTGGAGTGTGTCGCCGGTGGCCTCGAGCCCGACCACACGTGTCAGATCATTGACATGCGCATCGACGGAGTCGACAAAGGCTTTCGCAAGATGCGCGCGTTCGGACCCGACATCGTCGGACTGCAGTGCAACTTCACCACGGAGCGCTTTCGAATGCTGCGCCTTGCCAGGCGGGTCCGGCAGGAAGCGCCGCATGCACTGATCGTCGTCGGCGGCCACGACGCTTCACGCGATCCGAAGTACTTTCTGAAAGACCCGATCGATGTCATCGTCGTCGGCGACGGCGAAGAAGTCATGCCGCTGCTCGTCAATGCCTGGCAGCGCGATCACGACCTTCGCACGGTGCCGGGTCTTCTGATCAATCAGGCGACGCCGATCGACACGGGGCACGCGCCGGCGCGCGGCAACGTCGATGAGCTTCCCTTCCCGGCACGCCATCTCATTCGCGATTATGCGCACGAGTACTACATCAACTTCCGCCGGCCGCTGGCGCTGCTCGAGACCGCGCGCGGTTGCCCCTTCAAATGCAACTTCTGCTCGGTCTGGAAGTTTCACGAGAGCACGTTCCGGGAGAAGTCGCCGCATCGCGTCGTGCAGGAACTGCAGCAGATCGACGCACCGAATGTCTTCATCACCGACGACATCTTCTGGATGAACGTGAAGCGAGGTCGTGAGCTCGGACAAGAGCTCATCGCATCCGGCATCAAGAAGCACTACACGATTCAGACGCGCAGCGACATCATCTGTAAGTTCCCCGATCTCATCGAGCAGTGGAAAGAGTGCGGCCGCATGACCGTCTTCCTTGGGCTCGAGAAGATCGACGACGAAGGGCTGAAGTCGGTCAACAAGAAGAACACCGCCGACAACAACAACCGCGCCATCCGCATCCTCCAGGAGCTCGGCGTCGGCTACACGCCGAACTTCATCGTCGATCCGAGTTGGGATCGTCAGGACTTCGAGAAACTGAAACACTGGATCGACGAGACCGGCGCGTACAACTCAGGCTTCTCCGTTCTGACACCTTTGCCCGGGACGGATCTGTGGGACGAAGTCGAGCCGGATGTGCAGACGCGCGATTGGGAACTGTTCGACATTGCACACACGGTGCTGCCCACGAAACTGCCGCTGCTCGAGTTCTACAAAGAATACGCGGGGCTCTGGAAGCACGCTGTCGACACGCGCTACAAGGAACACGGCAAGCTCAAGACGCAGCTCGCCATCCTCGGTGCGATCGTGACGGGAAAAGTAACGCTGGGTGCGATTCGCAAAGGGATGCGGATGGGGATGGGCAACGTGCTCAGCGATCCGAAGTCGTTCCTTCGCGCGCACGAGGAGAGCCCGGCGCGTCTCGCTTCCGAGATGTAGTCCCGCTCATGGCGACAGGCGGCGGAGCATCAGGCGGAACGGGCGAAGCAGCCACTGTGCGAACGCCGGAAGCGATGATCCGTGCCAGTCGGTGTGCGTCGGAACGAAGATCGCGAGGGCAAACGAACGAAGCGCATCGCGGCGCCGGTCGAGCAACGTGAAGAGATCGCGACCCGTTGCATCGTGTCGCGCGGCGACGAGTCGTGTCGCGCGAGCGAGCTCCGGCAACGCGCGCGCGAGGCAGTGCGGAATGGGCGGCACCTCCACCCCAAGCCGTTCCTGCGCGAGCAGAAACGACAAACCGAGCTGCCGCGCGGCCCTTGATTCGACAGCGATGCGATCGACTTCGTCCCACTCGATCCCCAGCCGCGTCAGCGCTGCGATCTGCGCGAAGAACTCCAGCCGATGCCAGAGGTGTTTCGCCGCATGACTGCACGTCACGACGACGAGATCCGAAGGGCCGAGCGTCGGAATGCCCTCGACCTCGGAGCGCCGCGACCAGACCTGCTCGAAGTCGAGCCGCAGGGGAAACTGCTCGTTGGAGAATTTCGTATGCAGATCGACGAGCACTCCGTTGCGATCATTGAGAAACAGAAACTCGCCGGCGAAACGCCGATTGATCGCACGCTCTGCTTTTCCAAGCGGCTCGAGCTCGCGATACCCGAGCACCTTCAAAAGCTCCTCGGCGGCATCCGCATCATCGGGTGAGACGAGCACATCGAGATCGCTGAAACTGCGCAATCCTGCTGCACCGTACAGTTGATGCGAAAGCACGGCTCCCTTGAACGCGAGGAGGCGGAGACTCCTCTCCTGAAATGTGCGAGCGATGCGCGTCAACTCGGCGTTCATCGCGACGGCATGCGCCTCGATCGCGGCGGCCTTCATCTGCAGTTCGCGATTCGGATTCGTCGCGGCGCGCGCCACGAGTCCCAGCATTCCTTCTGCTGCGGCTTCGGCAATGAGATCGCTCCCCTCCACAGGCACGTGTTCGCCACGCGCCACCGCGAAGAGGAGCGGGTTCATTACTTCGCCAGCGCTGTCAGCTTCACGAACTCCGGATCATCCTTCATCGATGCAAACACGTAGTCGACGCGTGCTTCCCACATCTCGTGCGCGCGCACGTCGTCATAGCGCTCGTACTCGTAGAAGTGGCGCTTGAGCATCTCCATCGCTTTACCTTTGTTGCCGAGGAGCGAATAGATTGCGGCGAGGTTGTACGAGGCGGCGAGGACGTTCTCGTTGTCTTTCGCGATCTTCAACGCCTCGTCGCGACGCCCGTTGTCCGCAAGGTATGTCGCGGCGAAGATCAGGTTGTACGGATCATCGGGATCGAGTGCGAGCGCTTTCTGCACATAGCCATCGGCCTTCGCGTGCTGGCGCTCCGAGTTCCAATAGACCGCGAGATTGCGATACGTGAGTGGAAGCGGATAGGTCGCGATCGATTTCTCGAACAAGTCGAGTCCCTTCGCAGAGTCGCCCATGTGGATCGTCATTTTGCCGAGGCCGTGAAGCGCGACGGCTTTGGAGAGAGGATCGGGCTGCATCGACAGCAGCTTCTTGAATGTGTTGATCGCCTTCGCCCACTCGCCGGTGTTGTGGCGATAGAGCTCGCCGAGGAAGCGTGCGGGAACGGGATCAGCAGGATCGAGCTTTGACGCTGCGATGTAGAACTTCCGCGCCATTTCGTAATCGGTGCTCAATTCCGCCCCGAGTCCGCGATTCATCGCGGCGACCATGCGGTCGTTCATCTCCGGTGTGAGACTCGGATCTGTCGTGCGCAGCTCCGAGTCCTTCACTTCGACGCCGAGGTTGCGCAGACCTTTCTGTGCGGCACGGCCCTGCTTCGGCGCAATGCAGCGGTCATCCCACACTTTCTGATACGCGGCGATCGCGCCTTCCTTGTCGCCCGCCGCCACTTTCTTTCGCGCATCGTCGAGTTGCGTCTCCAGCGTCTTCTCACGCTCGCGCACCGCGTCGCGCACCATGTCTTCGACTTTCGAGAGACGGACGTGGCCCTTTTCGTTGTCGATGTGAGCGATGACTTTGTCGCCCGCGATGAGGAGCGCAGCCGGCGCCTTGCCCGTCATCTCGAGTTTGGTCAGCGTCGCTTCGTCATCAGGACGGACGAGCGACATGCCGATGCACTGCGAGGAATACATCGTCAACGAACGCGAGTCGCGCAGATCGAGGTCAGTTCGGCCCGCCGGAATCCACACGAGCGTCATCGGGCTCGGTGCGGGCGGTTCCGCAGGATTGAACACGCGCCACGGCACAAGATACGCGCGCGGCTCGGTCATCTGTTGCTGCCCCATTCCTCCGGGCGTCATACCGCCCATGCCGCCCCCGCCACCCCCACCACACGTTGCACTTGCCGGCGGCGAGAGCAGAAGCGAGAGCGTGATCGCCAGGAGAACGAGCATCGATTTGTCGCGCATGACGAGCGGAACGATAGCACTCACTCCGTTGCTGAGTGCTAAGTCCTGAGCGCTGAGTCGTGAGTTTTTACGAACCCGTTACTCGGTACTCCGAATTCAGCATTCAGTACCCGGCCGGGCTTGACAGAATAAAACGCGATCCCTATTGTTAGCACTCGCGAAGCCTGAGTGCTAACAACGCAGATTTCGAACCGCGGCGGTTTTCGCCGTAAGTGCTAGCAAACACTACCGAAAGGAGAAGTAAACATGGCAGCAGTAGCAGCAGACATCAAGATCCGCCCGCTGTACGACCGCATCGTCGTCAAGCGACTCGACGCCAAGGAAATGGTTCGTGGCGGCATCATCATCCCCGACACCGCGAAAGAGAAGCCGCAGGAAGCAGAAGTGGTCGCCGTCGGCGAAGGCAAGTTCGACGACAACGGCAAGCGCATGAAGCTCGACGTCAAGAAGGGCGACAAGGTCCTCATCGGCAAGTACTCCGGCACCGACATCAAGCTCGATGACGTCGAGTACACGATCCTCCGCGAAGACGAAGTCCTCGCAATCGTCGACTAACGAGTAAGGAGATACACAGCAATGGCAAAGAGAGTTACTTACGGAGAAGAGGCTCGCCAGGCGATCCTCAAGGGTGTCAACAAGCTTGCTGACGCCGTCAAGGTCACGCTCGGTCCCAAGGGCCGCAACGTGGTCATCGAAAAGAAGTTCGGTTCGCCGACGATCACCAAGGACGGCGTCACTGTCGCCAAAGAGATCGAACTGAAGGACGAACTGGAGAACGCCGGCGCGCAGATGGTTCGCGAAGTCGCTTCGAAGACTTCCGACACCGCGGGCGACGGCACCACGACCGCGACCGTTCTCGCCCAGGCGATCTATCGCGAGGGCATCAAGAACGTCACCGCCGGCGCGAACCCGATGGACCTCAAGAAGGGCATCGAGCTCGCAGTCCGCGCGGCAGTCGAGTCGATCGACAAGCTGTCGAAGCCGGTCGAGGGGAAGGACATCGCCCATATCGGCACGATCTCCGCGAACAACGACGAAGAGATCGGCGGCATCATCGCCCAGGCGATGGACAAAGTCGGCAAGGACGGCGTCATCACCGTTGAAGAAGCACGCGGACTCGACACGGTCCTCGAAGTCGTCGAGGGCATGCAGTTCGATCGCGGCTATCTCTCGCCGTACTTCGTGACCGATCCGGAGCGCATGGAATCGGTCCTCGAGAACGCCAAGATCCTCATCTACGAGAAGAAGATCTCGTCGATGAAGGACCTCCTCCCGATCCTCGAGCAGACTGCCCGTCAGGGCAAGCCTCTGCTCATCATCGCGGAAGACGTCGAGGGCGAGGCGCTCGCCACGCTCGTCGTCAACAAGCTGCGCGGCACGCTCACCGGCGCTGCCGTCAAGGCTCCGGGCTTCGGCGATCGCCGCAAGGCCATGCTCGAGGACATCGCGATCCTCAGCGGTGGCAAGCTGATCTCCGAAGACCTCGGCATCAAGCTCGAGAGCGTCAAGTGGGAAGACCTCGGCGACGCGAAGCGCGTTGCCATCGACAAGGACAACACCACGCTCGTCACCGACACCGATGACAAGGCCCGCAAGGAGTCCATCGCCGGACGCGTGAAGCAGATCCGCGCCCAGATCGAAGAGACCACCTCCGACTACGATCGTGAGAAGCTCCAGGAGCGTCTCGCCAAGCTCGCCGGCGGCGTGGCCGTGATCAACGTCGGCGCCGCGACCGAGAGCGAGATGAAGGAGAAGAAGGC
>CAZKID010000033.1:0-13317 GCA_964552405.1 uncultured Thermoanaerobaculia bacterium
AATTGAGAATGCCCGATTCTTAATTCGCAATTTGAAATTTGAAATTCTTAATTTGCTTTTCGCTGACGACCTCGCCCGGAACCCTTCACGTCGTCGCACCCCCGCACGAGCTTCCCGCCCCGGCCGTACATCCGAAACAGTGCTTCCGCGTAACCACACGGCGCCGCTGCCACGAACCGTAATCGAACTCGAAGATCGTCGAGGCTCCCTCCGCCTCCAGATCGAGCATCTGATTGAAATCGCAATCGAAGAGCCGGCCGTCCCACGACACGGAAATCGTATTGCGGCACATGAGTCCGGCGATCGCCCCTGGATTGAAGGCGCTAACCAGCCGTTGCATGTACTCCTCGAGATTGCCCGAATCGACGAGCCACTCGAGGAAACGCGAGATCGGCATGTTGTTCAGCGCGAGCAGACGATCGAACGAAAGACCGAAGTCGCGTAGCAGCGCCGCCTTCCACTCCCCCTCCACATCGCCCTGCTTCGGCGCGAGAAACGCGCCGGCGGGATTCATCATCAGTGAGAGCACGCGCCTCGGGTCGCCCTTCCCATACCCAACCGCATTCAACAATCGCAGCGCTTCGATCGATTTGTCGAACGCGCCTTCTCCACGCTGCGCGTCCGTGCTCCGTTGCCGATAGTGCGGCAGTGACGCGACGACTTCGACCTCATGCTCGGCGAGCCACGCCGCAAGACCTTCATTGCGCGGCAGGAGCAGCACCGAAAGATTGCAGCGATCGATTACATGCTTCCCGCGTGCACGCGCCGACTCCACGAGATAGCGAAACTCCGGATGCAGCTCGGGCGCACCGCCGGTGATGTCGACCGTCGTCGCCTCCGTCTGATCGAGCGCGCGCAGGCAAGCTTCCACCGTTTCGCGGCTCATCATCGCGTCGGTGCGATCGGGCCCGGCATCGACGTGACAATGCCTGCAAGTCATGTTGCACAACTTGCCGGTGTTGATCTGAAAGATCTCGAGTCGCGCCGGCAGCAGCGGTTCGCGCACATAGTCGCCGAACGACGCCCCGCACGCTTTCTCCAAACGCACAAGCTGTTCGTCCGCGCTCGCCAACGGCACGTGCCGCGACGACAGCGTGGTGACCCTGGGCCTGATCACATCCCAACCTTCTCGGCGTGCTCCTTCATCTGCATGCCGTGGACGAGTGACGCGCCTCCGCGAATCGCACACGCGACATGAATCGCTTCGGTCATCTGCTCGAGGTCCGCCCCCTTCTGCAGGCTCTCCGAGGTATAGGCGTCGATGCAGTAGGGGCACTGCACGGTATGCGCGACGGCGAGCGCGATCAGCGCCTTCTCACGTTCAGTCAGCGCGCCGGCTGCGAACACCGCACCGTAGTAGTCGAAGAATTTTTTCGCGAGCTCCGGCGAGCCCTCGGCGATCGTCGCGAAGCCCTTCAGATGTTCAGTGTTGTAGTAGTGCTCTCCCAAGACAGTCTCCTCCGCGTGGAATCCTCGCCACGATTCTATGTTGACGTTCTCCAGGCAATGGAAAAAGTTCTGATCAGCGCCTGCCTTCTCGGCGAGCCCGTGCGGCACAACGGTGCGCACAAGAAATCCGAGCACGAAATTCTGCAGCGATGGATCCGCGAGGGACGCGTCGTTCCGATCTGCCCCGAAGTCGCCGGCGGCCTGCCCGTACCACGGCCGCCTGCGGAGATCGTTGGCGGAGCCGGCGGCGCGAAGGTGCTCGCCGGTGAAGCGCAGGTACTCGCCGATGATGGCCGTGATGTGTCGAGCTACTTCGTCGACGGCGCGCGACGAGCGCTCGCACTCGCGGAGGCGCATGGCATCCGCGTCGCCGTGCTCAAAGAAGGGAGTCCGTCGTGCGGATCGGGTTACATCTACGACGGCACGTTCACGTCGACGCGCGTCATCGACGTCGGTGTGACCGCGGCGATTCTGCGCGACTCAGGCGTACGCGTCTTCAGCGAGTTGGAGCTCGCCGAAGCCGACGCTCTTCTGCAGTAGGCCTCACTGCACGTGCTGCGACAGCGAGAGCACGTTCCCGTCCGGGTCCTTGAACCACGCGACGCGATCGCCGCCCGGCGCCGTCCAGATGCCGAGCTCGTCCTGCTGCAAAAATGAATACCGCTCGAATGCCACGCCGCGCGCGGCGAGATCCGCCGCATCCTTCTCGATGTCCGTGACCTGCCAGCCGAGGATCGTATAGGGCTTGGCAGCGAAGTCGGGGACTTTCGAGATGCGCAGCATGATCCCGTTCGCATCCATCACCAGCGCGAAGTCATCCTGCGAGCGAAAGCCGAGCCCGAGGACACTTTCGAAGAACTTGCGCGCGCGGGAGTAGTCAGTCGTCGGAAGGAAGGCCACGAGGTTCGTCTTGTCGAGCATGGGTCCAATCTACGATTTGAGGCGCCGCCCGGCTTTCGTTACGATGACAACAAATGTCGCAAACGCGACAAGCCGTCGAGATCTGTCCGGCACTGCCGAATCCCGTCACGACTCTGACGTACGAGTTCCCCCACCACTTCGAGATCGCGCCGCACCTGCATCCCGAGCATCAGCTGATCTACGCCTGCCGCGGCGTGATGACCGTGCGCATCGATCAGGGATCGTGGGTCGTGCCTCCCCAGCGCGCGGTGCTGATTCCGTCGCGAACTCCGCACGCGATCACGATGCACGGCGCGGTCTCGATGCGCACGCTCTATCTGAAACCGCGCTTGCTGCAGCTCACGCAATGCGCGGTCGTCAGCGTCTCGCCCCTGCTTCGTGAGCTCATCCTGCACGCCTGCTCGTTTCCGAGTCTCCGCCGCCGGGTGAAGAGCGAGGCGCATCTCATCGACATGATCCTCGATCAATTGCGCACGCTGCAGGTCGCACCTCTTCAACTCCTACATCCAGTCGAGCCTCGCGCCGCGCGCGTCGCCGCGATGTTGTCGAAGGATCCGGCGGACCCTCGCTCGCTCGAGGATCTCTGCGCACGCGCAGGGGCAAGCAAGCGCACCATCGAGCGTCTCTTCCTCTCCGAGACCCGCATGTCCCTCGGCCAATGGCGGCAACAACTGCGGCTGGTGCGATCGCTGCCGCTGCTCGCGGCCGGCGAGAAGATCACGCACGTCGCGCTCGAATGCGGCTACAGCACGCCGAGCGCATTCATCGCGATGTTCCGCAAGATGCTGGGGACGACACCGCGGCAGTATTTTGGATGACGGGCGCTGGGGCGGGTTCGAGGGTTCGCGGTGCCCCCCGCTAGGGTTCGAGGGCTCGAAGGCTCGAGGGCTCGCGGTGGGGAGCATCGATCGCGACGTTACCACCGCGAGCCCGCGTGCCCCCGTGCCCCCCGCCCCCGGCGCCATGGTTTAATTGTCCTCCACGTGATCATCTTCGGTTCGCGCGGCATCACGATGAAGGGCGAGAGCGGCACATTTCACTGTCCGCAGTGCAACGGTGCGCGCCAGTACACGCAGCGGAAGGTGCGCCGCTTCTTTACGCTCTACTTCATTCCGCTCATTCCGCTCGATCTCCTCGGCGAGTACATCGAGTGCAACTACTGCCACGGCACGTTCAAGCCGGAAGTTCTGCATTACGCGCCTGCGATCGAGGTGAAACGGGCGGATACGCAGATCCGCACCACGTTGAATCGCGCGTTTCTCAGCGTGCTCGTCGCGGACGGCTCGCCATCGGAGCCAGCACGTGCCGCCGCGTTGGAAGCGATGCGCTCCGTCGGCGGGGACAGCGCTCTGACGCTCAACGACGTCGAGCAGATGGTCGCGCCAGCGATGAAGCGCGTGACGAATCCGGCAACGGACGTCGAGGCGATCTCCGAATCGCTCGACTATGCGACGCGCGAGAACCTCGTGCGCGCGGCGTTGTCGATTGCGTCGGCCGATGGTCAGGTCAGCGCTGCGCAGGAGCGCCAGATCCGCGCTCTTGGAAAAGCCTCGGGACTCTCGGACGCCCATGTCAGCGGAATCATCTCCACGTACCCCTCACGCACTGCTTAGCTGCGTCATCACGCTGATCAACGCGGCAGTGATGATCGGTGCCTACTCGTGCAGCGATGCGAATCGCGCCGCGTTCATGATCTTCCTCCTCCTCGCTTCGCTCTTCTGCTTCATCGAAGCGATGCTCGTCGCGCCATCGGTCATCCTGAGTCGCGAAGACGACGAAGGACCCCGTGCCACATGGACAGGCCTCGCGATCCTCGCGACATTTCTCATTGCGATCACCACCGCACACGCGGCTTCCATGACGGCGCTCATCACGGGCGCCGTGCTCATGGCGATCGGGATCCTTCTTCGCGCGGTCGCCATCCACACGCTCGGACCTCGCTTCATGACGGAGTTTCGCGCGGATGCGCCTCTGATCCGTCATGGGATCTATCGCTGGCTCGATCATCCATCCGAGGCGGGGTTGCTTTGCGTGACGGCGGGAGCGGGACTGTTGTTTCGCAGCGCTGCAGCACTCGTGCTCTGGCTCGGGCTCGTACTTCCCCTGACGACGCTCAGGATCCGCGCGGAAAACTCGTTTCTTCGCAAACGCGGCGTGCGCTGATGCTGCCCATTCACGAGAGCTATCGTCACTACAGAGCGGACAAGGGAGTTCGCAAGTCCGTCGCGCGTCTCTTGAAGTCGCTGCCGCCGGGCCATCTCGCGGGACTCGAGTCCGTCGTGCTGACGAACTCACGGGCGGTGCGGAAGGGACGCACCGGCCGCGTCGCGGGGCGCAAGTACAAAGCGAGGGAATGTCTCGGTTTCTACAATCCTGCGAGCTCGACATCGGGACCATGGATCGAGCTCATCGTCGACAACATCATTCCGCCCGAGATCCCCTGGTACATGCGATGGAGTTTTCTCTACGACATGCTCCTTTCGAAAACCCTCTTCCATGAGGTCGGGCATCATCTCGATGACACGATCGGCTCGCCCGCGCGCAATGGCGAAAAGGCGGCGGACAAGTGGGCGGATGTCTTGCGCGCGCGATATTTCCGCACGCATCACCGGCTGTTCCTCTGGATCTTGCGCATGGTGACGGAGCGCTTCCGTGCCGGCCGCATGACACCGGCGCTCCTGCTGACTCTCGTGTTCACGATGAGTGCGCACGCCGCGACGTGGTCCTACGATGTCCGCGAAACGGCGCCGGGACGGCTTGCGATCACTGCACGGATTCCGGGCGGTCACCTGCGCATCATTCCCGGGATGGAGCGCTACACTTCGAACGTTCGCGTTGGGTCGAAGCAGGTCGCGCGCAAAGGCGATCACTGGATCGCACCATCTTGCGGAGAGCTCTGCCTCGTGCAATGGGACTTCGATCTCAACGCGGCTGCCGCCGCCTCCCGCGACCTCGAGCTCGCCCGCGACCTCGGCGATGCGATCGAGGCTCCGCCTGGAACGTGGCTGCTGCGGCCGGAGGAGGAACCCGATCGCGTTCGCCTGCACGTGACGGCGGCCAACGGCCGCCGCTTCGTGAGCGGGATGCCGCTCGCGGGCGATGACTTCCTATCGCGCGAGTTCCCGCGCGACGTCTATTCAGCGTTCGGCAGGATCGAGGTCGTGCGAATCGGCGCGGCGGAGCTCGCGATCATTCGCAACGGCCACGCGCTCGATTCCTCGCTGCTGCGCAAGTGGGTCACGAACGCCCAGCGTTCGATCGAGACCTACTATGGCCGCTTCCCTGTCGAACATCTGCTGCTGCTCGTTCGCATCGGACGCGGGCGTGGCATCGACAGCGGCACCGCGATGGGAGGAGGCGGCGCGGCAATCGCGATCGCCGCCGGCGATGAGACGCCCGCATCCGATTTCGAATCCGACTGGCAGCTCACCCACGAGATGACGCATCTCACGTTTCCGTCGGTCGCGCGCGAGCATCACTGGATCGAAGAGGGAATCGCGACATACGTCGAGCCGATTGCGCGCGTGCAGGCTGGACTCTATTCGCCGGCCGAGCTGTGGGCGGAGCTCGAAGAAGGATTGCCGAAAGGTCTGCCACAGGCCGGCGACCGCGGACTCGATCACACGCACACCTGGGGCCGCACCTATTGGGGCGGCGCGCTGTATTGCTTCCTCGCCGATGTCGAGATCAGAAAAGAGACCGCGAATCGCTTCGGCCTGCAGGACGCGCTCGGCGCGATCATGCGCAACGGCGGCACGATCGATCAGGAATGGGAGCTGGAAAGGACTCTAACCATCGGCGACACCGCGACGGGAACTCATGTCCTCCTGAATCTGTATCGCGCGATGGCTGATGATCCGCATCCGGTGGATGTGACAAAGATCCTGAAAACGCTCGACGACGCAACGCGGCATGCGATCGAGTCTCCCCAAAAGTGAGCGGACGAGACGTCCGCACTCCACGCCCTCTATGGTACAAATTGGAGCAGCACACATGACCGATGCGCATGTGGTCTTCGTAGAAGACGAGATGATGACGCGGCGGGTGGTCGAGGTCGCGCTGCAGCACGACAACATCCGCGTTTCATCGGTTGGAACCCTCGGTCAGTGCCGAGCGACTCTGCTGCGAGAGTTCGCCGATCTCCTCCTGCTCGATCTGATGCTGCCTGACGGCGACGGAGTCCCCTTCTGCCGCGAGCTGAGAGAGCGCAGCACGATTCCGATCATCATGCTCACCTCTCGCAACGACACCGAGTCGATCGTTGCGGGCCTGGAGGCGGGAGCAGACGACTACATCGTCAAGCCCGTCGCGCCATCGGTGCTCGTGGCCCGCGTTCGCGCTCACCTTCGCCGAGTCGAGCTCGATCGTGAGCCGCCACCCGAGAGAATCCAGATTCAGAACGTGGTGATCATGCCGGAGGAGCGGCGCGTGCAGATCGGGGATGCCGCTGTTTCCTTCGGCCCGAAAGAGTTTGATCTGCTCCTGTTTCTCGCGCGCCGCGCCGGACGCGTGGTCACGCGCGATGCGCTGCTCGAGGAGATGTGGGCAGACGAGGAACGCTCCGAGAAAATTCTGAATGTCTACATCCGTCGAATCCGCGAAAAGATCGAACGCGATCCGACGAATCCGCTCTTGATCGAAACGATTCGTGGTAGCGGCTACCGCTTCGCAAAGTAATCTTCCGTTAACCTCCAGCACTCATGATGAGCCCGTTACGAGGTAATGGGTCATGAAGAAATTCATCGATGGAAAGAACGGATGACGCGCCCATTGCCGCGGCGATCGTGGATCATCATCGCCGCAGCGGCAGTGCTGCTGATCGTCGCCACGCTCGTAATCTACCGGCACGAGCGCATCCGCATCGACAACGACGCCCGTAGCAGCCTGAATCGCGACGCGGAGTTCACGACACGCGCAATCGCGCTGCGGCTGCAGGAGTATTCGCACCTCCTCGACAGCGCACGCGCGCTGCTGATCACTCATGGGGACGTCGTGTCGCGTGACTCCTGGCGTACGTTCACCGACTCGCTCGACGTTCCGAAGCGTTACCCGGGAATCACCTGCACCGGATACATCGCAGCCGTACCGGGCGCGGAGCGCGCCGCCTTCGTTGAGCGTGCGCGACGCGACATGCCATCGTTTTCGATTCGTCCGGCGAATGAAGGAGCAGAGTCGTTCGTCATCCTTCACGTCGAGCCGCGGGCAGAGAACCAGGCGGCGATCGGCTTCGATATCGCCTCGGAGCGCAGCCGGAGAGACGCGGCTGTCGCATCGCGAGACTCAGGTCAGACCGCGATGACGGAACCGATCGTCCTCGTTCAGGACAAGAGCGGCCGTCCTGGATTTCTCATGTTGTGTCCCGTCGAAACGGCCAACGGCCATTTCCTCGGCTGGGTCTACATCGGCGTGAAGTACGAGGACTTCTTCCGTTCTCTCCACCTCGCCGAGGCTTCGAACCTCTCATTCGCGGTATGGAGTCGTCGCAAACCTTCCGTCGTCATCTACCGGCACGGAGTGGCAAATTCAACGAACGACAGAACAGTGGAACAGCCGATCGACATATTCGCTACATCACTCGTAGCGTCATTTTCACGAGCACCGGGAGCGGGAGCCGACAGGGCGGCTCGCCGCGAGCTTGGTTCGATCGCGATCGGCGGCAGTCTGATCACAATCTTCGTGCTGATGATTCTCTGGTCCTTTGCGAACACGCGCGCGCGTGCCGTCTCGCTCGCAGACGACATGACGTCCGCCTTTCGCCGGGGAGAACGCAATCTCCGCGACCTCGTCGACAGCATCGCTGACGCGGTGATCGCGATCGACGGCGATTCGCGGATCGAATCGTTCAGCCGGGCCGCTTCGGCCATCTTCGGCTACGACGCGAACGAGGTCATCGGAAAGCCTCTGACATTGCTCCTCCCCTCGTTCCGGCGCGATCTGCTGCAAGAGGAAACGATCGAACTGCGCGCCAATCGACGCGATGGCACCGCGCGACTCGTCGAGATTTCCTCCGGCGAGATTCATCGGGAATCGGGAACGAGCGTCGTCGTCATCGCACGGGATGTGACGGAGCGGCGCCGCGCTGAACGAGAAATTCGCCTGGTCGAGACATTCAGCGCGGACGCGGCCCATGCCAAAGATGAGAAACGCCTGTTCGACATCGCGCTCTCCGGATTCTGCAAGTCGCTCGAACTACCGATGGGCGAAGCGTGGGTACCACGCGAAGGCCGGCTCGTCCGCGTCCACTCGTGGCATCGGGACAGCCCACCGCTTGCAGACTTCGACCGGTATTCGGGCACGTTCACGTTCTCCCGCGGCGAAGGGCTGCCGGGCAAAGCGTGGGCGACTCGAGGATCACAGATCCTGACCGACTTCTCGGCCGGCGATTTCGTCCGCCGCGGTGCGGCCATCGCAGCAGGGCTGACGGCCGGGCTTGCGCTTCCCGTCCGCGGAGACAACGACACGCTCGCCATCCTCACATTTTTCACAGCGGACAAGAGCGCCACCATCGATGCGCGCGACACGCGGCTCGCAGTGACGATAGCCTCGCATCTCGCGGAGTCCATCCGCTCGAAACGCGCCGAGGCGGGGTTGCGCGAGAGCGAGGCGCGCTATCGCGATCTCTTTGAGAATGCCTCCGATCTGATCCAGTTCGCCGATGCAACGGGCCACCTCGTCTACGTCAATTCCGCATGGCTTCGCACACTCGGCTACGACCAGGAGGAAATCAACACACTGACCCTCTTCGACATCATCGCTCCGGAACAGCACGACCATTGCCGCGACATTCTGAAGCGGCGCCTGCGGGGAGATGGCGCACAGCAGAACGAGCTGACCTTCATCACCTCGAGAGGAGAACGCAGGATCGTCGAAGGGACTCTCATCGTCAGGGCGAGCGGAGACACCCGTGGCATCTTCCGCGACGTCACGGAACAAAGACTCGCGCAGCAACAAGTGGCCGAATCGCGAGACCGGCTTCGCGCGGTCCTCGACGCGGCGACCGAGGTGAGCATCATCGGCACGAATCAGGAAGGTCTGATCACGACCTTCAACACAGGAGCGGAGCGCCTGCTCGGTTATTCGGCCGGCGAGATGATTGGGATCCAGACGCCGGTCGTCTTTCACGATCACGCCGAGGTCGTGGCGCGCGGCGCGGAGCTCTCGGCGCGTTTCGGCAGACGCATCGAAGGATTCGACGTGTTCGTCGAGGCCGCGCGCTCCGGCCGAAGCGAAGAGCGCGAGTGGACCTACATTCGCAAAGACAACGCGCGCCGCACCGTGAGCCTCGTGGTCACTGCCACTCACGATACGCATGGCTCTCTCGACGGATTCCTCGGTGTCGCGCGCGACATCACAGATCGAAAACGTGCGGAGGAATCGCTGCGCGCGAACCGCCAGAGTCTGCAGTCGCTCATGGAAAATTCGCTCGACGGCATCCTCACCTTCACGCGCGATGGTTTGATCGAGACGATCAACCCCGCCGCGTGTGAAATTCTCGGCTATCGCGCCGCTGAGCTCGAAGGGCAGCCTCTTACCACACTCGTCCCCAACGGAGTCTCCAACGCCGAGGAGTATCTGCGCGAAGCACACCGCCGTTCGCTCGGGCAGGTCACCGAGTGGGAAGTGCGAAAGAAATCGGGAGAGCCGATTCCCATCGAGCTCGCGCTGTTCGAGTTCGGCACCGCAGAAGGCTCACGTTTCGCCGGCATGTTTCAGGACCTGAGCCGCCGCAAGGAAGTCGAGCGGCTGAAGAGCGAGTTCGTCTCGACGGTGAGCCACGAGCTGCGCACACCGCTGACTTCGATCCGCGGCTCGCTCGATCTCCTGGCAGGAGGTGTCTTCGGGGCGCTCCCTCCGGGCGCGAACGAAGTCGTTACGATCGCGCACAAGAACAGCACGCGGCTGATTGGTCTGATCAACGACATTCTCGATCTCGACCGGCTCGACAGCGGCAGGCTCGACATGAGCATCGTCGAGACGAGCTTGCACGAGTTGATTCGAAGCTCCATCGATTCGGTCAGCGCATTCGCGGCGTCGCAGCAGATCTCGATCGAGGCGGCGCCGACGTTCGCTCGTGTGCTGGCAGACAGCGACCGCATCGTCCAGGTTCTCGTCAACCTGTTGTCCAACGCGATCAAGTTTTCGCCGCAAGGATCGACGATCACGATCTCGTCGGCCGAGCGCGACGATCGCGTCGTCGTGTCCGTCAGCGATCACGGCCGCGGTATTCCTGAGCGATTCCAAGAGCGGATCTTCAATCGCTTCCAACAGGTCGAATCTTCCGATGCTCGTTCGAAAGGCGGAAGCGGACTTGGACTCGCGATCTGCAAGGCGATCATCGAAGAGCATCACGGACGCGTGGGCGTGGAAAGCGTCGAAGGAGCCGGCAGCACGTTCTGGTTCGAGCTGCCGCGGGTGAACGTGTCGAAACCGCGCGGCAGAAAGCCGGCCCTTCTCCTCTATGAGCCGTCCGGAACGAACGACCGCCTCGCGGAACTGTTCAAGTCCGAAGGGTTGACCGTGATCGAGTCGCCCGATGAGGAAACCTTCCTGCGAGCAGCCATGAGCGGAGAATCCGATGTCGCCGTCATCGTCGTCGGAGATGCCGATCGCGAAACGCTCCTCCACGACATCGGTGCAGCCGAGCGATCCTCGAGCATTCCGATCGTCGTCGTCGCCAAGCAGTTCCCCGCGGTGCCCCTTCGCATCCCGGGAGCCGTCAGCTACATCCTCGCCGACATTACCGATTCCACGCAGCTCACATCGATGGTGCGTTCGATCGTGACCGACGCAACCGCGCGTGACGTTCTCGTCATCGAAGATGATGAAGCGCTGCTCGACATCATCACGCGCCAGCTCTCCGCGGAACAGTTGTCGATCCGGCAGGCGCGCACCGTCACCGCAGCGTTGGAACAAATCCGCGCGATGCGGCCGCGCCTCGTCATTCTCGACGTCGGATTACCAGACGGCGACGGATTTCAAATCATCCGCGAACTGCAAAAGGACGCCGCGCTTCGTGAGTTGCGGGTGCTGGTTTACACGGGGCGGTATCTGAGTGCGGACGAGAAGAAGCGCCTGACACTCGGCCGCACCCGCTTTCTCACCAAATCAAAGGCGACGGACGACGAGTTCAAGCGTCTCGTCATGAACATGGTCTCGGGAATTGACGAATGACCCTGGCCCAATCCTGGCGCGAAATCAGTTTGAGGGCTGTCCTCGGTCCGGGCCCGCTCAACGAATAGTTGCAGGAATCGCCCTTGCTCTCTACATTCAGTGAGGGAGAGAGACAGCATGCGGCTCGCGCGATGGATGTCGTGGACAGTCGTCGTCTTTCCAATGATCGTTCCGATGGTTCCACTGTCGGCGCAGACTCATTCCGTCAGCAAGACCGTCAGCCAGGTGGGAAACGCGGATTGCGATGCCGCACCGCTGTGGAACGAGACCGAAAAGTCATCGCTGACGATTCCCTTCAATGGCTCGTGCGTTGGAGGTACGCAGGCAGGCTCGGCGACGTTCAACGTTCCCTCGATCATCGCCGGTACGGTTTCCGCGGATGAGTCGGCGGTCTCGCTCGATAGTCCGCTGACACCTCAATTCTCGTTCAACACGACGTTCACGCCTGGCGTGGCGATCACGCAGCCCTATTCGCTGACGTTGAAGACGTCCGTGCGCATTTCGACGAAGGACGGCTTCGATGACACGAAGAAGTGCGCCGCTGCCGACGTCGTAAAGTCGGGGTTGAACGGAGCGGCAAGCATCAATGGAACGCTGCAATGCAACTGGAGCGAGCTTCCGCTGGACATCGGCCCCTCGGTTCATCTCTACATCACCTTCAAGGTGACGGCCGTCGACAAGTTCGGATTCCAGGATGACTTCCGAGTCTCGGAATCGGCGATCTGGTTTCTCGATCCCGCTCCGCAAGCATCCGATCTCACCGGAACGATCAGCCGCGTGTATGGCAACAAGACGTGGTGGGTGCCTGACGTTCCTGTCGAACTGCTCGATCCGTCGGGCAGCGTCGTCCTCAAGACCTACGCGCGGGAAAACCCGTCGAACACCGCCAAGTCGTGGTATCGGCTGCAGCCGCCCGCCGGCTTCGATTACACGAAGGACTATCGTCTGCACATCAAGCTCCAGAGCGATCCGGATCCGGCGCTGGCGAAACTGATGGTCTTCGCCACACCATCCGATCGCAAGCCGATCGAGATTTACTCGAAGCCGTTCAAACTGTCGAAGGATGTGGCGACTACGAAGAATGTCAACATCGACCGCGCCAGCATCGATGCCGACTTCTCGTCGACCGCGGCCGCGGTCAACGCCGAAGCAGGCGTGGAGGTGTACTGGAACGTCTGGCGCGAGATCTACATCGCGCGCACGTACATCGATGACCGGCCGCTCACCTACAACCTCCCGCTCGAGGTCTATCTCAACGCGCCGTCGACGTTCTACTGCCCCACCGCCGCGCCGCCAACCTGCCCCACTCCCTCGAGCATCGTGCTGCAGGCGCGCGATAGCCTTCCGGGCGGCGATCCGACCGTCCTCTGGCACGAGTTCGGTCACTACATGCTCAGCGAGATCAATAGCGGCGCGCTGCTGCCTCCGGCGTTTCGCCCGGAAGATACGAAACGGAATTACGCCTATCACTACGGCTTTGCCAACAGCTACTCCACGGCAGCCCTGGACGACGGCTTCGCGACATTCTGGGCGTGGGTCTCGTCCGACATCCTCGACTTCGATCACGAGCCACAGCTCTACTACAACAACATCATCGACGGCGGAACGCGCGCGACTCGCAATGACGGCTATTACTCGGAGTCGAACTCTCAGTTGTGGGAAGCACGGCGCGAAGGCGGAACACCAGCGAAGCTGCCGCGCGGAGAAGAGTTCGGGATCGCGGCAATGCTGTGGGATCTTTACGACAAGAGCGGCGAAGTCGAGAACACGACAGGC
>CAZKID010000033.1:13327-22143 GCA_964552405.1 uncultured Thermoanaerobaculia bacterium
TTGCGACGGAGATCGGCGGTGCTGAAGGCAGGGATCGCGGCAATGCTGGGGGCGTTGTCCGCACAGCGCTACGAAGTGCGGAACACGACAGGCGCGACGTGGGGGTTCGCCGTCACCATGCACACGGCGCAGGATTCCATCACCGTTCCGGCCGATCAGATCGTCACGATCTTTCGCAAGCGCAAGCCTCGCACGCTGCTCGAGCTTTACAACGCGTTGAAGGCAGAGCTCCCGGCCACGCTCACGTCACTCAGCGGCAATCCACGCAACAGCGGTCTCAGTCAGCTCGATGAGCTCTTCGTGATGCAGGGAGCATTTGCGGATGCGAACGGCAACTGGGCTTATGACTTCGGCGAGGTGATTGGAAAGGCCTCGCACTCCGCAACATGGAGCGGTGGAATCCCGGATGGCAGTGGCGGCGCTTCGCCGGCCGACATTCCCGCACGACCGTGGCGCGAAAATATCCCGCCGCTCACCGATTCGTTCATCACGCTCAATATTCCCGGCACGTCGACGATCACGGTCTCGAAGGTATTCGGGCCCGGCCTCGAGAAACTGAATTCGACGCGGCAGTTCACAGTCACGTCCGGACCGTTCTACCTGGAGATGCCCTCGCCACACTATCCGGAAGAGACGATCCTCTCCATGTCCGGCGCCGCACCGGCTCGCATCAACAATCAGGTCTACTGGTCGACACCAACTCGCGATGCGCTCGCGCCACACACATTCACTCCATCCACCGCACCCGCTCCATCCATCACGAGCCTCGGGGCTTCATCAGCGTTCACGGGAGCGTCGCTGACGATCAACGGCGCCAACTTCAGCACGAACTACGACAACAACATCGTGCGCTTCGGTAACGATCTCGGCTATGTACTGGATGTGACGCCGACGAAAATCACCGCGATCACGCCGCCGATCCCGGCCGGCAGCGCTCCTGTGAGCGTCGAAGTCAACGGCAAGGTCAGCAACTCCGTCGCATTCAGCATCGCCGACAGCTCGCAGTGCAGATACTTCGTCGACAACAGCTCGACCGACTTCGCCGGAAGCGGCGGCATGGCACGCCTTTACGTCTATACGACGAGCAGCTGTCAGTGGAGCATCTACTCGCAGTCGAGCTGGATCACCGTCGACCGCCCCGGTGTGCACTCGGGAAATCTCGACGTCCGCATCAACGTGGAACCGAACAAGGGAACGACCGCGCGAAGCGGAACGCTGCTGATCAACACGACGACGCTGGCAGTAACTCAAACGGCGGGAAGCGCGAGACGAAGGACGGTCAAGCGCTAGTCACGGGAAATGGTAAAAGCGCAACGTCGTTCCGATGCGCTCGAATCCCGGCTGACGCTCCAGCCAATCGTATGCGTGCGGATTCTTCACGCGGGCCAGCTCCAGTTTCTGCTCGCTGATCACACACCAGCCGTGCGATGGCGCGTTCTCGCGCAGCATCTCGCCGCCTGAGATTCCGATGCTGCCCGCGCGAATGCTCGTCACGACGTCGTAGCCGAGCCAGGTGATGCCTCGCTGATGACAGACGCCGGCGAGACGCCAGATGTCCTGTCCCCAGTCGTAATTGCTATCCAGCAGCACATGGTACGGACGCTTCCCGGCAAACGCGTTCATCCAGGGAATGTAGTCGGGATGCGCGAGGGCGCTCGACGCAACGAGCCACAAAAGCATGCTGGCAACGGCAACGCGTGCTGCGCGATTGGCGCGCCACAGCTCCACCACAGCGGCACCCGCGATCACCGACAGCGGAACATAGATCGGAAGGATGTGTCTCACGCCGATATTGATTCGCGAGCTCATGGCGATGAGGAGAATGACCGCCGCCAGGCCGGCCAGAAATCGTCCGGCACGTCGTGTTCGGAACAAGAGCCAGAGGCCTGCCGCCGCAAGCAACAGGTACGGAATCGGAGTCTTGAAAAACAGCGCGGCCGGAAAGTAGTACCACCAACCTGATTGCGAAGTGCGGCCGAGAAGAAACGCGGAATGGCCCGCCTGATTGTGCACGCGAATCGCGACGAAGCCGAATACGAGATCGGGCGCGGGGATGCGGACGTGCGTCCAGCGATCAGGAATGCCAGCGGCGCGCGCGAGCGGAAGCGCGTCCGGATTCGCATCCGCCAGCGTTCGGTACTCGAATCGATAGCCGGCCCAGACGAGCACGAAGGCAACGGCCGCGGACAACGCAAGCTTGCCCGGTGCGAAACGGCGGCGGACGATCAACACGACGAGTGCGGCAGCTGGAAAGAACCCGACGAACGAGTACTTGCACGAGACACCGAACGCGATTGCCGCGCCGAGCAGGACCGAGCGTGCCCACGACGGCTCATCGCACCACAGCAGCAGCGCCTGAAGTGCTACGGCGAATCCGGCCACCGCGGCCATATCGGTCGTGGCCAGCCCTCCATGAGCGAGAATCGCCGGAAGGCTCGCGAACAACACGAGTGCGCAAAGCGCGGCGGCATCGCCGAAGAGTCTTCGAGCAATTGCAGCAATCGCGAAGGCCGCGGCCGCGACGAAGAGCAGGTTCCCGCGACGCGCTCTCGCGAGGTTGTGAATGTAGTGATCGTGCAGCGCGAAAAGATCATTGCCGCGCTCGAGATTGTCGTTCGCATGTTCTGCACGGTCGTGAAGAAACGGCAGCGCGAAGAGCGCCCTCGGCAGTGGCGGATGCTCGAAGTCGAGCCGGTAGGTGCCATTGGTCAGCCATTCGTGACCGGCAGCAACATGCACCGGCTCGTCGAGCGTCTGTGCGAACACCATGTGTGTGCTGGCGATGCGAATGAGCGTCGCGAGGACGATCGCACTCACGGCAATCCAGTAGCGCGTCGAAGTCATGAGCGTGAAGGATATAGTGCCGCTGCTTGTCAGCGCTCGTTCTGTACACCGTGACTGCCGCAATCATCCTGTTCGCATGGACGAGATGCCTGCAGCGCATCTCCACGGCATCCGGCCTCGTGCTCCTGCTGCTTCCGATGTGTATCACCGGCCGCGCGCTGCTGACCGGACGCGTGTACGGCCCGATCGATTTGCCGTTCATGGCCGAGCCGCTGCATTCACTCGCGCAGCACTATGGTGTCGCCTCGCCACACAACGCCGTTCTGTCCGACGTGTACACGCAGATGATCCCGTGGCAGCAGGCGGTTCGCGAGTCGTGGCGCGCCGGTGTGTGGCCCCTGTTCAATCGCTACATCCTTTGCGGCGACGTTCTTGCCGGCGCGATGCAACCCGCGCCGTACGACATCTTCAATCTGCTCTCGCTCCTGATTTCCGCGCCGGCGGCGCTGACCTGGTCAGCCACGATCACGTTCTTCATCGCCGCATTTTCCATGTTCGGATTCGCGCGCACGCTCGGCTTGCGGGAACATGCCTCGCTCATCGCGGCCGCCGTCTGGATGTTCAGCGCGATGCTCGCGTTCTTCGTCGAGTGGCCGTTATCGCGCGCATGGGCATACCTCCCGTTGATCCTCGCCGCGGTCCGCTTCATCGTGCATCGCCCGTCACTGCGAAGTGCGGCGCTGCTGACGACGTCCTTCGTCCTCCTGATCCTGACAGGGCATCCGGAGACCCTGCTGCACATCACGGCCATCGGGGCGCTCTACGGCGGCTTCGAGCTCCTGTTCGCGCAAAAGCGCGCAGCCCCACTCAGCGTTGCACTCGTGGGCGGCGTACTTGCGCTCCTCCTCACTGCGTTCGCGCTGCTGCCATTTCTCGAGGCGGCGCCACAGACTCACGACTATGGCGTTCGCACCGGCATCTATAAACACACGACATGGCCGGCGATGCCGGACGTCGTGAAGCGGCGGACGGCGAGCTCCTTTCTGCCGTCGTGGGGCGGGCAGCCGTGGCGCGGCACGATGACCGCGGACTTCGACGCGAACAACTGGCGCACAGGCTCCATCGCGCTCGCACTCGCTCTGCTGGCGCTCGTATGGGCGGCGAGGCAGCGCGAGACCTGGTTCTTCGCCGCGCTCGCAATCCTCAGCGCGTGGGCGGGTGCGAATGCCTTGCCCATCGCACGGATTCTGCACGCACTCCCGCTCTTCGATGTCGTATTGAATGAGCGGCTCGCATACGCGGCCGCATGTTCGCTGGCGCTGCTTGCGGGCATCGCGACGAACAACTGGCCGTCGTCGACAAGAGCGCGCATCGCCGGCGTCATCGTCCTCGCATTCGCCGCCACCGCACCATTCCTCGTTGTCCGCGATCGCCTCGTGTTCATCGAAGCGGTATCCCTCGCGGTGATTGCGTTTCTTCTCGCGCTTCGAGTCCGCGCGGGCATTGCGCTCCCGATCATCTGCGCGGTCATTCTGCTCGAACGTACAGCCGTCGATGGCGGCATGGTTCCGACCCTGCCGCGCGAAGCGTTCTTCCCCGACGCACCCGCGCTCGGCTCGATTCCACGCCACGCGCGCGAGCCCTTCCGAATCGCGGGGCTGAACTACACACTGATTCCGAACGACGCCACGATGTACGGCCTCGAAGACGCGCGCGGCTACGAAGCGATGACGCTCGAGCGCTTGTATCAAACCTACCCGCTCTGGTCGACGCCGCAGATCGCGTCATTCAACGTCATCACGGACCCAACGCGGCCGTTCTTATCGTTTCTGAACATCCGCTACTTCATCGACGGCACCAGCGTGACCGTGAATCGCGGCGCACTCCCGCGTGCCTTCGTGCCACGCCATATCCGCTTCGAGCAGAGCGCCCTGCCGGGAATGCTGCAGGCTTCTGACTTCCTCGACACCGCATGGATCGAGGTTCCGGAACAGCGGCAGGCGATGTTCGACAACGCCCGAGGAAATGCGACAACTGTGTGCGCAGCGAACGGCCTCGACCTCGATGTGACGATGGATGGCGACGGCTGGGTCATCGTCTCCGAGGCAGCGTGGCAGGGCTGGCGGGCCTACATCGACAATCGCCGCATCCAGTGGCGTTACGCCAATCACGCCTTCCTCGGTATCTACGTCCCGAAGGGCGCTCATCGCGTGACCTTGCGCTACCTGCCCGACTCATTCGTTCGCGGACGCACCATCTCGCTCGCCACCCTGATCGTGGTGGCAGTGTTGCTGCTCTTTTATCGCCGGCGCCAGAAAACGACACCGTTTTCATCGAGCGCCGGCGTGTAGTGCGTTTGCAGGTATTGCCACACCAGCGGCGCACGCTCGCGGTTGGGTACGTCGTCGACGTTGGAGAGCGCGGACGGAAAGACGATGAGAGCTGCGGCGACACGCCGCCGCTCGAGCGAGGCGATCACTTCGCGCTGCGCCGCTTCCGACTCGTACATCATCACGCTGTTATAGCGAATCGGCGTTTCGCGTTCGAAGAGGTAATAGAGCAAGCCGGCGTTGGCGAAGTCGAAGAATGTCTCGCCCGGTTTCAACGTGCTCAGGAAGCGCTGCGTCGTACCGAGCGCCGCGGCGGAGCCGGTATCGAATAGTGCACCAACGCTGCGGCGGGTGCCAGCGAACGGCAGGAGTCCATTGCGGGGAAGTCCCCGACTGCGGCGGAGCGGAGTCGCAACGTTGAAGATGTGATCGAACGGTCCGGCGATGAGCGCCAGGAGGATCGTCAGCGCGACCGCTGTCTGCCGCAGCGGTCCATGCAGCATTCTGAAGAGCAGCGACACGAGAAATGCCGCCGCGGCAAAGGCGAGGTAGAAGTGCAGCCGCTCGACGTAGGAGGCACCCGCGAGGACGATCCACACCGCGATCAGCCAGGTCGCATCGCGACGGCGCGCGCGGAGCGGCGCACCACCGAAGACCACCGCGCAGCCGATCAACGCCAGCACCCACACCATGAACGCAATCGAGGCGCGATCGGTCAGCCGCATCACCACTCCGCTGAGCGAACGGAAGCAGTCGGGAACCGTCAACGGCGCGATCACATACGCACTGCGAATCGCAAGCACCTCGGTGAGCGTCACGCGAAATGCGTCGATGAGAAATCCACCGGCCGCAAAGACGATCATCGAAGGGACAGCCGCGGCAGCGACGCCAATTGCGAAGAGCTTCAGCGATCGCGCTCGATCGGACGCGCGGACGATCGCCACGAACGCCACGATCGCTGAGGCGGCAGCGAGATCGAGGCTGGTGAGCGCGGCGAGGACCAACGCAACACCGGCAGAGATCAACCAACGCGCGTTTCGCAGACGGACCGATGCGACAGAGCATGCCAAAGTAACCAGCGGAAAGAGCGCGCGCAGCCAGATCGCCTGTGCCGGAAACAGTGCGAGCGCGAGAAATGCGGCCAGCAAGCCTGCTTCCGCACTGCCCGTTGCGGCGAGCGCGACGAAGTAAATCGCGGCGACACTGAACGATGCCAGTACGAGCCGCGTCTTCAGAACTGCGGCGGCGGAGTCTCCGCCGAGCTTGATGACGATCCACGCCAGACCGCCGTCGGAGAGCGCGCCATGAATCGGGATGATGTCGCGATACAGCACCTTGCCGCGCAGCATCTCGTTCGCCGGCTGCAGATCGTGACCATCTTCGAAGAAGTCGACATGCGGCGGCTCGACGATGCTGAGCAGCGCAAGCGAGTAGGCTGCGACCGCGATCGGATACGCAATCCACATCGCGAAGCGCCTCAATCGCTCCTCGGTCACTGCACGCGCGAGCAGAAACGGAACGATGGTGAGCCACAGCACGACGATCACGCCGGCGGGTCCCGGCCGCACCCACTGCATCTGCACGACGAACGCGAGCGGTGCCGCTGCAAACGCATACGCCGGCTTCGACAGACGGGACCACTTCGCGGCGGCGATGCGCAACGCCAGCGTTGCCCCCGCCGCGCGAAGCAGCGTCGCCGCCGGCGTGTGTCCGAAATCGAGATCGAGAAATGCGAAGTAATACGCCAGCGCAACCGGCAACAACACGATGTCGGCGCGCGAGAACCTCATGTCGATGTGGCGCAGGAACACGACGGCGGCTGCAATGACGCCATGCAGAAGAACGTGCCGGACATTGCCGAAGTGCATCAATGTGATCGGCGCGCTCGCCAGTGCAATGCACGCTGTCGTCATCGCCCATTGGCGCTCGACGACGTAGCGCCGAACCAGCGTGGCCGCAGCACCGAAGAGCAGCGCCATCGCGACGATGAAGGCGAATTGCCGCATCGGACCCGCGGCGTCCCAACCCATCGCAGCGATACCGCTCGGCAACGCGCCAGGAGTCGTACGACGCTGCAGAAGCGGTGCGAGGGCGACGGCGATCGCGGCGCCGTAAAGGGCGAAGGAAGCTCGAACGGTCACAGGCAAACGGCGCGAATAATAACCTGACGGGTCATGCGGCACATTTTCCGTGGTCGTGCTACTCGCACATAACGTCGTCGATGATTCCTACGACGACGGAGCGCACCGGGCCATCGTTCGAGTCGAGCACCTGTCTGGCGCCGTTGCCTTCGTCGAGGACGAGCACGGTTTCATCCGCGCCTGCGCCTACCGAGTCGGCGGCGATCAGGTAATCGCCGAGCGGCTTGCAGTATTGATCGAGTTTCTCGATCACGAGCAGGCGCTTCCCGACATAGAACGGATGCTTGATCGTTCCGTGGATCTCGCCGATGACGCGTCCGAGGATCATGACTCGATGTTCACTCCATCGACGATGGCGATGATCGCGTGATCGACGGGGACAAACGACGGCTCGAGCGCCATCGCGGCTTCGCGTCCACCTTCATACGACACGAGCTCGCCTTCGCCTGCCATGCGTGTCGCATCGGCACAGACGATCGCTTTGCCCTTCGGCTGCAGCGTCTTGTCGAGGGGCTGCACGATGAGCATCGGCACGCCCTCGAGTCCCTTCGTGACGATGCACGGAACGACCTGACCGATCACGCGTCCGAGCAGCATCAGGCAGACTCTCCATCGAGCTCGAGCAGCGGCGCGTCATCGAAGCGCGTCGTTGCGGTGATGTCGCGCTCGACCACGTCGTGCGGTGCCGCGATGATGCGATGCGAGAAGCCGCGCGGTGGCGCAGCGCTCGAAATGCCGTGTGCCGCGAGCTCCGCCGCGTAGTCGATATCGTGCAGCGAGCCTGAGAGCAGCGCCATCCCCTTGCCCGCGAGGCCCACATCGGAGAGCCGCACTTCCACGAGCTCGATTGGCGTGCCCTTCATCGCCGCTTCGACCGCGCGCACGATGGACGCTGCGGTCTCCGTCTCGATGATGAGCAGCGATCCGTTCGAACGGCGCTTCTTGCCGAAGACCGCGTCGAACAGCGCGGGATGCACATCGGGCAGAAACGTGTGATCGATGATCGTGCCGCCGCATGTCGCGAGTGCTTCGCCATGCGATTCGGCAGTCGAGGCGGTCGAGCCGCCGAAGAGCACGAGGTAGCGTCCGCGCGTCACCGTCCCGGCGCGCACGAACGCGATCGGCGCCTTCTTCAAAATCGCATCGACGGCCCACACGCCCGCAGGAATGTCTGCGAACTCGAGGACCGCGAGCGCGGAGGTTTTCTTCATCAAGTGATCCTGAAGTGGTCGACGACCACGCAGCGGCGCCAGCGCGAGAACGAGCGCGGCCCCGTGAGACCTTCACCCGTGGGACTGGCGATTGTGAACGAGCAGTAGCCTTCGCCGTCGAGTCCGAGCCCCGCCTGCGAGCGCCCGTTCTTGACGAAGATCGAGCAGTCGCACGCCTTCGCCATCTTGCTGAGATTGTCCAGATTCTTGGAGTGCATGATCGCGGTGTGGCGATTGCCACCTTCGATCTCGACCGCGAAGTCGATCGCGCGGTCGGCATTCGGTACGCGCACCACCGGCATCACCGGCATCATCTGCTCGGTCCAAAGGAGCGTGTGGTTCTCATCCAC
>CAZKID010000034.1:0-5212 GCA_964552405.1 uncultured Thermoanaerobaculia bacterium
ATCTGCAGAATCGCAGCACGTCGCGGATCGGATTCGGGCGAACTGTTGCCCGTCGAGCCAACGCCGGCGTAGAGTTTCCCGCCGCTCGCATCGAACACCAGATTGCGCAGCGAATGCGAGCCGCCGGACGGCAGCGTTGCAATCGTCTCGGGTGTGCCTTTGGCCGAGGTCTGATCCGTCGTGTAGGTGTAGCGAAGCACCGCGTTCGTGTCGCCGATGTAGAGATATCCATCATGGAACGCGATGCCGAACGGTTCCTGCAGTCCGCGCACGAATGCGTACGTTTCGTCTGCGACGCCGTCCTGATCCGTGTCACGCAGCACGGTCACGCGATTCGCGAACGTCTCGATGACGAACACATCGCCGTTCGGTGCCTGCGCCATGTAGCGCGGGCTCGAGAGTCCCGTCGCGAACTTCGAGATCGTGTAGCCGGTGGGCAGGAGCAACTGCGCCCCCGCCGGCTTCGCGACGACGACCGGTCCGTTGTCGACGCTCGACGTCGCATGAGGAGCCGCGAGTTGCGAGGGGAGGATCTCGTAATGCTGCAGTGTCAGTGTCGCGGCGAGGAGAAGCGGGAACATGTCAACACAGATTTTCCGGCGGCATCGGGGCCGCGAAGTAAAAACCTTGTGCAAAATCGATGTCGAGGCCGCGCATCCGCTCGACTTGCTCTGCTGTTTCGAGTCCTTCGACGGTCACCTGCATGCCGAGGAGGCGGGCGAGAATCGAAATGGTGCGGACGATGTCGTCGCCGCGCCGCTCATCCTGATCCAGCAGGAACGAGCGATCGATTTTCAATACGTCGAACGGAAAGAGCCGCAGCGAGCTGAGCGACGACCAGCCGGTACCGAAGTCGTCGAGACTCAAGCCGACGCCCAGCGTACGCAATTCGCGCAGGAGGGACGCCGCCGCTTCCGCGCTTTCGATGAGGACGCTCTCCGTGACCTCGAGGTGCAACCGCTTCGCGGCGACGCCGCTCTCCATCAAGGCTTCACTCACGCGTGCGACGAGATGCGGTTGCAGCAATTGACGCGGCGAGAGGTTGACGTGCATGTCGAACCCTTCGCAGATGCCGGCCCGATCCCAGGTGACGAGCTGCTGCAGCGCTTCGCGCAACACCCAGTCGCCGATCGGCACGATGAGTCCGGTCTCTTCCGCGACGGAGATGATTTCATCCGCCGACACGAGCCGCTCGCCGCGCTGCCAGCGGATGAGCGCCTCGACGCCGACCGTCTTGCCGGTCGTCATCGAGATGATCGGCTGGTAGTAGACGCGCAGCTCCTGCCGTTCGATCGCGCGGCGGAGATCCGTTTCGAACTGCAGCAGATTGAGCGCGCGCTCGTGCATCGCTGCGTCGAACACTTCGTGCCGCGCCTTGCCATTTGCCTTGGCGCGGTACATCGCGATGTCGGCGTCGCGCAGCACGTCCTGGGGGCGCGTGTAGCCGCTCGCGCTGAACGCGATGCCGATCGACACGCTGGTGAAGATCTCGTGCTCTCCGATCACGAACGGCAGCAGCAGTTCTTCCTGGATGCGGCGCGCGGAGCGGACGGCGGCCGTGATGTCGTCGATTCCTTCGACGAGAATCGCGAACTCGTCGCCGCCCAGGCGCGCAACGGTGTCGACGGTGCGCAGGGTGTTGCGCAGCCGGCCTGACACGGCCATCAGCAGCTCGTCGCCGATCACGTGACCGAGGCTGTCGTTGACGACTTTGAAGCGATCGAGATCGAGGAAGAGAACCGCGTAGCGCGAAGTGGCATGACGCGTTTGATTCTCGATTGCGCGCTGCAGGCGGTCCATGAAGAGCGCGCGATTGGGCAGGTCCGTCAGCGCATCGTGGAACGCATCGTGGGTCAACCGCTCCTCGGCGCGCTTCCTCTCGGTGATGTCGGTCGAGGATCCTGCGATGCGGACCGCGATGCCATCCGCGTCGCGCACGGCGAGGCCGCGGCTCAGCATCCACCGCTCTTCGCCATGACGCGTGCGGATACGGTGCTCGTTCTCGAAGTGAGGAGTGAGCCCGCGCAGATGCGCGTCGAGCGCGCTGCGCAGAATCGGCGCGTCGTCCGAGTGGACCCGGGCCAGCCATTCGTCAGGCGAGTTGCCGATCTCGGTTTCGTCGTAGCCGAACATCGACTTCCACCGCGGCGAGTAGAAGACGTCGTTCGTGCGGAGGTTCCAGACCCAGAGGCCGTCATTCGCGCCGCGCGCCGAGAGCGCGTAACGCTCCTCGCTCTCGCGCAAGGCGTGCAGGGTGCGGCTCTGCTCGAGTGCGTAGCGAATCGCGCGCTCGAGCAGCGGCCCGTCGATCTGCCCCTTGACGAGATAGTCGGCCGCGCCGGCGCGCATGGCCTCGAGATCGATCTCGCCGTCGGTCTGGCCCGTGAGCAGGACTAACGGAGCGCTGCACCCCGCGGCTCGCGCCAGCTTCAGGAGCTCGAGGCCGTCGCGGCGGCCGAGGCGATAGTCGATCAGATAGAGATCATGTTCGCTGCGGCAGATCGCATCGAGCGCCTCATCGAACGTCGAGATCCAATCGAGCTCGAAGAGGGTTCGTTTGCTGTCGGCAAGAAGATCGCGCGTGACGACGTAGTCGTCCTCATCGTCATCGACGAGGAGAATTCGGACGGCACGTGGTTCCGCTTCAGACAAGGCGATCGGGAGGAAGTTCGACGATCTCGATCCAATACCTGCCGAGATCCCGCATGACGGCGACGAGGCCGTCGAAGCTGACCGGCTTGGTGATGAAGGAGTTAGCGCCGAGGTCATAAGTTCTGTAGATGTCCTCTTCAGCTTTCGATGTGGTGAGCACGACGATGGGAATGCGGCGGAGATCGGGGTCGGCTTTGATCTCACGCAGCGCTTCGCGGCCATCCTTCTTCGGCATGTTCAGGTCGAGCAGGATCAGTCCTGGCGTGGGTGCCGCATCAGCCTCCGAATAGCGGCCGCGGCGATAGAGATAGTCGAGCAGCTCATCGCCGTCTTCGACGAAGCGAAGGTCATTGACGACGCGGCTCTCTTCGAGCGCGTCGGCGGCAAGCATCCGGTCTTCTTCATCGTCGTCCGCAAGGAGAATGACGATGGGTCGGGCAACATCAGCCATGAAACCCTCCAATAGATGGGGTCAGGTCGAAACTCGAAACTTCGCTGCACATTAGGTAGGAATTTCCAGCTCCTGTGGCGTGAAAACGTGGATTTCGTCTGGAACTCGTCGTTTCTTCTACTGCTTGTGGACCAAATTTTCGACTTTCGACCTGACCCCAATCGGGAGCGTGACGATGAACGTCGATCCTTCTCCCGGTTTGCTGTGCGCCTCGATGGTTCCGCCGTGGCGCTCCGCTATTCTGCGACAAATCGCCAGTCCGATGCCGGTTCCTTCGTATTGTCCGCGGCCGTGCAGCCGTTCGAACATCGTAAAGATGCGCTCGGCATACTTCTCCTCGAACCCGATGCCGTTGTCTTCGACCAGGATCCGGCAGCGCGTTTCGCTGACGACCGCATCGATTTTGACGAGCGCCGGGACGTTCGGCCGATGGAACTTCAACGCGTTGCCGGCGAGGTTCTGCAGCAACTGCCGCATCTGCAGCGGATCGGCCTCGATCTCCGGCAACTCGCCGATGTAGATGTGGCCGCCCGTGTCCTGCATCCGCACCTCGAGGTCGTGGGCTACTTCGTTCGCGATCTGCGCCAGATTGACCACGACGAACGGTTGTCCTTTCGTCGTGACGCGTGAGAACGCGAGAAGATCGTTGATGAGGACCTGCATCCGCTTGGCGGCGCTGCGCATGCGATCGATGTAGTCCTTGGCCTGCAGCGGCAGGTCGCTTGCGTACTTGTTTTCGAGCAGGTCGCCGAACGCCTGGATCTTGCGCAGTGGTTCCTGAAGGTCGTGTGACGCGACGTATGCGAAGTCCTCGAGCTCGCGATTGCTCTGCTCCAGCCGCTTGGTGAACTGCAGCAGTTCCTCTTCGGCGCGCTTGCGCTCGCGGATGTCGCGCGCGATGACGACCGCGCCGCTTTCGGTTGCGGAGCCGCTCACGGGCGAAATCGAGACGCTGACAGCGATCGTCGTTCCGTCGCGATGACGAAAGACGCGCTCCTGATCGCGAATCGGCCCTTTGCGCGCGAGCTCTCCCAGTGTGCGCGAGATCGTATCGTCGAGATCATGCGGCTCGAGCGCATCGATCGAGCGCCCCATGATCTCCACGTCGCTGTAGCCGAGGAGTGTGGTGACGGCGCCGTTGATGACGCGGATCCGCGCGTCGGCGTCGATGACGAACAGCGCATCGGCCATCGTCTGCAGGATCTCTCGAGCGGCGCGCGACGCGGTGATGTGTTGCAGCCTGTGCCGGCGGATCGCTCCCCACGCGGTGAGGATGAATCCGAACACGGGAATGAAACCGATGGGCCGCATCGGGACGCCGAGCATCGGCAGAAAATCGATTGCCGCGAGGTAGACGACGGCGAAGCTGATGAGCATGCGCGATACGCGCTGCTTTCGTCTGCGATCGCTCGTGCGTTGAAGCTCGCCGGCGCCCTCGCCGACATGCGCCATCAGTGCACTGATGAAAAAGAGGAGGAACAGCGGTCCGAGAATGCCGAGGCGCGGGTACCAGCCCCACGGGTGAAGCTCGGTCCGTTTGACGATCCACGGTGTGAACGCGGCAAGCAGCGCGAAGGTGCCTGAAGCGATCCAGAGTCCGCGCACTACGCGAATGCGCTGATCGCGGAGGCGTAGTGCCGTCGTCGTGAAGTCGTACATCGCGGCCGGGAGAAAGGAGACGAAAACGAGCGCGATGCGTGCCCAGATCGCAGCGACGTCTCCATCATCCGCGACGAACATGAACGTGAATGCCGCGAACCAGACGCCAACCAGCGTGATCATTACGCAGAAGAGGACGCCGACGCGCGAAGCCCGCTGCCGAGTGAAGATCACTGCAGAGAGAACGAAGAGAGCAACCCCGACGACTGCCCAGGGAACAGCGAAGGCATTCCAGTGATAGGGCACGAGAGATTCTAGTACTGAGTTCTGAGTACTGAGTTCTGAGTAAAACCTTTCCTCACTCAGAACTCAGAACTCAGTACTCAGTACTCACAATCGATATTTACGTTTCGCCTCCGCCACCCGCGGATCTCCCCTCAGCAACTTCTCCGCGCGGTCAATGTACGCGCTCGCCTCCATCTTCTGTCCGAGCACGGCCTGAATGCAGCC
>CAZKID010000034.1:5222-21066 GCA_964552405.1 uncultured Thermoanaerobaculia bacterium
ATCGAACCAGGCAAGCCGGGTGGCAGCCTGTTCGCGGACCGCGGCATTGGGGTCGATGCGGTGAGCATTCTTGAGCAGTTTCAATGCAGCGAGGGGCGGCGTTACCTGGAGCTGATAACGAACCCAGGCGACCTCGGCTGCATACGTGCCGTTCTGCGCATCGCACTCCGCTGCCATCTCGAACGACGATAGCGCCTCGCGCAGTTTGCCCGCGGCCACCATGTTTCTTCCTGTCTTGTGCAGCGCCTCGGGGTCGATCAGCGCTGCAGTGCCGCGTTGGGCTGCCGCCGCCGCTTCCTCGCGCAACGTTTCGCGCCGCTTGATCAAAGCCGCACGGCGATCGGGATGCGCGAGCTCCGCATAGGCGCGCGCGTAGGCGAGGAACACATCCTGTGCTTTCTCGCGCAATCCGTCCGCAGCCTTCTCATCGAAGCGCGACGGATGAAAATGATCGGACAGCTCGATGAAGCGCCGGTTGAACGCCATCGGACCATCGGTCTCCGCGAGCCCGAGGAGCTCGAACGGATCCTTGCGGCGGAAGGAGAGGTAGGCGGCCATGACTTCTTCCGCGTTCGCGGCAGCGGGAGCGATGGGTGTCGGCGGCGGCGGAGGTGGTGCAACGGCTGGTTGGGGAACCGGAATGTCGATATCTTCGAAGAATGCCGGCACTTCGATGCGCGGCTCGTCAGTCAGATCGACGATGCCGAGCAGCATCAGCGCGTAGAGGATGCGGTGCAGATCGTCGGCTTCGATGCCCGCGGACTTCCGGACCTCGTCGAGCTTCACCGCCTTCTGGGCCACCTCGACGATCTTCTGCTGATCTTTCGTCAGCTTGATGTCGCCGAGTCCGAATAGCGGATGTGAGACGAGCGATAGATATTTTCCGCCGCTCCCGGCGAAGGCTTCGTCGCAGGTCTCCTGTGCCTCCACCTTCATGATGCCTGTGATGAGGAGCTGCGGCGTCTTGACGCGAAGCGCAGAGCTGACGGCCGGCACGTCGTAGGTGATGTCGTAAGTTCCCGTCTTCCAGCTGAAGGGCTCCAGCAGTTTGCGGCCGAGGTTCTGCTGCAACATGCGATAGAGCTCAGTGGGCGTGATGAGCTTGCGTTCGGTGAGAATTTCACCGAGCGGGATGCCTTGCGTAGCAGACGCGTTCAGCGCGAGCTGGCTGTCCGCCTCGGTGATCTTCTTCTGCGTGACGAGAAAGCGGAGGAGCGTCTCCGTCGCGATGTTCGACCAGCAGTCGACGGGCGAACCGGCGTCGAAGATGATCCGCTTCTCGAGCTGGTTGCGGCGGATCTCGAGCACCGCGCTCTTCTCCCCATGCGCGAGTGCGAGCAGAAGAATCGGATACGGCGTGTCGTGCAGCTGACCGTTACGGTCCCGAAGGATTGCGGCGAGTCGTTCGGATTTCAAGCGAAGGTGATTGTAGGTTGCCCGGCGGTGCGGCGGTAAACAACTCCCGCCGTCCCTCCGTCTGATCGGCAGCAAGGAGGCAGCTATGAAAGGCAAATGGATTACCGCAGTCGTCGTCGCACTGAGCAGCGTATTGTTCAGCGCGCCACTGGCGGTCGCAGCTCCGGGTGGACACGGACACGGCCGCGGCGACAAGCTCGCAGAGAAGCTCAATCTTTCCGACGCGCAGAAGCAGCAGTGGCAGGATCTGGAGCGCTCGTTCCATCAGGACAACAAAGCGTTCCTGCAGCAGGCCAGACAGACGCGCAAGGAGATTCACGACGCCGTCGAAGCGAACGACATGGCCAAAGTGCAGTCCCTCGAGCCCACGTTTCAGGCGAATCGCACGCAGATGAAGCAACTGCACGAAGCGCAGGAGCAGAAGCTGATGGCCGTTCTCAACGACGAGCAGAAGGCGCAGTTTCAGCAGTTGAAGGCCGAACGGCAATCGCACCGCAGGCAACGGCCGTAAGCCCTAGCATCGTCCAGAACACCAGCTCGTTCGGTGGGAGGACGAAGATCACGGTGATGAACGCGATCCAGACCACGGCGATCCCATTCACCACCTTCGACCACCGGCCGAGGCTCCACGGAGCCTCGGCCTTCAATCCATGGCGGAGCTTCAGCAGAATCGGAATGCCGTACGCGAGGTAAAGGCAGATCGTGCTGATCGAGGTCACCACGGCGTACGCCGCCGCATAGAGGCAGAGCAGCACAGACAGCACGGAGGTGACGAGAATCGCGACGTGCGGCGTCTGATGTTTGCCGCTCACTCGCTTCAGCCATCGCGAGCCCGGCATCCCGTCGTCGCGCGCGAACGCGTACCACATGCGCCCCATTGACGTGACCGACGCGACGCCGCACAGCCACATCGCGACACCGATCACGATCGCGATGACCTGTGACAGCAGCGGCGAGAGGTTGTTCGCGATGATGTAGAGAACGGGATACTGATCATTGGCCGTTGCCGTGATGTCGCCGTGCGGAATGCACCAGGTCAGTACGATCAGCATGAGGTAGCCGGCGATCGCCGAGACGCCGACGGAGAGCACGATGCCCCACGCGCTGTTCATCCGCGCGAGCTTCGTCTCTTCCGCGAGATGTGCCGAGGCGTCGTAGCCGGTGTAGGTCCACTGTGCCTGCAGCAGCGAGAGGACGAAGAGCAATCCGAGCGGCGCGGCCTTGTAGAGCGAAGCGAGCGGCGGGATGAGTTTGAAGAGCGGCGAAGGAATCGCGCGATCGCCGATCGCCATCGCGGCCGACGACTCGAAGAGGTTCGCGCTCGGCTGGAACGAGAAGAGGAAGCGGAGCGAGTTGTGATGCTGCCCGAAGACGGCGAGGGAGACGACGATCAGCAGGACGCCGCCGATGTGCCACCAGACGCTGAGATCGTTGAGCCGCGCGGTCAGCCGGATGCCCCACAGATTCACCGCGATCTGCGGAATGAGGATGAGCACCATGACGACGAGCTGCGCCGACCACGACGCCGGTTTGTGCGTGACTGCGCCGATGAGATAGATCGCCGCGGCGAGATTGATCCCCGCGGTGATCGAGACCTGGCCGATCATGTTCAGCCACGCGGTCACCCAGCCCCAGCGCCATCCGCCCATGCGCCGCGCCCAGAAGTAGAGACCTCCGGCTGTCGGATATGCCGATGCGATCTCCGCCATCGACGCGGCGACGCACATCGTCAACATGCTGACGAACGGCCAGCCGATCGAGTTCACCATCCGTCCGGCGAACTTCAGGCCATGGCCGAAGAGCAGCACGGCGCCGGTGAGGATCGAGATGATGGAGAAGGAAACGGCGAAGTTAGCGAAGCCGCCCATCTCGCGGAGCAGTTGCTGGCGATAGCCGAGAGTTTCGAGATCCCGTTCGTCGTCGGTCACGCGACAATCGTCGCATAGGCTACGCACAGCGCGCGCTGATGCTCAATTCGATGTGTGAGAGTCACTGTGATATCACTCCCCGATCAAAGGAGGCGCTCATGCCGGATATTCAGAAAATCGCGGATGCAATCAAGAATGCCTCGTCACCTTCCGTCAGAAACCTGAACTATCACCTCGATGGCGACAACGTGAGAATCACCGGGCAGGCCGATTCGATCGCTGCGAAGCAGCAGGCATTTCATGCGATCACCGCCGTCGTTGGCGATGTCGGTCTCATGAATGGGATCGAGGTCGGTGCTGCACCCGCGCCCGTTTCGATGGCGCCGGCCGCGCCAGCCGCTGCCGCTGCTGCTGCGCCGATCGACATCGATGCGTTCCTCTCCGCAAAGGCGGCAGATTCAGGCGAGGATCTCGACTGGAAGCACTCGATGGTCGACCTGATGAAACTCGTCGGGATGGACAGCAGCCTGTCCGCGCGCAAGTCACTGGCCGGAAAACTCGGCTACAGCGGCAGCACCGATGACACGGTGACGATGAATCAATGGCTGCACGGGCAGCTGCTCGAGAAGCTCGCCGCAAACGGCGGAAACGTTCCCGCGGGGCTATAGCGGACAGTGGAGTGCGGACATCTCGTCCGCACTCCTGGCCTCATTTCACCAACTTCCGCACGACCCACGTAAAGATCACCGCCCCGATCGTCGCCACGAAAATCGAGTAGAAGAACCCTCCCGCTGCGCGGAAGCCCACGAGCCGGAAAAGAAAGCCGCCGCAGAACGCACCGACGAGGCCGACGATGATGTCGAGCAGGGCGCCCTTGCCGGGGCCGCCCATGATCTTGCCGGTCAGCCAGCCTGCGATCAGACCGACGATGAGCCACCAGATGATGCTGCCCATGGTTAGGCGTTCCCCTTGTTCATCTTCGACATGAGAATCGCGAGCGCACCGGCACCGATCGACTTCACCAGCGTCGGGTGCTGCGCATAGAAATTCGCGGCCATGTCGACGATCGAGCTGTCGTGCTTCGCCGCATGCTGCGCCATCTCCTGCACCGCATCAGGTGAGATCTGCTGCGCCTGTTCCGGCGTGATCGTGCCGCCGGTAAGCAGGCCGCCGAGTTGTCCGCCGGCGACTTTGCTCAGGACGGCGGGAGCGACGCCGGCCAGAACGTGATTGAGCATCGCCGCCTTCTGTTCGGGAGTCGACTGCGCGAACAATCCGCCGAGCATCTGCTCGAACGGCGGCGTCTGATCGGAGTTGAATGCATGTGCCAGTGCGCCGGCGATCGAGGCCTGGGGCGCGGATTGCGTCGCTTGATCGAATGCTCCGTGCAGCTCCGATTCCGATCCGTGATTGAGGAGTCCACCGAGAGTGCCTAGCAGGTCCATGGGTTGCCCTCCTTCGATCCGCGCACTCTGACACCATGCGCGTTTCCTGACAATCGTCATACGAGACCACGGACAAACTTTCCCCGGCTCCCGAATTGATCGCCTTAGCCGAAGCTCTCGGCGCTTCCACGGATGAGTTGCTCGGCCTGAAGGCCGTGAAGTCGGATGCAGCGCCGTGCGGCACTACTCGCCGCAGAGCGACGGGCGACGGAGTGATGCGCGGCCCCACGTGCGCGGATCGATCGATCACTGGGCGGGAGTGCGCCGCGGCGCGGAGCGCCGGCGAGTGCGCAGCACGAGCGAGCGGCTGGCGCCAGCCGGCCGCGCACGGCGAACGAGGGTGGAGCGTGCCGCCCACACCGGCGCCTGTGGCCACAATGACGAAGAGTGTAGCGCCCGGTTGGGAGCGCGCAAGCGCGAGGGTGGCAGAGGTGCCGCCGCGACGAACCGGAGTCCGCCTAATCCCCTGTTCGCCGGCACGGCTCCGCACACCGCACGCGTCACTCGCGACTTACCGCGACGCGGGGCCGTGTCCGGCGCAACAGAGGATTAGGCGGCGGCCACTCGCGCTGCTACTCCAAGGATGAGGAACAGGGCGGCGGATCGATCTCGGGACGACCAGAGCGTGGCGCGCCGCTTGCCGCGTGCAGTGTCGCATTCCTTCTCGCACGCGCCTGCAAGCGGCGCGACACGCGTCCCACTCGGGAGGATCAAACGTAGGCTCGCCATTTCAAAACGAAAACGATGGTGTGACCCTTCCGTTTTCTCTCGCGCGATCAACGAGTTTCGCGCCGGGCGGGGAGTCGCGGTGCGGTTCCTGCCTCGCGCGCTCGATCGCTCACCTTACCCGCGCACGTCGCAAGAACAGTGACGTGGTGAGGCAGCTTATGGATATTGTGCGCCGAGAGTCGCATTACCAGTCTCAGGATCGATATTGAAGTAACGAGAACCGCCATCGACCACCCGATCCGCCACGCCGGTAATGATCGTTGCGCTACAGACTTGAAGTCTGAGACCATCCATCGACAGTTCTTTGGTCGTCCATAGCCTGCCATCCTCGCTATACGCTGTTACGTCGACGAGTCCGGCAAGTACAAGAAGACCCCGATCCTCAATGAACCGCGCGTCAGTGATTACGCTTGGGCGAAGAATGTCATATTCCCTTGGCTCCGCCATTTTCACCCTATAGCCATTCCCCTCCGCAATCACATAGGCAGTGGCACCCATGATATGAACAGACGAGTGAGTACTCCAGCCAGGTGCAAAATTGCCAACCCAAGTTATATCTTCCCATTGAAACTCCACAACAACGCCCTCTCGAAACGGACGATCGCCAGGGAGGTGAAACTCAATGTATTCACCATACGGCGGTAGTCCTGCAAGACGAGTCCATGCTACTCCCATGTTAGAACGGCTTAAAGAAGCGATGTGTGACACCCAGAATATTATTCATGATGGGTCGTCCGCCAATTTGATATACGCCGGCGCGTCCATTGATGACGCCTTCAAGTGTGTACTCAACGTAATGAATCTGCTTAACCTCGATCTTCCCGGTAGACGTGATAATGGAGTCGAGCAGCGAGGGAAAATTGTGCATCAGTGGTTCGACGAGTGCCTTTTCTTCGACTCGCGCACTATAAACCAGTTCCGGTGCAACATCTGGCAGAAGGGTAACGACCCGCCCGCTCGCAGATGCCTCCAGAGAAGACCCGCCGACGCCGCCACCCGTAGCGCCAGCAACAACGAGGCCTGCCGTGCCAACCGCAACCTGCGTCGGATTATCGTTTATGACACCGGCTTCCCACGTCAGCAGCGGGCTGACGGCCTGTGACAACGTGGTGTCGACAAAGTCCGCTGCCGTGTCTACTGCGGTGTACTCCTCGGCCGGCTGGGTCGTCTCGTACTCGCAGTTGTCGCCGTTCTCGTCACACTTGTATCCAGTTTCCCTTCTGCCGGTAGGATCAACGGCATTCAAAGGGTTGCTACGTACGTACGCATATCGATTCCACGACTGTGGCTGTTCCGCTGTACCCAGAGCCGGATCGACGGATAAGAAGCGGCCCATCGGTGCGCTGTAATAGCGGGCATGCATGTAATCCAGCGATGCGATCGAGCCGATCTCATCGCGCTCATGTCCCGTGAAGTGCAAGGATTCGCGGGGCGATTCGCTCGCGAGGCCCACCTCCGCGCCGAAGGGGTAATACGCGTGTTCGCCGGCCATCATCCCGGAGTCATCGGTCACCAGTCGCGGCGTTCCAAGATGATCCAGGTGGTAGTGCAGTCGCGTCGTTCCCGTGACCGGCAGGTCCGCAGCGTCGTACTGCTGGCTCACCGATGCGAGCAGCAGCGAGCCGCGGTAGATGTGATCTCGCCGCCACTGCCATCCCGTAGTTCCATCTTGTCCCGTGCTCGTGAATTCGCGCAGGACCCGGCCGCCAAGATCCCGCACACTCCAGTGCCACACGCCGTCGTACACCGCGAGCCGCTCATCGTCGGCCGTGTAGACGTACTCGCGGGTGGTGTTCGTCTCGATCTGTCTTGCCATCGAGCCAATGGCATCGAACGCGTACGTGTGCGCGTTGTTATAGCTGGTGAGGTTGCCGGCCTGGTCGTATGTGATGTCCGCGCGAGGCCCCAGCCGGTTCGTGCGCCAGTTCACCGGCAGCGCGAGCTCGCAGTCCTGCCCGTTCACGCACTGCACGCCCGTCCGATTCGCGTCCGTGCGATTGCCGAACGCGTCGTACGTGTACGACTGTGTGTTCGATGCGCCGGCGCTCCCCTGCACGAGCCGTCCTGCGGTGTCGTAAAGATATGTGTCCGAACCAATCGAACGGATGTTTCCCGCGCCGTCGTACGCGTAGGACACGCCGTTCGCCCACGACGTCATCGTGGACTCGGCCGCGATGCGTTTGCCTGCGCGCTCGACGGATGCAACACGTGCGTCGCTCGCCAGCAGCCGTGCCCTTGCTGGCGTGGTCGTGACGACGAGTCGCGATCCCTCTTGCACGATCGCCGCCCCAGCCATCGCCGACAATGCAGGCAACTCCTGCTCGCCGCCAGCCTGCAGGACGACCTCGTACGATTGAGGACAGCCAGCGCACGCGGTTGCGGCAGATAGGATTGGACCGGCCGCAACCAGCGTCAGGAGGATCAGAATCACGTGTAGGAATCGTCTCTTCATTATTGTTTCGCGATCGTGCTTGCGATGATCGCACCTTCTGGGGTCTTGAGTCCTTCGACCTGCACCGTGTCGCCAATGACGGGGGAGCCGTCCACGATCGTTTTCTTGTCGACGACATACACACGCGTCCCAGCAACCATCCACACGCTGTGGTCGATCGACGTGATCGCTCCGCGTACGGTCCCATGGTTCACGTCCGGTGGTTGTGGCGCTCGAGGCGCGGGACCGATCGCCGTCACGCTGAGCGCGACCGGGCCGTCCGCCGACGAGACGATCTCCACGTCCACGGGATAGCCCAACTTCAGTGAAGATGCGTCCTGCACACCCTTACCGTCAACGAAGCCACCGTAGAACGTGTCGTCCCCAAGACGAATCTGCTGGCCGAGGACCGTCACACTCTTGGCCGATGCAGCGTCGAGCGGTCCACTCAGCGTTGCCTCGGATGGATCGATCGTGATCTTGTCCGCCAGCAGCACGCCCGGTTTATTGGGTTTCGTGGTGGAGATGGCAATCGTCACGCGCGTTCCGGGCTGGAGGTCGCTCGTTCCGAAAGCCTTGCCGCGACGAGAAACAGTCGCAGAGCTCGTGTCGACGACGACGCTGCGCATGATGGTGATCGACGGCCCCTTCACGTCGGTAATGATCCCCCGGACCATGCCGTTGAGAAGCGGTGGTGGTGCTGGCGCCCCCGCAAGCGCAACCGTGGTAACGGTCAGCGCCGAACCGAGAATCAATCCACGAAACAAATTACACATAAGAGACTCCTTCAACAAATCGGGTGTCATGGGGTTACCTGCACGGCCACCGTGTTGCTCGTGACGCTGTTACCGCAGGAGCTGGTCACGACGCAGTAATAGAAGTGTGTTTCATCAGGCGACAGGTTGATGGATGCGGCCGTCGCGTTGGAAACGGCAATCCATCCCGTGCCGGCCGCGTCGGAGCCGAACCATTGATACGACAATGTACCGGTGCCGGTCGCGTTCACCTGGAGCGTCGTCGCGCCACCGGCGTGCACAACTGCTGCTTGTGGCTGGACTGTGATCGTTGGACTCACGCACGCGGTCGAGCGCGCGACAATGAGCTGAGTGTCAATGAAAGCCGCGTCATTCGTGATGCGGACGACGTAGACGGCTTCGGGGCCCGCAGGGGTGTCGGTGACTCGTGGCGCGTCATCTCCAAGCGGCGCGAACGCCGCTCCCGTGGGATCGCTCTTGTACCACTGGTAGTGGAGGTTCGTTCCGCTCGCGCGCACCTCGAGCGACACCGGCGCTCCAGGCGTAAAGCTGACCTCCTGTGTCGCCGTCTGTACGACCGGCGTCGCCAGCGGCACGGGAGCAACAATCACGGTGGCGACCTCGCTGTTGAGCGCGGCCCACTCGTTGGTGACGCGTGCGAAGTAGTACGTGAGCGCTGTGGGCTGGATGTTGAGGATCGGATCGATCGCGTTGGGAATGGGTTGATAGGTCTCGCCGTCCATGCTCGCGTACCACTGGAACGTTCCGCTGTCCGCTGCGACGCTCAACGTGCCGGTATTGCCCGGCGGTACAGAAATCGAGAGCGGCTGCGCGGTAATGACAGGAGCGAGGGTGCCGGAGGCAATTCCCATGGAGCCGGCGTGGAGTTTCGGGGTCTGCAAGCGCGGCTGGCCCGCCATGACGCCGCTCCCGCTCACAACCGTCACACTGATCACGTTCGAGGTCGTGTTGTTGCAATTGTTACTGACCACACAGTAGTAATACGTGGTCATGCCAGGAGCCACCTGCACACTCGGCGCGCTGCTGATGGTGTAGTAATGAATGGCGTCTGTACTCTGCCACCACGCATAGTGTGTAGGATCGGACATCGACGTACCGCTGGCGCTGACGCTCAGGATCGTCATGTCGCCGTTGTTGATCGTTGTCGACTGCGATTGGCTGGTGATGAAGACCGGAGTACAAGAGAACGACGCCGTCACCGTGACGCTCGTCACGACGCTTCCACAGTCGGACCACACCTTGACGCAATAGTTGGCCTGCGCCGATGCGGGCACGATCGTCAGGCTCGAAGAGGTCCCGCCGGTGACTGCCACATAGGTCGATCCGGCAGGGTCACTCTTGTACCACTGGTAATGGAGATTGGTACCCGTCGCACCAACCGTAAAGTTCGCCGAGCCACCGGGCTGAATCGTGTAGCTGGAGGGTTGCTGAGTGATCGCGGCATTCATGCAAGCAACCGTCGTGATCGACGCCGTACTCGATTGGATCGTGCCGCACGCGTTCGAAACCACGACATAGTAATTCGACACGCTGCCAGACGGCGTGACGGTGATGCTGGAGGTCGTTCCAGCGGCAACATACGCGCCCCCGGATGGATCGCTCTTGTACCACTGGTACGTTAGGTTCGTTCCGGTGGCGACCACGGACAGCGTTGTGGACGTTCCGCGCATGATGGTCGTCGATTGCGGAGGAGTTTGGATTGCCGGTTTCGTGCAGGGCGTCACTGTAACCGTTGCAGCCTGGCTGCTGTCGGTGCCGCAACTTCCGGTGGCGCGGGCCCAATAAGTAAGGATTGGGACCAGTGCCGCAGGGCCAGTAAAGTACCAGGCCGGCCACAAGCGCGCGAGATACTAGCAGGCTGGTGGCTGACAACGCAATGCCTGTTTGTGTTTGGCGCGCGCTGGAGCGGTTTGTGGGGCTTCTGCGCGCAGCGCCCTCACCCCTGGCCTCTTTGACCGCGAAGCTGGGCGACGGGACGCGCGCGAAACAGAGAACAGTTGACGCGCGCCTGTCACCGCGGGGTTCGGATACGCATCGATTCGATCCACTTATTGGATCTTCTCAAACTCCTGACACTCTGTAATTTTGAGAATGACGCCGAAGAATTGAATGCGAAGGCAGAAGGCAGAATTAGGCAGAATAGAGAATTGAGAATGCGCCCGTGCCAGCGCATCATTCTTCATTCGCTATTCTGCACCCTGCCTTCTGCCAAGCTCCGGTCGCGACGCGTGAAGCAATCCAGGCTAGCCAGCAGGTCCATGGGTTGCCCTCCTTCGATCCGCGCACTCTATCTTCACGGAGAGGGCTTTGGCGATAGGATGGTGACATGCGCGGTCGGAGTCTTGTCGCTGCGCTCCTTGTGTCGCCCGCACTCTTTGCGGCGACGACGATCACCATCTCCGACACAGTGCTCCGCTCTGGCCTCAAGCGATTCGGTGTCAACCTCGGTCAGATCAACTATTTCGACTCCGGTCAGATCATGAAGGAGCTCGTGTACCGGAATCCTTCGTTCGAAGGACAGCTCTTTCAGTCGATCATTCACTGTGCGTCGGGCAGCACCACGACCTGCGTCGACGACATTCCGTTCACATCGACGCCCCCGCCGAATCAGCCGCCGGCGTATACGTCGTGGCCGGCCGGTTTCTGGAACGGCGCAACGTACGAAGTGATCTATGGTGCGTCAAAGGGGAGGCGAGGAACGATCGCGGCATTCTCGCCGCCCTCGTCGGGGCATGGCAGCACGTTCACCTTCGGCGACTCGGGGACTGCCATCGGTGCTGGTGACTACCTCGTCGTACGTATGCGGCTCGGTGCGAGTGCAACGGATGGTTGGGGCGTGCAGGTTGCTGGCGGTGCCACGATCACGACGGAGCTGACCGATCTACCTCCCGGAACCGCGGGCAGGCAGGCGGCACGATTCTCCGCGGCAGGCGCCGGTCAGTCGGCTGTACTCACGGCGACGTTCGACTCGAGTCCCTTCGGTCCATTCATCCTGATGACCGGAACGTTCCGCCTCGGGTTCCAGGCAAAGGGAACCGGCGGCGCAAACACGATCGGCATCACGATCCGCCGGGGAAGCACGACCCTCGCGACGCAGACGATCACGCTCTCGAGCTCCTGGAGTGCCTATCAGCCTTCCTTCACGATCGCTGACGCCGCCGTTGCATCGCCGCTCACGCTGCAACTCACCGCGAACGGCTCGTCGTTCCTTCTCGATGACGTGAGCCTGCGGCAGATGAATACCGACACCACGAACACGACTGTTTATCGCGATGCAGTCGTCAATGCACTCCGGCTCTTGAATCCGGGAATCATCCGCCGCGGACAGAGCCAGGTCGGCGACTCGCTCGACAACGAGCTCGCGCCACTCGCCGCGCGCGTGCGTACGGCCTTCAGCACCGTGACGACGACGCAGCCCAACAATCTGAATTACCTGCAGGATGGTCTGCACGAGTTTCTCGAGTTGTGCGACGCGATTCACGCCGAGCCCTGGTACATCGTGCCGGCGACGTTCTCCACCGATGAGATGCGCGGTTTGATCGAGTACCTCGCCGGAGCTGCGACGACTCCGTACGGCGCGGTGCGCGCGGCGCGTGGCCGAAGCGCACCATGGACGACCGCGTTCGCGAAGATTCATCTCGAGCATGGTAATGAGCTGTGGAACTGCGGCTCGGCAGGCGGATGCATCAACGACGACGTTGCGCATGCGATGCGAACGAACGAGCTCTTTATTGCAGCGCGCGCCGCCTCCTCGTTCGAACCTTCGAAATTCGATCTGGTTCTCGGCGGGTGGGACGTCAACGCTACCCGCAACCGCGTCATGCACGACAACAGCGCGAATCACGATTCGTTCGCGATCGGACCGTATATCTCACATCAGATCGACACCTATGCGACGAACGAGGATCTCTATGGACCTTTGTTCGCGGAGCCGGAGATGCTGTCCGCGACCGGATATCTCCGCGCGGATGCGGACGTGATCCGGACGTCCGCGCGTCCCGTGCCGCTGAGCGTCTACGAAGTGAATCTGCATACGGAACGAGGCAGCATTGCGCAGGACGTGCTCGATTCCTTCACCCCGTCGACCGGCGCGGGAATCGCGCTCGTCGATCACATGCTGCTAGTGCTCCGCGAGCTCGGTGCGCGCGATCAGATGGTGCATGCACTCACCGAATATTCCGAGCCGGAGTCCAACAACCGGCACGTGCTGCTCTACAGCATTCTTCGCGATGCGGGTGTGACCGATCGCAAGCGGCCGCAGTTCCTGGCGTTGCAACTCGCCAATACCGTGCTGTCCGGCGACCTGTTGCAGACGACCCAGTCCGGCGACGATCCGACGTGGAATCAGCCGTTGGTGAATTTCGTGCAGTATCCGGCCGCGCATGATCTGCAGTCGTTTGCGTTCTCCGATGGCGCGCAGAGGGCTCTGATCGTGATCAATCTTCATCGCACGACGGCGCTGCAAGTGACGTTCGCCGGCCCGAATGCTCCGGTGGGCTCAGTGACCGTGTCGCAATTGACGTCGGCTTCGATTCGCGACACGAATGAATCGCGCGAGAACGTTTCGATCGGCACGGCGCAATTCGCGGCGACGATGACTCTGCCGCCGTTCTCGATGACCGTGTTGCGGTGGACTGTGAGTGCGCGGCGGCGAGTCGCGCGTCATTAGCTCAAACTGACAATCGTCACTAGCGCCCGGCTTTCTGCGAACCGATGATGGCGGCATGAACGAGCAGCGCTCCCATCTGCCGACCGTGATCGCGATTGCGATCGTCGTCTACGCCGTCACAAACATGATCCACGAGGGCCTCGGCCACGGCGGCGCGTGTCTGCTCCTCGGCGGGCGCGCGAAGGAGCTCTCCTCGGTGCACTTCTCGTATTACGAAGGCAGCCTGACCGCGGCGCAGTCGAAGATCGTTTCAGCGGCAGGTTGTGTGGCGAATGCGCTGGCGGCGATCGCCGGGCTGCTTGCGTTTCGGCGCAGCAGAACGTGGGCGTGGTGGCTCTTCACCGCGATCAATCTGATGATGCCGGCCGGCTATCTCCTTTTTTCGGGAGCGCTGAAGGTGGGCGATTGGGTGAACGTGCTTCGCGATGTGCGGCCGGTGATGTGGCGCCCCGCGCTGGCCATTGTGGGCGCGGCACTCTACGTTCTTGCCGTGCGATTCTCCGCGCGCCTGCTCGGTGAACCGGCTTCGCGGCTGGCGACGATCTCCTACATCACCGGCGGATTGCTGTACTGCCTGTCCGGACTCTTCAACCCGCACGGACCGATGCTGATAGCGATCTCCGCCGCAGCTGCGTCGTTCGGCGGAACGTCAGGACTGATGTGGTTCGACGAGTTCGTAAAGGACCGTCCGGTAACGCTGGTGGTGCAGCGCAGCAATGCGTGGTTAGCCGCGGGAGTGATCACAGCAGTCGTGTTCATCGCGGCCCTGGGCCCGTCGTTGCGTTTCTAGCCCGATTCAGGAGCCGAAAGCGAAATTCAGAATGCAGAATTCTGGGGCTTCGGGCTTTTCAGTGGGAACTCTGACGATGATTGAGCAAGCTCAGATCCCGTCATCCCGAGCGTAGTCGAGGGACCCGGGTGGGCGGGAGGCGCGCGACATGATCTTCGTACCGCCCTCCCACCCGGGTCCCTCGACTTCGCTCGGGATGACGAGAGGTCGGTCGCTGCAGAATCTACCCACTGTGAATGACGGAGAGTCTGTGGTTTCTCTCTATGCGTGAATAATCCGGGCTAGCCCTTCGGCTCCCACAGCTCCACCTTGTTGCCGTCGGGATCGACGATCCACGCGAACTTGCCGTTCTCGTCGGAATCCGGGCCCTTGAGGATCTCGATGCCGGCCGCCTTGAGATTGGCGAGCAGGCCGTCCATGTCATCGACGCGGTAATTGATCATGAAGGAGGCGTCGCTGGGGGCGAACCACGCCGTGTCCGCCTTGGCCACGTGCCAGACTGTGACGCCTTTGTCCTCGCTCTTGTCTTCGGGCCAGCGCAGGATCGCGCCGCCCCACGCTTCGAGGGGCATGCCCAGGTGCTTCGAATACCACTCCGCCAACGCCGCGTGGTCGCCTTTGCTCTTGAAAAAGACGCCGCCAATTCCAGTGACTTTTGCCATGCTTCTCCCCCGACGATTCGTGATTCAGTTGCGCGGCCGATCATAGCGCGGTGATGCGGTCGTGTGTGTAGCGTGAGGATCGTGACGTTTTCGCCCTCGGCTCACCCCACGGCTTTGCGCATCTGCCACAGCATGTGGCTCAAGTGATCCCGGCGCGTTTCGCCTGTCGTCACAATGAGCAGCTTCGTGATCTTCAGCTCCAGCGGATCGGTAAAGAGGAGGATCAGCATCTCGCGGATGAAGCTCGTATTGAGCGTGATGTCATTGTCGGTGCCGACGCCGAGGCGGATGCCTTTCTTTTCCCACCACGAAAACGGATGGTCCTTGTAATCGGCCAGCTCGCCGGTGAGCTTCTTGTTCGATGACGGCAGCGACACGAGCGTCAGCCGCTTGTCGATCATGCGGTTGAGCACGTCGTGCTGGTAATGCTCGACTTCCCGCGCGTGATGAAACTTCGTCTTCGTCGCGCGCGTCGCCTCTCCCTCGGTCAGCGGCACACCGTTCAATAGCTTGTCGCGAATCTCTTCGCGATCGCTCCAATCCATATCCGCGATCTCGGAGCGGTGCCTCGACACGATCGCCTCGCCGCGCGCGTTCGCGCGGAACACGCGCTGCAGCAACCCATGAAAGTAGAAGTTGGGATTGATGCCCATCGACAGGCCGTGCTCGATCGCATCGACGTGCCAGATGTTCATCGCATTGTCGACGGCCTGCACGCCCTGGCGCAGCGTGTTCCACGTCTCGCCGTGATGACTGCGCGTGCGAAAGCCGTACGCCTGCAGCTTGCGCATCCCGACGCGCATCTCCTGGAAATGCGTCTTGCGATAGAAGCCGCGCTCGTCGCCGACAGTGTCGACTTCCGTCATGACATCGCGCAGCTCCGGGAACCGCTTGAGGAGCTCGATGATCTGCTGCACCTGATCGTCGAAGCTGGCGCGCTTCGACGGATAACGCGCCGCATCGTAGAAGGTCGATTCCTTGCGGAAGCTCGGCGACAACACGAAGCGAAACGACGCGCCCCCGGCTTGAAACGAGCGGAAGCCGTCCAAGAGGCGCAG
>CAZKID010000034.1:21076-22049 GCA_964552405.1 uncultured Thermoanaerobaculia bacterium
CGGGTAGAAGGTGGAGTGAAACGCTGGCGCGTCACTTTGAAACGTGCGAAAGCGTTCTTAAAACCCGGTCAGCACGTCTTCGCCGGTAAGCGCGGCGAGGCCGGGGATCTGCTCCGCGGAATCCGTGGTCTCGCGGAAGAGCGTGAACTTCAGCCGCACGGAGCCGACGTTCGCCGTGCGATAGAGGCGGCTCGCCATGTGATACGCGGCATCGCGATGCGCCTCGCGCGAGGTGAGGATCAGCTTCGCGAGATAGAGGATGCGCAGATAGCGGTCGAAACGATCGTCTTCGCCGAGGCGGATCAGACGATCGACATCTTTGGCACTGCGGATCGGCAGCGCATCGTCGCCGTAGACCTCGCGGATCTTCCTCTCATAGAGCGCGCCATTCGGACCTTCGAGCAGAGGTACGAGCCTCGGATAAATGAACTCCGCGTCGATGGAGCCGGTAAGGTGAATGTGCTCGTCGCGATACGGAATCGGAAAGGCGCGCAGGAACGCGCCGAGCGCCTTCGAGACGGGATGTGCGAAAAGCGCGTCGATCGGTTCGGCATTCAGACGGAAGCGGCCGAGGAGTTGATGGAACTCGCGAATGCGGTGGGCAACATCGCCGGGTAGCGGCTGTTGCTCCGCGAGCAGCAGTGTGTCATCGAGCGAGAGGCCGCTCGTCTCGCTGATCAACTGTGTGAAAACTCTCGTGAGCTCGTGAACGAGATCCATTGCAGCCATGCTAACGTGAGTGGGCCATGAAGCGGGCAATCGCGCTCGTCTGGACGATCGCTCTCACATCCCCGGGCGTTTTCGGCGGGACGATCCGCTGGCCACCGATCTGATTGCGATGCACGAGAGGCTCTTCGGCCCTCTCGGGTAAGCTGACCAATGATTGATCAAGCTCAGATCTCCGTCATCCCTCGACTACGCTTCCAAGAAACTTCCAGTGTTTATGCGGGTTTGCGGCCGACTAGTTCCTTCT
>CAZKID010000035.1:0-18653 GCA_964552405.1 uncultured Thermoanaerobaculia bacterium
GGGGAGGGTGGGTTGCGGGCGCGCCTGGCGCAGTTCGTTTGGGGCTGCCGTAAGCTTCCCTGCCTCAGGATCGTCGCCGGCGGATTGTGCTTCGGTGCCTGGGTGGCGTCGCGTGGTGCGTGCGAACTGCCTGACGTAAACGCGAGCTTTCTCATCGGCACGCCGGTAAACAAATACGACTTCGGCCATCTCCGCCACTGCGAGAAGCCGATGATCTTCCTGCACGGCACGCAGGACGAGCATGGCGATTACGAGAAAGTCGAGAAGCTCGTCGGTCAGGTGCGCAACGCGGAGAGCGTCGTCGTCACCGGCGCGGATCACTTCTTCACGAAGCAGCTGGATGCGGTGGAGGAGACGATGCGCTCGTGGGCCGAAGAGCGTCTGGAATCGTAGCCTCGCGAAGGAACCGCAGCCCCTCGATCGTCCGTACGCCGTGCCAGGTGAAGAGATGTCCGGGGAACGGCCCGATCACCTTCGCCTCGATTCCCTTCGCATCCTCCTCGGTGAACGCATACGGCTCGTCCGGCAGGAAGATCACGCCGGGCTTCAACGCGTAGATTTCATCCAGCTCGAACGATGGATAGCGCTCCTGATCTTCGAGGACATTCACGCCGCCCGCTGCAGTGACGAGATGCGAGACGTAGGTATCCCCGCCGCACCACATCCAGGGCTTTTTCCAGATCGGAACTGCGAACGTGAATGAACGTTGCGGCATCGCATCGAGCTCGTGCTGCAGCGCATGGTTGAGGGGCTCCGCATCCTTGCCATGAATCTCCGCCAGCAGTGTGAACAGTGATCGCACGTCGTCGATCGTCTTCGGCTCTGTGACGACGACGCGTGTGAATTCCGCGATCGCGTCCGCGTGACGCTCGAGATTCTCCTCGACGTTTACGTAGACGAGATCGGGGGCGAGCCCGCGAATCGCGTCGATGCGCGGATTCTTCGTTCCGCCCACGCGCGGGAGGTGCAGGTTCTCGGGAAAGATGCACCAGTCGGTGATGCCGACCACATCCTCTCCCGCGCCAAGTGCGAAGAGAGTTTCGGTGAGCGAAGGAACGAGCGAGACCACGCGCATGGAACTGAGACAATATCGGAAGAAGATGCCGATTGAATCGTGGACCCGTGACGGCTGGTTGCATTTGCCAGTGTTCTTCGCATCCGACGCGATCTCGCGCGTGAATGAGCTCGTCGACCAGCTCTGGTCAGCCCGGCCGAGAAACATCACGGTCGACGATGTCGATCGGGGCCAGCGCTGCCGCATGTCGGAGCTCGATGACTCGGCACGCCCGCATCGCATCAAGATCAACGACCTCTATCTGATCGCGCCAGCAATCCGCGAAGTACTTCTCGATGCGCGTCTCGTCGCGATCGTGCGCGACCTGCTCGCCGATGAGCCAGTGCTCTGCAACTCGCTGAATCTGGAGCACAGCAGCGCGCAGGAGTACCACGCCGACTCGCTCTACATGACGCCCGGATCGCCCGATGGGCTCATCGCCTGCTGGATCGCACTCGAGGATGTGACGCCCGGATCGGGTCCGCTTCGTTTGTATCCGGCCAGTCATCGCATCGCGCCGTTCGTCTTCTCCGACGGCTCGGTTCATGCGCATCCCGGCGAGATGACGCAGTGGGCCGCGTACATGCAGCGGGAGATCGACACGCGCCAGCTCGAGCCGGTCAGCGTCCATGCGAAGGCGGGCGACGTCGTGATCTGGCATGCGGATCTTCTGCATGGCGCGGAGCCGATCACCGATGCGTCGCTCACGAGAAAGAGTCTCGTCGCGCACTACTACCGCCGCGCGGACTGCATTCGTCTCGGCTTCGCGCTCGCGCAGCAGCAGGGCTCGTTGTGGATGCGCCGCCGTCCGCAGCCTGTCGACACAGCGACGCGCGTGTTGTCCGCAATCGAACGACGGATGCAGCGTCTGCGGGCGCTACGACATCAGCTTGCGATATTTCGGGTCTAGCGCGTCGATCAGTCCGTCGCCGAGAAAGTTGAGGCCCATCACCGCGAGCATGATCGCGAGGCCCGGATAGATCGCGAGGTGATTCGCATGTCCCAGGTATCTGCGGCCCGCGGTGAGCATCGCACCCCATGATGGTGTCGGCGGCTGCACGCCGAGTCCGAGGAATGACAGCGCGGCTTCGGCGAGGATGGCGCCGGCGAGACCGAGCGTTGCCATCACGATCACGGGATTGATCACATTCGGGAGCACGTGCAGGATGATGACGCGTGGTGAGCGGGCGCCGAGTGCCTTCGCCGCGGTGACGAACTCCATCTCGCGCACCTTGAGCACCTGTCCTCGCACGAGCCGCGCGTAGCCGACCCAGCCGATCGTTGCCAGCGCGAGCACGACATTGTTGAGACTCGGGCCCAGCACCGCGACGAGCGCGATCGCCAGGAGGATTCCGGGGAACGCGAGCAGGATATCGGTAATGCGCATGACGATCGTATCGGCTGCGCCGCCGAAGTAGCCGGCGATCGCGCCGAGTGCGATGCCGATCAGCGAGGCGAGGATCACGACGCTGAAGCCGACGCGCAGCGACACACGCGCGCCGAAGAGAATGCGCGAGAGCACATCGCGCCCGAGATCATCGAGACCGAGGAGATGCTCGCGCGACGGAGGCTCGAGGCGGCGGAAGGTGTCCTGTGCATTCGGATCGAATGGCGCCAGCAGCGGTGCGGCGAGCGCGAGCACGATCAGCGCGATCGTGAGCAGCGCACCGGAAGTGAAGGCGAAGTTGCGGAGGAGACGTTTCATGATGGACAGGCCCGCTGTCTGCTCATTCCAGTTTGATCCGCGGATCCACGACGCCATACAGCAGATCCGATGCGAAGTTCACGATGATGTATGTCAGCGCGATGACGAGAATCGAAGCCTGCACCTGCGGGTAGTCGCGTGTGTTGATCGACTGGATCAGCAGGCGTCCGAGGCCGGGCCAGGAGAAGATCTGCTCGGTGATGATCGCGCCGGTGAGCAGCGAGCCGAATTGCAGCGCGATGATCGTGATGACCGGGATCAGCGCGTTCTTCAACGCGTGGCGGAAGATCGCTTTCCCGCGCGTGACTCCCTTCGCGATGGCCGTCGTCACATAGAGCTGATTCAACTCCTCCGCGAGTGACACGCGGATCATGCGGGTGAGAATCGCGGCGAGCGCGAGGCCCATCGTCAACGACGGCAGCACGAGCGAGCGCAATCCTTCTTCGCGTCCGGATACGGGAAACCATTCGTGATTGATTGCGAAGGCGATGATGAGCAGCGGTCCGAACCAGAAGCTCGGCATCGAGACACCGATCAGCGCGAAAAATCGCGCGACGTTGTCGATCCAGGAGTTGCGATGGATCGCGGAGATGATGCCGAGCGGAAACGCGACGAGCAGCGCGACGAACATCGCACCGAGCGCCAGCTCGATCGTCGCCGGATAGCGTTCCGCGATCGCCTGCACGACTGGATCTCCCGTGTGGAACGAGCGGCCGAGGTCGCCGTGCGCGATGTTCTTCAGATAGGTGACGTATTGCGTGAGCAGCGGTTGATCGAGCCCGAGCGACTTGCGCACGTTCTCGATGTCTTCCGGCCGCGCCCCCTCGCCCGCGATCTGCGCCGCCGGATCGCCGGGGATCAAATGGATCAGAGAGAAGACGAGTGTCAGGATCCCGAAGGTGATCGGAATCATCTGCAACAGCCGGCGGACGATGTACTGCGTCATGCAAATGAACTCTGAGCGAAGCGAAGAGTCGACCAAGGCGCAGCGAGGGTTGTGCCACCTGCGATGGATGTGCGTGTCGCGCGGCGCCTTGGTTGATCCTTCCCCTTCGCTACGCTCAGGGTCAGGATGTCGAGATCCCCGTGATGTTCCACCCTTTCACCTTTACGGTCGGAGCAATCGTTCCGCCGAACATGTTGAACCACGTCGCGACGCGGCGCCGCTCTTTCGTCAAACCCTCGATGTTCGACATCGCCTCGACGAGCGACTGCGTCCATCGCAGATTCGGCAGGCGCGCGACGACTTCGCCATCGCGGATCAGGAACGTGCCATCCCTCGTCGTGCCGGTCATCAGTGCAGTCTTCGGTTCCAGCAGCCCGTTCACGTAGTTGAACCGCGTGACCCAGATCCCGAGCTTCGTCGAGCGGATGAGCTCTTCGCGCGTCGCGTTGCCGCCGGCGACATCGATGTGAAACGCGCTGCCATGCTCGGGCGACCCGAGGTGCCATGCATTCGCCGTTGGCTTCATCTGAAGACGATCGGCCCACGCCTTGTCGAGCACCGGTCCTCGCACGATTCCGTTCTCGATCAGCGGCGTGCGGCGCTTCGGCAATCCTTCGAGATCGAACGGGAAAGGGAGGAAGTCGGGATTCGTCGCGTCATCCGCGATCGTGAAGTTCTCGCCCGCCATCCGCTTGCCGATGTTGTCGACGAAAAACGACGAGCCATCCTCATACGCCTGTCCCGTGAACGAGATCATGTTCATCCACTCGAACACCTCGGCGAGCGCGGGAGGCTCGAGGATGACGTCGAATACGCCGGGCTCGATCTCTTCGTTCGAGCCGAGCGCGAGCGTCGCCTTTTACGTTGCTTCTTCGCTGAGGGAAGGGATTTCGACTTCGCGACCGCGGCGGGTGCCGCGAGAGGGGTAGCCCGAGGGAGGATCCCGCGGCCCGCTAACCGTCGCAACGGGCACATGTGCCCCCTGCGAGGAGTGATCGCGCAGCGCGATGACCGTCGCATCGGAGAACGTCATCTCGCAGTGGCGGCGGACACCATGCGAGTTCGCGGTGGCGACGGATGCTGCGCAGGTGAGCCAGGAGCCGGCGAATTGCACGCCTGCTTCGCGCCCGCGCTCGAACATCACCTTGAGGTCGTGCGCCTTGGCCATTGGCGAGAGCCCCGCGGTATCGGGATCGAACGTCGACAGCGCAGGAACCGGCTCGTTCTCTTTGTAGAGTCCGGAGAAATTCTGCAGCGGATCGGAATGCCGCGCTGCCTCGCGCGCGAGCTCCGCGGTGCGCGCGATCTCGTCGTCGTCGAATGAGCTCGTGGACGCGATCCCCATCGAGCCGTTCACGATCACGCGCAGCGTGAGGCTCGCGCTGACCTCCGACATGTTCTGAGGAAGATTGGAGTTCGCGAAGCGGCTGATGTTCTGATCGATGGAGAGAAGGGCCGCATCGGATTCGTCGGCGTTCGCTGCCGCGAGCGCGCGGGTCAGGATGTCGTACGAGTCCTGCTGACTAAGCATCCCTCATCCCTCAGCCTTCATCCCTCTCATGCCATCTCCACGTTGCGGAAGCGTGCCGCGGGTGCGCCATGTGCGACGCGCATCGTCTGCAGCGGATCGCCCTTGCCGCAGTTCGGGAGTCCCCAGATCTGCCAGCTCGCGCGATCGCCGACGGCATCGCACGAGCGCCAGAACTCCGGCGTGATGCCGGTGTAGAGCGGATTGCGCAGGAGGCGTCCGAGCTTGCCGTTCTCGATCTCGTATGCGACTTCGCAGCCGAACTGGAAGTTGAGACGGAGATCGTCGATCGACCACGACTTGTTCGTGTCGACGTAGATCCCATGTTTCGTGTCGGCGATGATCTCGTCGAGCGAAGTCGCGCCTGGCTCGAGATTGATGTTCGTCATGCGGATGATGGGGATGCGCGCCGCACTCTCCGCGCGCACTGTTCCGTTGGAGCTGCGGCCGATTGCGGGCGCCGTGTCGCGGCCTGTGAGGTAGCCGACGAACATGCCGTTCTCGATGATGTGAAAGCGTTGCGCGGGGACGCCGTCATCGTCGAAGCCGAATGAGCCGATCGAGCCGGGGATCGTCGCATCGCCGACGATGTTGACGAGGTCGGAGCCATAGCGGAAGTTGCCAAGCATCTCTGGCTGCATGAACGAGCCGCCGGCGAGCGAGATCTCGAGGCCCATGGCGCGATCGAGCTCCGTCGGATGCCCGCACGATTCATGAACCTGCAATGCGAGCTGCGACGAGCCGACGATCAGATCGAATCGTCCGGCCGGCGCTTTCGGTGCGGAGAGCAGCGCGATCGCTTCATCGCGAATCTGCGGTGCTTTCTTCGGCAGGTCGAGCTCTTCGATGAACTCCCAGCCCGCCGCCTGATAGTCGCCTCCGAAAGGATTCGGGTACGTGCGTCGTTGGAACTCGCCATGCTCGAGCGCGGCTGCCTCGATGCCGCCGCCCATCTCCGTCGTCGTCTGCTCGATGAAACTTCCGGCTGTCGACGCGAAGATCTTTTCCTGGCGATAGCAGGAGACTTCCGCGCTGACTTGATGGATGCGCTTGTCGCCGCGCATCGGCTCTGTCGCCGCGAGGAGATGCTCGATCTTCTGCTGCAGCGGAATCGACCAGGGATCGATGCGATACGCCGAGGCCCACTTCGCGACGTAGGCTTCGACGTCGCTCAGCAGGACGCTGGCGGTGGATGCGATGTTGCTCGCAGCCGCGACTTCGAGTGCCCGCTGCGCAGTCTGCAGGATCGCCTCTTCGCTCACGTGCGACGTTGCGGCGAAGCCCCAACCGTTGCCGACGAGCACCCGGACGCCAATCGCGCGGTCGACTGTCGCCGTCAGCGCGTCGACTTCACCATTGCGTACACGCACATGCTGCTGATGCGTCGCCGTCCAGCGAATGTCGGCATAGCGCAGTGACGGATTGCGAAGCGATCGCAGAGCATGCTCGAGGTGCTCGCGGGTCGGAGTCATTCGCCGCGGATTGTACTGCTGTGAGTTCTGAGTTCTGAGTTCTGAGTGCTGAGTTCTGTGTGCTGAGTGCTGAGCTGGAGAAGTGGTGAGTTGGTAAGCTGTTACTCAGAACTCAGTACTCAGAACTCAGAACTCGCTTTCATGAAACTCATCGTCGGCCTCGGCAATCCCGGAGAGGGATACGCGCAGACGCGGCACAACGCCGGGTGGCTTGTGCTCGACGCGTTTGCGAAGAAGTTCCGTATCGACCTCGACAAGCATGAGAAAGAGTCGATGACGGGCGAAGGCCGCGTTGCGGGCGGCTCGGTCAAGCTTGCCAAGCCGCTGACCTACATGAACCTCTCGGGCAACGCGGTGAAGCTGCTCGTCAATGCGTATCTCGATTCGACCGACGATCTCATGGTCGTGTTCGACGAGATCGATCTGCCGCTCGGCAAGCTGCGCATCAAGCCGAGCGGCTCGGCAGGAACGCACAACGGCATGCGGTCGATCGTCGAGCTCCTGGGGACCGAGCGGTTTGCAAGGTTGCGCGTCGGCGTGCGCGGCGAGACGCATGGCGAGTATCGTCTGCGCGACTATGTGCTCGATGAATTCACGCCCGAGGAAGCTCCGGTGCTCGAGAAGACGATCGAGCGCGCGGTGGATGCGCTGGTGCTTTTCGCACGCGGCGACCTGAAGCGGGCGATGAACGAGTTCAATCGCGATCCCGCGCCTCCGGCGGAACCCATGGCAGAATGACCCGAGACCATGAACATCCACACCCTCGGTGAGTTGCGCGCTTCCGGTTACCGTCTCCGCTCCGTGAAAGACGAGATGCGCGAGAACCTGCTGACGAAGATCGCGGCGGGAGAGAACACGTTTGCCGGCATTCACGGTTACGAACGCACGGTCATCCCCGCGATCCACAACGCCATCCTCTCGAAGCACGACATCATTCTTCTCGGCCTGCGCGGTCAGGCGAAGACACGCATGCTGCGTTCGCTGACGATGCTGCTCGACGAGCGCATTCCCGTCATCGAGGGCTGCGAGATCAACGACTCGCCATTCGCGCCGAACTGCAAGCGATGCCGGCGCCTCGCGGTGGAGAAGGGTGAAGACCTTCCGATCACGTGGATGCATCGCGATGAGCGCTATCGCGAAAAGCTGGCAACGCCGGATGTCACGGTGGCCGATCTCGTCGGCGACATCGATCCGATCAAGGCCGCGAATCAACGGCTGACATACGCGGACGAGGAAGTGATCCACTACGGCATCATTCCGCGCACGAACCGCGGCATCTTTGCGATCAACGAAGTGCCTGACCTCGCGCCGCGCATTCAGGTCGCGCTGCTGAACATCCTCGAAGAGCGCGATCTGCAGATCCGCGGGTTTCCGGTGCGCATCCCGATGGACATCGTGCTGGTCTTCAGCGCGAATCCCGAGGACTACACGAGCCGGGGCAACATCATCACGCCGCTGAAGGACCGCATCGATTCGCAGATCCTGACGCACTATCCGCAGAGCATCGGCACTGCGATGCGGATCACGGAGCAGGAGGCGTGGCTGCAACGCGCTGCGTCTGCGAAGATCGAGATTCCTGACTATGTGAAGGAGCTCATCGAGAGCATCGCGTTCGTCGCGCGCGGCTCGGAGCTCGTCGATCAGTCGTCGGGCGTGTCGGCGCGCCTCACGATCTCGGCAATGGAGTTGCTGCACTCGAACATGGAGCGTCGTGCCGCGCGCAACGGCGACAAGCGCGTGTTTCCGCGGCTCGCCGATCTCGCCATGCTTCTGCCGGCGATCACCGGCAAGGTCGAGATGGTTTACGAGGGCGAGCAGCAGGGAGCGGAAGTCGTCGCGCGCAAGCTCGTCGGCGAAGCGGTGGCGAAGCTCTACGGCACGAAGCTGCCACCGGTCGAGCGGGCAGGCGCGGGCGCTGCTGCATCGCGTGCGAACGAACGCGAGCGGCGCGGCTATGGTGAGCTCGATCAGGACGACTTCGACGCGGCGTTTCAGATTCGCGGCAAGAAACAGAAGGCGCCGCCCGCGCGCGAAGAAGAGCGACCCGCTCCGAAAGAGCCGAACTACGAGACGATTCTCGGATGGTTTGCTTCAGGCAATCGTGTGACAGTCTCCGATGAGCAGCCCTTCCAGGAGTACTACGCCGAGTTGAATCGAGTACCGAAGTTGGCGGAGACTGCACAGAAATACGTGCAGGCGACGAGCGAGTATGAGCTCGCGTTCTGGATGGAGATGATCCTCGAGGCGTTGCATCAATCGCTGCGGCTCGCCCGCGAGGATCTCGATTCGACGATCACGTTCCACGAGCTGATGAAGTTCAATGTGCTGCGGACGGTGCGATGAAGGGATGAGGGAGAAGGAATGAGGGTGAGGGATAGTGCATCCTTCATCCCTCATCCCTCATCCCTCCAAAGACGATGGTGAAGATCACTGCGGACCTCTCTCCCGAGCTGTCTCGTTCCATCGAGCGGATCATCCGCGACGGATGGTTCCCCGATCAGGAGGCGATCATCCAGGAGGCTCTCGAGCAGTTCGTCGACGGCAAGTCCTTCCTCGGCGACACGCCGCGGATGGTGCACCGATTTGCGGCGGATGCTCTGAACGAGTCGAAGCCGGAAGTCGCACTCAAGTTCGCGAACCGCGCCATCTCTCTGCTGGGGGGACAGAACATCACCGATTTCGCGCTCTATCAATCGATCGTCGAGCTGCGCGTGCAGATCTTTCTCGTCCTCGGCCGCGAAGCGGATGCGCTCGCCTCGGTGGAAGAGGCGCGCGAAGTGCTGCCCAACAATCCGTCGATCGCGAAGTGGATCGAGAAGCTGAAGCGGAACAAGCCGCGCGGCGAGGCGTGAGGAATGCGCGATGCGCCACCGGTACTCCCATCTCGATCCGGACCTCATCCGGCGCCTCCTCGCCGAGATGGGGTTGCGCCGCCTCTTCAATCAGCTCCTGCTGCAGAGCGGGGGCGATGTCGAGGAGGCGATGCGGTGGATGCGGATGCTTCAGGAGAGGGGACTCATCGATGAGAACGTCGACCTCGAGGCATTCTTCGCGCAACTGACCGACGAGAATCTGATCGGGCAGGATGCGAACGGCAATCTCGTGTTGTCTGCGGGCGGCGAGCGGCAGATCCGCCGCGATGCGCTCGATGAGATCTTCGGCGGGCTGAAGAAATCGATGAGCGGCTATCACTCCGTCGCGAACGCGGGACAGGGATCGGAGCGGCTGACGGAGACGCGGCCCTATCACTTCGGCGATGACCCGATGTCGATCGACTCGATTCGCTCGCTGCAGAACGCGATGAAGCACAACGATCCCGCCGGGGCGATCGCGATTACGGAAGAGGATCTCGAGGTGTTCGAGACGGAGCACAACTCGAGTTGCGCGACCGTCGTGATGATCGACATCTCGCACTCGATGATTCTCTATGGCGAGGACCGCATCACGCCGGCGAAGAAGGTCGCGCTCGCGCTGACCGAGTTGATCATTACGAAGTATCCGAAGGACACGATCGACGTCGTGTTGTTCGGCGACGAGGCGACGGAAGTTCCGATCAGCGAGATCACGTATGTGAAGGTGGGGCCGTATCACACGAACACGAAGGCCGGACTCGAGCTCGCGCAGCGGATCCTGCGGCGGCGCAAGCACAACAACAAGCAGATCTTCATGATCACGGACGGCAAGCCGTCCGCGTTGTTCGAGAACGGGCATCTCTATACGAATTCGTTCGGACTCGACATGAAGATCGTGAACCGCACGCTGGAGGAGGCGGATCGCTGCCGCCGCGCGGGCATTCCGATCACGACGTTCATGCTGGCGACCGATCCGATGCTGGTGAACTTCGTCGAGCAACTGGGCCAGATCAATCGCGGACGCGCGTTCTATGCCTCCCCCGACCGCCTCGGCGAATACATCCTGGCCGATTACATCCGCAACCGGCGCAAGTTCGTGCATTGACCGGGGCGCGGCGATTCTCGAAATCAAAAGCGAAATGCAGAATGCAGAAGTCAGAATGCAGTCATCCCGAGCGAGAGCGAGGGACCTGAGTGGCTGGGAGGCGCGCGACATGAGCGTTGTGCCACACGCCCACCCAAGTCCCTCGCTCTCGGTACGACCCTCGTCCGTCCGAGCCTGAGATAGTCCCTTCTCCCCCGCGCACGGGGGAGAAGGTGCCCCGAAGGGCGGATGAGGGGCGGTTTTCGTGTGAGGCACAGACCCCTCATCCGCGCTCCGCGCACCTTCTCCCCTCGCGGAGGGGAGAAGGAACTAGGCATCGCCAGATTCGCTGTCATGTTCGTAAAACGGGCGCGCAGCGCCGATTCGCCGCTCGGGATGACGAAGCCACCGCAGGCGGATCGTTTTCATTCTCAATTCAATTCTCTATTCTGCATTTCGCTTTCGCTGCGGGCGAGACGCCCGCTCTCCTGGTTCGTCTAAGAGACATGATCATTGCTGCGATTTTGTTTGCGGGACAGCGGAACATTTTTGAGTTTGTCGAGAAAGCCAGGCCGGTTCAGAAAACGGTGAAGGCCGTGAAGGCAGTGGTCGCGGAACCGCGCGTCGTCACCACGGCGCAAGCCCCAATCACTCCCACAAAGCCCGATCCTCCGCGCTTTCCCTATCGTTGTCTCGGGCGCTTCGGGCCCGACGCGGATCCGTTCGCGGTCTTCGAGGCCGGCGGCGCGATCATCAATGTTCGGCGGGGCCAGACGATCGATGACAAGTTCGTTTTGAAGACGATCGGAATCGAGAGCATTACGATCGAGATCGAGGGGCAGGAGCAGCGGATTCCGATCGGGTGAGGAATGAGCGGGTGAGAGGTGGAGTTACCATTCGCCGATGCGCAAGTTATTTGCGTTAGCCCTCGTTCTCTCGGCCCCGCTTCTCGCGAACGAACAGTCCGTCACCTCGCTGCAGGCAGGCTGGCAGGTCGCGCGAACTCCGCTGTTCGATCACGGCCTTCATGGCGAAGGCCAGGTGATCGCCGTGCTCGACACAGGCCTCGACTACGACAACTGCTACTTCGCGGAGCCGGATGGTGCGGTGCCTCCGATCAACATCGGCACTCCGTCCGGCGGCTTCGATTGGACCAATGTGATTCCGTCGCGCCGCAAGGTGATCGCGTACGACTTCCTCTACTCGTGTACACAGTTTCCTGGCGCGCCGGACTGTGAGAATCCGAACGATCCGAAGGCATACGACAATCAGGGACACGGCACACACGCGGCGGCGTCGGCTGCTGCCGATCGTGGGACGCCGATCGTGCACGATTACGGCGACGCGATCGCGCCCGGCGCGAAGCTCGTGATTCAGGATGCAGGCCTCAGCTCGACTGACCCTTGCACGTACCGGCCCGGCATCGGCTGTCCCGTCAAGATCACGCCGATTCTCGACCAGGCCTACAAGCAAGGTGCACGCATCCATTCGAACTCGTGGGGCGATCAAACGTCACCGACGGGGAGTTACTCGCAGGCCGCTCGCGATCTCGACGCGTTCGTCTACACGCATCCCGACATGCTCGTCGTCTTCAACACGGGCAACTTTCAATCGGACAGCGAGCCGCCCCCGAGCACGCTCTCATCGCCCGGGTGCGCGAAGAATTCGCTGCAGGTCGGCGGCACGCGCCAGGCGTATCGCGATGACGGAGTGCTTCCGAGTTACTCGCTGCGCGGGCCCGCGCGTGATGGGCGGATCAAGCCCGATGTCGTCGGCCCTGCGTTCGTGCTCGCCGGCGATACCGATGGTGACGTGACGACGAAGAAGTGCGATCTGAGTTATCAGGGTGGTACGTCGTGGGCCTCGCCGACGATCGCCGGCGCTGCGGCGCTGGTGCGGCAGTACTACACCGATGGCTACTATCCGAGCGGCTATCCGGCACCGGCCGATCGCTTCACGCCGAGCGCCGCGCTGCTGAAGGCGACGATCATCGCGGCGGCACGGCAGGTCCCGTTGAAGTGGACCACGAGCGGCGATGTCGCAGCGCTTCCGGTTCCATCCGCGGAACAAGGCTGGGGGTTCCCCGTACTCGATGACGCGCTCTATTTTCCCGGCGACAAATCGCAACTGCGCATCGTCGAAGGAAGTGTTGCGCAAGGCGAGACCGCATCGCTTCGTCTGCAGGTGAATGCAGGAACGCCGCTCAAAGCCGTCCTCGTCTGGACCGATCCTCCTGGCAACGTCTCGACCGGTTCCTCAGCCAATCTCGTGAACGATCTGGACCTTCGCATCGGCGCGTTGCCCGCGCAGGCGGATCACACGAACAACGTCGAAGTCCTCTCGATCGCCACGCCGGCCTCCGGCAGCGTGTCGGTCGATGTGACGGGATATCGCGTGAGCTCCGGCGTGCGGCAGAACTATGCCCTCGTGGTGCTCGGGGACGTCTCGAACGCGCCGTTGCTCCGCAGTCGCGCAGTGAGGCATTAGAATGCGCGCGCCATGCTTGCACGTGAATATCTCCGCGAACACGCCGACGACTACCGCGAGGCGCTGAAGCGCCGCGGCGCGACGGTCGATCTCGAGCGCTTCATCGAAGTCGACGCCGATCGCCGCCGCACGATCGCGCGCGTCGAACAGCTCAAGAATCAGCGCAATGTCGCGTCGCAGGAAATCGCCGCGCTGAAGAAGAAAAAGCAGGACGCGACCGAACAGATCGACGCGATGAAGCGCGTCGGCGACGAGATCAAAGAGCTCGACGGCCGTCTCGCACAGATCGAAGAAGAGCTGAGCAATCTCGAGCTCTAATTCCCGAACGTCCCGCACGAGAGCGTTCCCGTGGGCGCCGACGAATCGGCCAATCGCGTCGAGCGCACCTGGGGCGAGAAGCCGAAGTTCAACTTCACCCCCAAAGCGCACTGGGACATCGGCGCCGACCTCGGCATCATCGACTTCGACCGCGCCGCGAAGATCACAGGGACTCGCTTCGCGATTCTCAGCGGTGCCGCCGCGCAGCTCTCTCGCGCGTTGATGGCGTTCATGCTCGACACGCACACGGAAAAGGGCTATCGCGAGATTCTCACGCCGTTCATGGTGAACGCCGACTCGATGCGCGGTACGGGCCAGTTGCCAAAGTTCGAGGCGGATCTCTTCAAGCTTGCCGGCGAGAAACAGTTCTATCTGATTCCGACCGCGGAAGTGCCGGTGACGAATCTCTATCGCGACGAGATCCTCGACGGTGCCACGCTCACGCAGTCCTTCTGTTCGTATTCACCCTGCTTCCGCAGCGAAGCCGGTGCCGCGGGCAAGGACACGCGCGGACTCATTCGCCAGCATCAGTTCGAAAAAGTGGAGCTCGTGAAATTCACCACGCCGGAGAAATCGTGGGAAGAGCACGAGCGCCTCACGAAGGATGCCGAGGCGATTCTGCAGGCGCTGAATCTTCACTATCGTGTGATGACGCTGTCGACAGGCGACATGGGCTTCACGTCGGCCAAGACGTACGACATCGAAGTGTGGCTGCCGGGCCAGGATACGTTCCGCGAGATCTCCTCCTGTTCGAACTTCCTCGACTTCCAGGCGCGCCGCGCGAACATCCGCTATCGCAACGCGGAGAAGAAAGTGCAGTTCGTGCACACGCTCAACGGCTCAGGACTGCCGCTGGGAAGATCGCTGATCGCAGTGCTGGAGAACTATCAGCGCGAGGACGGCTCGATCGAGATTCCGCAGGCGCTGCGCCCGTACATGAAGGGAAAGAGCGAGATTCGCTCGTCGTGAGGACCTGTGCCGAGTTAGACCGCTCTTGCGACGTGGAGGTTTACGAGGATTGGCGGGCTAACGGCTTTGGCACTCAGCGGTGCCGTGCCACACTTGGCAGAATAGCCGAAGGCAACATCCGAATGAAAGGCGGCAACGAACGGCGCGGCATCCGCTGCAGTGTCGAGTTAGACGCCGACGCTCGGGACTTGGTGTCCAGACACCGCCAGAGGAGCTAGGCGTCGGTGTCGTAGGGCAGTTCGGGAAGTCTTCGAAGGTCTTCGATGTACCGGCGACGGTCGAATTCTCGATCTTCCGTCATCATGTGGAACATCTCCGCAGCAACAACCGCGGTGATCAACTCAATCGATTGAGCCTCATCGATACCACTCGCCACCAGACGTCGAAAAGTCGACGATACCTCAGGAGGGTCGTTGTTCTTGATTTGATCTCTGACCGTATCGCGCAAGATGTTTCCCATTCGGATGCCAGCGGCGCGATCCTTTGATGACCGTCGCCTACGTGGCTTTCGAGAGGCGGTGGTTCGGTTTTTCATTCGAGCGTCCAACTACGCGTTGAAGAGAATCTGATACTGCAGATCCGTCGCTCCCATTCTGATGCGATCGTTCTGCTTGAGCACTGCGTGGAACACGCGTGTGTTGTTCACCCACGTTCCGTTGCGGCTCTTCAGATCTTCGATGATGTAACCGTCGGGTCCGCGATAGATCCGTGCGTGGAATCCGGAGACGCCGAGGTCGGCGATGCGGATGGTGCTCTCGCGGTGGCGGCCGACGAGATACTCCGGTTCCGACAGTGGAATCACGGTCCCTTCCGATTCGCCGTTGATGATCGTCAGTTGCGCGATCGTCGGCTTCACCACATCGGCGTACGAGAGGTGGGCGTCATCCGAAATCAGCAGGTTCGTGTCGTCGGGTTTCTCGGGAACCGGGGATGCGGCGACCGTGGCGTTCGCTTCATTCAATGCGGAAAGCGGCCCGGTCTGACGCACGGTCGCATCTTCGTGCGCGTCGTGGACTTCCTGCGGCATCGGCTCGATCAGCTTGCTCGCCAGCAGCCCGTACACGATGCGATAGACGTTGAACGGATCGTCTTCGGCGTCGTGACATAGATCTTCCAGCGAACGCGCGGCGTTGATGAGGAAGAGAATCCGCCACTCGTCGGCCTTCAGCGTGATCTTCTCTTCGCTCGGATTCGCGACGACGCGATAGACCGCTTTCTTGTCGGGAAGAAGCTGGAGGCACTGTTCCCACTCTTCGATGCGGCGCGCCCCTTCCATGATCAGGTTCGACAGATCGATGGAGATCGTCACCGCATAGTTCGGCAGGTCCATCTGCTCTGCGAACGAGAATGTACCGCCGGTCCAGACGAAGGAGTCGTAGATGATCTCGGAGACCTGAACCTTGAGAAAGTCCTGCAGCTGGGTTTCGGTGAGCAGGCCCTGCTGCACGGCGATCTGACCGAAGCGGCCGCCTTCGCTGCGCATGAGTTGATCGATCCGCGAGCAGTCGGCTGCGCTGATCTTTTTCTTGCGAAGCAGGATGGCGCCGAGGCGGAATTGTTCCTGATTGGAGCCGGCGTAGACGAGCTCGCCCTGATCGAAGAAGACCCACGACTCGCGTGCTTCGTTCGTGACGGCGAGCGTGCCGCTCTTGCGCGCGGTGTGCAGGAACGTCAGCACCTCCGGCAGTTTGAACGAGGCGAGACTCCCACTCAGGACCGCGTCAGCCATTGCTCAATGGCCGGAGTTTACAATGCTGCCGGATCATGCAGACCAACAAATCTCACCACGCGGTAGCCGCCGGCTACCTTGGCTGGACTCTCGACGCTTTCGATTTCTTCGTCGTCACCTTCATGCTCGACGTGCTCGCGCAGCACTTTCACGTCACGAAGGGGCACATCATCAACACGTTGACCATCACGCTGTTCTTTCGTCCGGTTGGCGCGGTGATCTTCGGTCTGCTCGCCGATCGCTACGGGCGGCGGCTGCCGCTGATGGCGAACGTCGTCTATTTCTCCCTCATCGAATTGCTCTCCGGCTTCTCCCAGACCTACACGCAGTTCTTCATCCTGCGCGCGCTCTTCGGGATCGGGATGGGTGGCGAGTGGGGCGTCGGTGCGTCGCTGGCGATGGAGCAGGCACCGCGCAAGTGGCGCGGGGTGCTGAGCGGCATTCTGCAGAGTGGTTACTCGTGCGGATATCTGCTCGCTGCCCTGGCGGCGCGTTTCGTCCTGCCCAACTTCGGCTGGCAGTGGATGTTCTGGCTCGGCGCGCTGCCGGCGCTCCTCGCGTTCTACATCCGATTCGGCGTGCCGGAGTCGAAGGCGTGGGAAGAACATCGCGTGGGTACGCTGCGCGAGATGCGGAACGCTGTCCGCGGGCACGGGGCGATGTTCGCGTATCTCGTATTGCTGATGACGTTCATGATGTTTCTGTCGCACGGGACGCAGGATCTCTATCCTGACTTTCTCAAAGAATCGCGGCACTTTGCGCCGAAGGTCGTTCCGACGGTGATCATCATCATGAATGTCGGCGCGATTGCCGGTGCGATCATCTTCGGTCAGCTCTCGCAGCGCATCGGCCGCCGCTACAGCATGATCGCTGCGATGATGTTGTCGCTGGCGACGATTCCGTTCTGGTCATTCGCTGGAACGATTGGTGTGCTCATGGTTGCGGCGTTCATTATGCAGATGGGCGTGCAGGGCGCGTGGGGCATCATCCCGGTGCACCTCAACGAGCTCGCACCTGATTCCGTGCGCGGACTCTTTCCAGGTCTTGCGTATCAGTTCGGGATTCTCATCGCGTCGCCGGTGAACACGATTCAGCACAAGCTTCGCGATCTCGTCGGTTATTCATGGGCGCTGGCGGGATTCGAGATCGTGACGATCATCGTGTTGACGATCGTGCTGCTGAATGGGCGCGAGGCAATGGGGAAAGCGTTTCACTCGGGGGACGAACTCGTGGTGGAGTAGCTCCACTACACCGTATGCAGTACCGCGTAGAGCGACACGGTCGAAATCGCGATCCACAGCAGCACACCGAGGACCAGCGGCTTCACGCCAACTGCCGCGAGACTCTTGCGCGACAATCCTGCGCCGATCAGAAGGAGCGTGATCGTGAGCCCCACGCGCGCCGCAGTAACGACGTAGCCCCACGCCGGCACGTTCACATACGTGCGAATTACCGACGCTACGAGAAACCATAGAATGAACCAGGGAATCGTGATCTTCGCCGACTTCCGATGAAACACGGCCGCGGTGCCGAGGGTCAGCGGCACGATCCAGAGCGCGCGCGTCAGCTTCACCGTCGTGGCGATCTGCAGCGCCTCGACTCCGTAGCGCGAGGCTGCGCCGACGACCGAGCTCGTGTCGTGAATCGCGATCGCCGCCCAGACGCCGAACTGTGTTTGCGTCATCGCGAAGTGATGGCCGATGACCGGAAAGATGAAGAGCGCGATCGAGTTCAGGATGAACACAGTGCCGAGGGAGACGGACATCTCTTCATCGGAGGCATTGAGCACTGGACCGACTGCGGCGATTGCACTGCCGCCGCAGATCGCCGTACCGGACGAGATCAGATGCGAGGTCGTGCGTGCGATGTTCAGCGCGCGGCCGATGATGAAGCCGAGGATGAGCGTGCCCGTGATCGTGGCGATCGTGAAAAGGATTCCGGTGCGGCCTGCGGCGACGACCTTCTGCAGATCCATGCCGAAGCCGAGGCCGACGACGGACGCTTGCAGCAGAATCTTCGTCAGCCTGGCGGTTTTCTTCGCGTAAGGATTCCCGACGGTGAGCGCGATGAGAATCCCGAGCGCTAGCGCGCCGGGCGGCGAAATGAGGAACTCGAAGAACGCTCGAATCACTTGACGTTCGCGCGGAAGAATTCGAGTGTCATTCGCCACGCGTCCGCCGCAGCTTCCGCGTTGTAGACCTCGGGACGCGTGTCATTCAGGAACGCGTGGTCGGCGTTCGGATACGACTTGAACGTGACCTTCTTGCCCATTGAGCTGAGTTTGTCCGCGAGCTCGCGCTCGCTGGAGGTCAGGCCTTTGTCCTTCTCGCCGGCGATGATGATCAATGGCGCTTTCAGGTTGTTCCAGTTCGTGTCGACTTTCTTGAAGCCGCCGTAAAAGCTGACGGCCGCGCCGACATTCGCATCGCGAGTCGCCACGAATTTCGCGAGTCCGGCACCCATGCAGAATCCGACGACGCCGTAGGTCTTCGAGGTGCACTCCGCCCTG
>CAZKID010000035.1:18663-21994 GCA_964552405.1 uncultured Thermoanaerobaculia bacterium
TATGGGCGCTGCCGCTTCCATCTCCTTGGCGGGCGCCTCCGCGTCGAGCCCCATCAACAACTTGCCGGCGTCGTCGGGCGACTTCGTGGTTTTGCCGTGATAGAGATCCGGAGCACAGGCGAGAAAACCTTCCGCCGCGAAGCGATCGCAGAGATCTTCAATGTGGCGGACGAGTCCCCACCACTCCTGAATGACGACGACGGCCGGCGCTTTGCCGGACGCAGGTGTCGCGAGATAGCCGAGGTCGATGCGCTGTCCCATGGCGGCGGATTGTAGCTGAGACCCGAGTGATGAGTACCGAGTGATGAGTACCGAGTGATGAGTTGGAGCTTCCAACTCGTCACTCGTCACTCGTCACTCATCCCTCGTTTCCCGTGACGTTTGGTCGCCGACGTTCGTATAGTGCAAGGGAGAGAATGGATAAGGACCAGCTCGTCGCGCTCGCAAGAAGGGCACGCTGCCCTCGCTGTGACCTCAACAAGACGGTGGGAGCCGCGCTCTGCCGCAGTTGCCGGAGCAAGCTGCCCGCGCAGATGCGCGCCGCGCTCGAGGCGAATCCACGCCACGACAGCTTCACCGTGAGTCGCGCATTACGCGCCGCCGCGAATTACTTCAACGTGCACTTCCAGTCGATCCGCAATTTCGGCGGCGGGAAGAAGCATTAGGGGCTCTGGGGCTTGCTTACACCTAGCGCCTCAGCACCCTAGAGCCCCAGCTATCGCGCGCTTCCCGACGCGGGCGAATGCAACTGTGAGGTCGCATTCGCCGCGTTGGCCAGCTCGCGTGCCTTCGGGTCATTCGGCGATCGCACTGCGAGCTCTTCTGCGCGGCGCGCAACATCGTTCGCGCCGGCCATCCCTTTCAGCGTCTCGCCCCACACGGCGCCGAGCGACGCGAGGCGATGGCGTTGGGATGCCGCGAGCCAGGTCGCAGCGAGATCGCGGCGATGCAGCGTCTTCTCGAGCGTGTGCTCTTTTCCGTCCAGCGAGTGATACGTCAAGCGCACGGTTGCCACGCGCTGCCACGACGCGCCGCGAGGTGCCAGAGCGACGTCATAGATCGCGGTGACCGACGTGTTCTTCGTCAATGTTCCTTCGCGCAAGGGCGAGTCGGTGCCAATCAGGTGATGCGCGACGACCGTCGCCTTGTCGAAGTCGACGTCGAGCGCGGCATTGGTTGCAACGCTCTCCGTGCTCGCTGCAGTTGCCGTGTCGACGGTCACGCGGATCATGCGGCGCATCTCATCGCTTGCGACGGGCGCGGGCGATCCTTCGGCTTCGAGGCGAACATCGTGCGATTCATGTTTCGCCGCTCCTGCGAAGTAATTCACCAGCGCGGCAACATCGATGTTCGCGGACTCAGGCTGTTCACCGCGCTCGATCGCGGTCTTGATCCGCTCGAACGCACGTTGATCGACGGAGATCCCGAAGACGGTGGCGCCAACCGCCGATGCATCCTTCTCGTTTCCAATCGAGCGATCAGCGAGCGTTGCGGAAGCCGTGTAGCCGAAGGAACCACCGGCGGCAGCCTCACGCATCGGTGCAGCGGTCTTCGCCATTGCAGTGGGCGCAGCTGCCGGCGGTGGCGGTGGCGGTACAGCATTCGCTTCCGCGATCATCGCAGCCGGCTTCGCTTCGACGCGCTCATCCTTCTTGTTGTCGTCGAGCGCGTCGGCGTCGCGTCGTTGCCGCTCATCGCTGAACGCCACGATCGACACCGGCTCGTTGCGCACGATCGCCGGCTTTGCCTTCAACCGTCCCATCTCTTCATCCACCGGTGCGGCCGGGGAGTATTGCGCAACTTGCGGTCCTGAGCTCGCCGCGTTCTGCGAGGTGAGTGTCAACGGCACCGCATGCGGAATCGCACGCGGGTTCGGCGCCTCGGCATTTGCCATCACGGCGGTCACGCGATCGTGGTCCGCGCGCGAGAAGAACTGCAATGCGAAAAACGTCGAGGTCACGACCATCAGCACGGCGGCCGCGACGCGTGTGTTGAACAAGATCGACCGTGAAAAACGATCGCGGTCCGATGACGCACCCATCACGAGGTGCGAAGGGATGTCCTGCTTGATTCTCTCCAGCAGATCCGCCGGAGGCGTTGGGACCCGAGCCAGCGTCAACTTCCGCTGCAGGTCAGCTTTCTTCTTCTGGTTCATCGTTGTCCTCGTCACCCCCGATGGCCACCTCGAGGATGGTGAATGCCTTGTGGAGGCGCTTTCGGATGGCCACGGTCGTGATCTGTTCGATCGCGGCGATCTCTTTGACTGCCAGTCCTCCCCAGAAGTGCGCGGTCACTGTGAAGCGCAGGTCCTCTGGTAACTGCAGTACTGCGGCACGCAGCCGCTCTGCCTCCTGGTGCTCGCTCAGCAACTGATCGGCCGAAGGACTCGTATCGCAGATCTCGAGTGCATTCGGTTCGTCGAGCGAGGTCATCCGCCGCGGCCGGCGGATGTGATTGAGAAACGTCGTATAGCCGATACGGTAAAGCCATGTGAACAGTTGCGAGCGCCCGTCGAAATTCGGCAGAGCCGCCCACGCCTTTTGATACGTCTCCTGCGTGAGATCCGAAGCGAGGTCGCTGTCTCCGCAGAGACGGTAGAGCGATGCGAAGACGGCCGAGTACGTTCTCTCGACCAGTTCCTCAGCGGCCATCCGGTCTCCGGCGCGTATCGCCGCGAGTAGACGCCGCTCCTCCCCAAAGGGAGTCACTTCGTCATCCTGCTCCGCCGCCCTGGCCGGAAACGGCGCAACCCTCGACATGACCGTTGGACACTCCTTCGTTTCAGAAAGAAACCGGCGCCGTCCATTATCCTACCGGCGTGAAACGCTACGTGCTCTTCGCGCTCCTTGCCCTCACGAGTTGTCAGCATCGTGACCCAGCCTACGAGAAAAGCATCATGGACTGGCGGGCCACCCGCCTGAAGAGCCTCACCTCGGAAACGAGCTGGCTCTCTCTGGTCGGACTGCAGTGGCTCACCCCCGGCGAGAACGGGATTTCGATTGCACCCGATTCGTGCAAAGTCGTGCTCGACAACGGCAAGGTCACCCTGATGCCGAATGCCGCTGCGGGACTTCAGATCAGCGGCGCGCCCGTCACTGCACCCGTCGAGTTGCGCAACGACACGGATCCCGCTGGTCCGACGGTCGTCCAGAAGGGCAGCGTGCGCTTCAACGTCATCAAGCGAAGCGACAAGTACGCGCTGCGCATCAAGGACTCGAACAGCCCCGCGCGCACCGGTTTCAAAGGTCTCGATTACTTTCCGATCGATGAGACATGGCGCCTGAAGGCGCGCTTCGAAAAATATCCGGCACTGCACAAAGTCCCGATCCCC
>CAZKID010000036.1:0-21949 GCA_964552405.1 uncultured Thermoanaerobaculia bacterium
GTCGGCGCCGCCATCCAGGGCGCGATCATGCGCGGCGACATCAAGGACATGGTGCTGCTCGACGTCACGCCGCTCTCGCTCGGCATCGAGACGCACGGCGGTCTCTTCACGAAGCTCATCGAGCGCAACTCGACGATTCCGACGAAGAACTCGCTGATCTTTACGACGGTGTCCGACAACCAGAGCAAGGTGCAAGTGCACGTGCTGCAGGGCGAGCGCGAGTTCGCGCGAGAGAACAATTCGCTGGGCAAGTTCGACCTCGTCGGCATTCCACCGTCCCCGCGCGGCGTTCCCCAGATCGAAGTGAACTTCGCGATCGACTCGAACGGCATCGTCAACGTCACGGCACGCGATCAGGCAACCGGCGCATCGCAAGGAGTGCAGATCAATCCCGCGGGCGGCCTGACCAAGGACGAGATCGACCGGATCATCCACGAAGCCTCGGAGATGCAGCGCGTCGATGCGTCACGCCGCGAGCTGCGCATGCTGCAGAACAAGCTCGAAGGAATGATCTACACCAACGACAAGGTGTTCAAGGAATTCGGCAAGCTGCTGGCGGAGGCAGAGCGCGATAAGGTCGGCGCCGTTCTGGCGCGTGCCAAAGAACACGCGAATGCCGAGGACAAGCAGCGGATCAATGACGCGATCTTCGAGATGCAGGCCGCCGCGCGCATTCTGACCGGCGTCATGCTTTACAACCCGATCAAGGCAGGTTCGCCGGCGGGCGAAGCGCCGTCTGCTCCCGCCCCGACTAACAAGAGCTAGTCCCACTACGAATGGCATCAATAGAAAAACGCGACTACTACGAGATCCTCGGCGTCCAGAAGGGCGCCTCCGTCGACGAGATCAAGAAGGCCTATCGCCGTCTCGCGATGCAGCATCATCCTGACAAGAACCCCGGCGATCCCGCTGCCGAGGAGAAGTTCAAGGAAGCGGCGGAAGCCTATGGCGTGCTCAGCGATGAAGAGAAACGGGCGAACTACGACCGCTACGGCCATCAGGGTCTCAACGGCATGGGTGGGTTCGATCCCAATCAGTTCGCCGACTTTGGCGACATCCTCGGTGATCTCTTCGGCTTCGGCGACTTCTTCGGCACCGGACGGCGCCGCCCGACGCGAGCGGCACGTGGTGCCGATCTGCGTTTTGACCTGACTCTGACGTTCGAGGAAGCGGTCTTCGGCAAGGATGTGACGCTCGACGTGCCGCGCGCAGTAACGTGCCCGACGTGTACCGGCACCGGCGCGAAGCCAGGTACGCAACCGCAGACGTGCGGCGGTTGCGGTGGCCGGGGACAGATCCGCTTCACGCAGGGATTCTTTGCGGTCGCGAGAACGTGTCCGCAATGCGGCGGCGCCGGCAAGGTGATCAAGGATCCATGCGCAACCTGCGATGGCGCGGGACGCGTGCGCGAAGAGAAGAAGATCTCGGTGAAGGTGCCGGCCGGTGTCGATGATGGCTCGCGCCTGCGCGTGGCGGGTGAAGGCGAGGGTGGACACAACGGCGGGCCCTCGGGCGATCTCTATGTGTTCCTCTCGGTGCGCGAGCATGCGAAGTTTCAGCGGCGCGACTACGACATTCACGCGGAGCAGCCGATCAGCTTCACGCAGGCGGCGCTCGGTGCGGAGATCAGCACGGCGACGATCGACGGAGACGAGACGCTGAAGGTCCCCGCGGGAACCCAGCCGAATCAAGTGTTTCGGCTCAAGGGGAAAGGCGTGCCGTATCTCGATGGCTCAGGACGCGGCGATCATTTCGTCCATGCGGTCGTGAGGATTCCGACCACGATGAATGACGAGCAGCGCGCGCTCCTCGAGCAGTTCGCGGCGATCGCGGGTGAAGAGAGGCTGGAAGAGAAGGGTGTTTTCGAAAAGGTGAAGGATTTCTTCACTGGTTAGTCCGGTTTTCGCTAACATCAAGGTCCTCCCATGATCCGCCCATGGTTGCGCATTGCCTCGGCGTTCGCCGGCCTACTCGTCATTGCAGCGTCCGCGATGTCGAAGTCTGAGATTCCTTCTCTGACCCTGGCGATCAACTGCATGGGTGGGTTGTTCCTCCTGCCGCTCTTTGCATCCTGGCGCGCGCCGAGCGTCGAGGATTTCGAGTGGCTCAGTGAGTGGGTCGCACGGTTGCGCACGGTGCTGGTGGTGTGCTGGGGTGCTGCGTTCTATCTGTACATGTCAGTGCTGACCGCACACGGCGCGCGAGCCGATGCGTTGCAGCAACTCGCATCGCTCGGCGCCGCGTTCTGGACCGTTGGCCTGATCGCGATGTTCTTCGCGGCGTACTTCAACTCGAGAAGAACAGCGCTGATCCGCGAGTACATGGACGTGTAGTGCCTTTATCCGCCCCTCGCTGACGCTCGGGATAAACTGCGGTCGTGAAGGACTACCTCCTCATCATCGACTTCAACTCGCCTGAAGAAGAGGAGCAGATTCAATCCCAGCTCTATCTGACGGAATCCACAGGTTCGACGTCGACCGATGACTCGATCACCGCATACTTCGATCGTCCCCAGGCGCGAGAGGAAGCGAAGTCGCTGCTGCAGGATTTCGAGCTCGAGGAGACGGATCGCGAGCGCGTCGACTGGCTCGAGCTCTATCAGCAGTCACTGGAGCCGATCGAGATCGGCCACTCGTTCGTCGTAGCGCCGGATCCGGCGCTGATCCGTGACGGGAATCGCATCCCGATCATCGTTCCGCAGGAGCAGGCATTCGGAACTGGGTCGCATGAGACGACATCGCTCTGCATCGAGATCCTCGAGACGCTCGAGATGAGTGGAAAGCGAGGCCTGGACATCGGCACGGGCAGCGGCATTCTTGCGATCGCGATGCAGAAGCTCGGCGCGGAGAAGGTCATCGCGTTCGATAACGACCTCGATGCCTACGGCGCGATGCGCGACAACCGGATTCGTAACGAGGTGTCGGAGCCGTCGATGCCGCTATTCATCGGCGGAGTCGAGGCGCTGCGCGGCGGCGCGTTCGACGTCGTGACGATGAACATCATCCCCGAGGTGATCATCCCGCTGCTGCAGCAGGTGGTTAGCCATGTGAAGGGCGCGCTGATCCTGAGCGGAATCCTGGTGGTGAAGCGCGATGAGGTCGTGGCCGCTGCGGCGGAGCGAGGTTTCGCGCTGGCAGATGAGCGGGCCAGGGGCGAGTGGTGGGCCGGCGTGTTTCGGAAAGCGGAGCCGTAATGGCGGCGCGCAGCCTGGTTAGCGCGAGCGACATGAGGAGAACGCATCATCTCGACCCGTCTCGTGGCGGCAGGCGTCGTCGTTGCCGCATCGAAGTAGCCGAACTGTGACCGCCGGGCCCCTCGCCCGTCCAAGAACATAGAGCTCGGAGGATGCCATGCGAATGTTTCTGCGCGCGTTTTCGATCGGGATGTTCTTCGCTGGCCCACTCGTGTATGCGGCTACGGCGGACCTTTCCTCGGTTCGCTCGTTGTATGTGAACGTCGATGCGCGGCCGGAGCGCCTGGCGGAGATCATGAGGACGGTGAGCGATATCGTTTCCGTCCGAATCGCCGATTCGCCCGAAAGTGCGGATGTGGTCGTGGCGTACTCCGAGGTTGTGAGCAGCGGGACGTGGAGCGCGACGTTGTATCGGCTCGATTGTCAGAGTCTCGACTTCAATGAGCCGCCGAGCAGATCAGCGAATGGACGATGCGAACGCAACGTGTTTGTGCGAATCAATCTCGGGACATTGAGGCGCACGGTGACGCATGGGAGATCGCCGGATGAGGAGCTCGCGTTCGGCTTACGTGATGCCATTCTCGGAATCGAGCCGCAGCCTGAGGAGCAGGAGCCGCCTTCCCCTGTTTTTGAGATGACGTTGAGCCAACCCTCGCTTTCCATTCCACCCGAGATCGTCGAAGAGTTGTCCCCACGGCCCGACGTCATGTTCGTCGAGAGCGAGTGGGAGCCTGAAGAGGCGGAGCCCTGACGCCAGCGCGAGAAAATCACGAGATGGAGCAGATAAGAAAACGCGCGGGCGTTGAGCCCGCGCGTTTCCGTTGAATCGCGAATTGTGCGTTACCGCTGCCCGATCGGCTTGTAGTCGCGGCGCGGGGAGCCGGTGAAGATCTGGCGCGGGCGCGAGATCTTCTGATCGGGGTCGAGCAGCATCTCCTGCCACTGCGCGAGCCAGCCCGATGTACGGCCGATCGCGAACAGCACCGGGAACATGTCCATCGGGAACTTCATCGCCTGATAGATGAGGCCCGAATAGAAGTCGACGTTCGGATACAGCTTCCGCTTCACGAAGTACTCGTCTTCGAGCGCGATCCGCTCCAGCTCGAGCGCGATGTCGAGCAGCGGATTCTTTCCCGTCACTTCGAACACTTCGTACGCGACCTGCTTGATGATCTTGGCGCGCGGAGCGTAGTTCTTGTAGACACGGTGGCCGAAGCCCATCAGCTTCACGCCTTCGCCCGCCTTCACCTTCTTGATGAAGTCAGGCACTTTGTCCTTCGAGCCGATCTCGTTGAGCATGCGGATGACTTCTTCGTTCGCTCCGCCGTGCAGCGGTCCGTACAACGCCGCCGACGCTGCCGCGAGCGCCGAGTACGGATCGACGTGCGAGCTGCCGACGACGCGCATCGTGCTCGTCGAGCAGTTCTGCTCGTGATCGGCGTGCAGGATCAGCAGCACGTCGAGCGCCTTGGCCAGCGCCGGATGCGGCTTGTACTTCGTCTCGGTCGTCTTGAAGATCATGTTCAAGAAGTTCTCCGAGTACGAAAGATCATTGTCCGGGTACGCGTACGGCATCCCGACCATGTGGCGATAGCCGAACGCCGCGATCGTGATCACCTTCGCGACGATTCTCTGAATCTGCTTCTGCCGGTTGTCGTAGTCGAAGATGTTCTTCGCCTCGGGATACATGGTGCCGAGGGCGGAGATCATCGAGATGAACTTGCCCATCGGATGGGCGTTGTAGCGGAACGCATCGAGCACGAGCTTCAGCTTCTCGTTGAGGATCGTGTGATGCGTGACGTTGAACGTCCACTCGTCGAGCTGCGACTGCGTAGGCAGTTCGCCGTTGAGCAGCAGATACGCGGTCTCGAGATACGTGCTCTTCTCCGCGAGCTGCTCGATCGGAATGCCGCGGTACTCGAGGATTCCGCGATCTCCGTCGATGAACGTGATCGAGCTGCGACACGACGCGGTGTTCATGAACGCCGGGTCGTAGGTCATCAGGCCGAAGTCGGTTTCCTCGAACTTGATCTGGCGGAGATCGGTGGCCTTGATCGTGCCGTCTTTGATCGGCACCTCGTAGGTTTTCCCCGTGCGATTGTCGGTAATAGTTAGAGTTTCGGGCAAGGCAGGAACCTCCGCAGACTTCTCGCGCGGGAATTTATCAGTGGACTCGAGCACAGGCAACGAAAATGAATGATCGTTCATCGTCTCAGATCTCCCCATCGTGCCTCGACGATCGCGCATGCCGCGATCGCCGCTGTCTCCGCGCGTAGCCTGCGCGGACCCAGCCGCTCGATCGCGCAGTCGTGCGTGCGGGCGAGGCTGATCTCGTTTTCGCTCCATCCGCCCTCCGGGCCTATGAAGAGCGTCACGGCTCGGGGTGACGATGGACACGCGACGAGCTCGGCATCCGCATCGAAAAGGATCTTGTTCTCACGCTTCATCGCGGCGTCGAAACCCTCCGGCGCTTCGACCTTCGGAACGACACCGCGTCCCGACTGCTTCACCGCTTCGAAAACGATCTTCTCCCAGCGCTCCGATTTTCCGCGATAACGCTCCGGCCGTAGCTCAACTCGATCGGTCACGAGAGGGATGAGCGAACGGACGCCGAGCTCGACGGCCTTCTGCAGCACGAGCTCGAACTTCTCGAGGTGGATGATCGCCATCGCGAGATCGATTGCGAGCGGAGACTCGCGCGACGCGATGCGCTCCGTCACGCGGAAGGCGTCACCTTCGTGTTTCGCGATCGCGATTCCCCCCTTGCCATCGAAAAGCTCCACCTCTTCGCCTTCGCGCAGGCGGAGGACACGCGCGTGGTGGACCTCCTCGCCGGTGAGAGTGACGAGGTCGCTGAGAGTGGGCACGAAGAGGCGGTTTTTCATGATTGCGCGAGCTCGCTTTTCACGCGGGGCAATAGAAACAGCGCCGGCAGTCCGAGGACGACGCTCAGCCAGAAATAGGGGCCGTAGCCGATCGCCGATGCGATCTCGCCACTCTTGTAACTCATGAGCCACCGGCTGATGCCGAATAGTGCGGTGAGCAGCGCGAACTCGGTCGCTGCCCGCTCCTTGTCGCAGATGAACATCAGAAACGCGAGGAACGATGCGGTACCGAGGCCGAAGCCGAGGTTCTCGAGAACGGATGCGGTATAGATCGCCCATCGTGCGCCCTGTGCTGCAGCTGCGACGCCGTATCCGATGTTCGACACGCATTGAGCGATGCCCAGCCAGATCATTCCTGTATACAGGCCGAAGCGTGTGAGGAACGCGCCACCGAGCCCGACGCCGGCGAACGTCACGAGCACTCCGATCACCGTGGTAACAGTTCCAACTTCGCCGACCGAATAGCCGCAGTCGACCCAGTAGGGCTTGATGACCGGCACGATCGCGAACTCGCCGAGGCGGTAAAGGAGCACGATGGCCATGAGCGTTTTCGCGTGAGGACGTTTCAGCCAGAGCATCACGTCGCCGAGGAGATCGCGCGACCTTCGGACGTTTGCGCGATAGCTGGGCATCGAAGACGTGAAGATGAAGAGAAACGCAGTGACTGCTGCTGCAGAAGCGAACGCCGCGCGCCATCCGAAAGCCTGCGCGACAATCGCGAGCCCGCCGCCCGCGAGAAGGATTGCGCCGCGATATGCGATCACGCGCATCGCGTTGACCGGGCCGAGCATCTCGTTCGGCGTAATGCGGATCGTGAGCGCGTCGATCGCGATGTCCTGCGTGGCTGAAGCGATAGCGATGAGCGCGAGCAGCGTATAGAACAACGGTCCTACGCTCGGCGGAGTCATCGCGAGCGCCGCGAACAGCAGCGTCATCGGCGCCAGAGCACCCGCGATCCAACGGCGATACGGCGCGAGCTCAATCAGCGGCGACCAGAAGAACTTCAGGGTCCATGCGAAAGCAATCGTTCCCAGCCATTTGGTGATAAATGCAAGAGGGACGTGCTGCACCCGCAGATAGATCGGCGCAAGCTCATTGATGAATCCATACGGGAACCCTTCCGTCAGATAGAGGAGGAGGACGAGGCCGATGACGTTCGAGCGACGGTTGGTGTCCACGCTCGCCATCGTAGCTGACAGCAGGGTTGACTCCTGCTGCCTGCTGTCTGCGGCCTGCGGCCTATCGCGTCGAAACCACCGTCACCGGAAACCGCATCCCGCCGATCGGCGTGTCGTAGTACGCATCGCCGCGAAGCTCGTACTTTGCGCGATTCCCCTGGACGGCATCGGCGATCTCGCGGAACAACGTCCGCGCGTTTGCGTATCCAAGTCGTGTGCGGAGATGGACGTCGCCCACCCCGCGCGCAGGAATCCTGATCTGTGGGTCATTGCTGATGCTCGTCAGAACCGGATTGTTGTTGATCAGGAGATCGAAGTTCACACGGTCGAGGCGGATGCCGACCGAGTTCGGATTGTCCACTCCAAGGGTGAAATCGAAGTCGATGGAGGACGCCGACAGGGGCAGCGCGATGTCGACGCGGGGGCGAATGTCGCGGATGGAGTACGTCGGATTCACGATGTTGAGGGCGCGAGCGGCGGTCGCGCAGCCGTAATGAGAGAGGGTCAGCAGTGCCAGCGCCGCAAGGGTGAGGGTGCGTTTCATGAGGGAAAAAGCCTGCATGGGGAGTGCCCGACCGGCTGCCGGCTGTCGGTTACCGGCTTCCGATCCTGTACAATCCCGCGCGCTGGTCTGCCGGTTGCAGTTTCCAGGTCCCGTGACTCGAGGTGAATGTTTGGGCGTAACAGCCATCATCGCGGCCTACAACGAAGAAAACACGATCGCAGACGTGATCACCGCTCTCACCCGGAATCCGTTGATTTCTGAGGTGATCGTCGTGAGTGACGGGTCAACGGATGCAACGGTCGAGATCAGCAGAACGTTCGACGGTGTCCGCACCATTGCTCTCCGCGAGAACCGCGGCAAGGGTTACGCGATGCGCGTCGGCGTCGAGAACGCTTCGCACGACATCCTCTTCTTCGTCGATGGCGACATGTACAACGTCACGGACGAGCACCTCGATGCGCTCATCACGCCGGTGCTGCGCGACGAGTGCGACATGAACATCGGCGTCCGCAATCGCGGCCGCGTCCTCAACTTCCTCCATCTGCAGATGCAGTGCGGGCCGGTGCTCTCCGGGATCCGCGTCATGCGGCGCAGTGTGTGGGATGAAGTGCCGGTGCAGTACATGGAGCGGTTCAAGATCGAAGCGGCGCTCAACTGTTTCTGTTCGCGCGCCGGATTCCGGCAGCAGCACACGGTCATCCACAATCTCGATCATGTGCTGAAGGAGTCGAAGCGCGGCCTGATGGATGGCCTCGTCGCGCGCTGGGACATGACGAGCGAAGTATTTCTCCTGCTGTTCGAGCTGCACGTATTCGAGACGTGGCGCTGGTCCGCGCCTCCGGATGAACTGCCCGAGGCGGAGTACGATCTGTTCGAGTGAGCGATTTAGAAAGCAGACGGCAGACAGCAGGCAGCGGGAGAGAACGCCTGCTGTCTGCCGTCGGCTTTCTGCTGTCTCTGATCGCTGCCTGTTGCCTGTTGTCTGCATCGACATGCTCTCGCCAGGCGCCTTTCCTCGAGCGATCCGTCGTCGTCAACGGCCACATCTACAAGTATCGCGTCTGGCTACCTCCTCATTACTCGAAGGTGCGGCATTGGCCGGTCCTGTTGTATCTGCACGGAAGCGGCGAGCGCGGCAACGATAACCTGCGACAGCTTGCCGCAGGGTTGCCGGTGGCGCTGTCGAAATTCCCCGACCGGTACAAATGCATCGTGGTCATTCCGCAATGTGCGGATGGTCAGGAGTGGTACGGCGAGATGGAAGCGCAGGCGCTGGCGGCGCTCGAGAAGTCGATCGTCGAGTTTCGCGGAGATCGCCGCAGACTCTACATCACCGGCAATTCACTCGGCGGCGCCGGCACGTGGTACATGGCGCGTCACCGGCGATGGGCTGCCGTGATTCCTGTTTGCGGTGAAGTCTCCCGTCAGCCGAATGATCCGTTCCCGAGCGATCCGCCGCCTGATCTCGCACGCATCGTCGGCTCCGGCGATCCGTTCGGCACGCTCGCAGATGCGATCGGCAACACACCGGTGTGGATGTTTCACGGCAGTGACGATCGCGAGATCCCTGTCGCGCAGTCACGCTCGATGGCGGCCGCGTTCCGCGCACGCGGCCTGCCCGTGCAGTACACGGAGTACAAGGGCGAAGGGCACGCGATCTGGGACGAGGTGTATGGGAACGGGGAGGTCGTGCATTGGATGTTGCGGCAGCGAAGGAGATGATCCTGTCCGATTCAAATTTCCTTCGCCAGCTTCTTCGGCGCGATCAGCTTGTAGCTCTCCCTCACCAGCGCGCGCACCTCGTCCCAATCGGTGATCTTCTTTGCATCCATCGAGACCCAACCCTTGTGTCCCACGTACGGTGCGCGGGTGAAGCGCGGATCGTTTTCCACGAGCACTGCGGCGTGCTCCATCTCCAGCTTGAAGCCGATGCTCGGTTTGCCATCCTTCTCTCCGTAGCCGGCGAAGATTTTTTCGCCGACTCGGAAGTGAGGCTCGCCCCACGTGATCGTCTCTTTCGTGTTCGGCAGCTCGAGACAGATCTTGCGGAAGCGGTCGAGCGCGCGTGACATCAGCGCGGGCCTCCGTTGCCTGGGAACTGATCGATGTAGCGGCTGACGATCTGATGGAAGTTTCCGGCGGGTGATTCGAAGTAGAGGATGCTGCGCACCGTCACCGGCTCCGCGGACGGCTGGCGATCACGGGACATCGAGTAGGCGTAGGCGTGCGCCCAGAACGTCACGTTGCTGAACTGTCCCGGACCGATTTTCTCGTTGAACGGGAACGCCTCGCGCCGCAGTTGATACGAGCCCGTACCGACAGACTGGATCTCGATGCGCCGCAGCGTGATCGGCTCGCTCGATCGATTCGCGATGCGGGCGCCGAACTGCACCTGCGTCGGGCCGGTTGCGTAACCGACGTCGACTGGCCCGTTGAGTTGTACCAGCGCGATCTCCGGCTCGAGGATCTTTACATTCTGCTGATGTGCGCACGCGGCGAGAAGCAGTGCAAGAGGGAGAAGCTTTCTCATGATTGGCGTAACGTGGCGTCCGCATTGCTTCGTTCCCGGTGGAGATGAACATGCCGCAAACGATCGACAGGATCACGCCGACGATGGAGCCCGCTCTGCCGGTGCTCATGCATCAGAACTGGCACCACCTGCTGTTCCTCCATTGGGAGGTCCCGCCGCTGGAGTTGCAGGCGCTGCTGCCGCAGGGGCTCGAGCTCGACACGTTTGATGGGAAGGCCTATATCGCCCTCGTCCCCTTCACGATCAGCGGGGTGCGCCCGTCGTTCGTGCCGCCGCTGCCGCTCATCTCCAGCTTTCACGAGGTGAACGTGCGGACGTACGTTCACCATCGCGGCGCCGATCCGGGAGTCTGGTTCTTCAGCCTCGATGCCTCGAGCTCGCTGGCAGTCGCCGCGGCCCGCGCGATGTACAAGCTGCCCTACTTCGATTCGACGATCACCTTCGGAGCCACCGGCGATGCGTTGCCGCGCGTCGAGTACCTGGCGGAGCGCACGGACACGCGCGGCAACCTGCCGGCCAATGCGCGCATCGATTACGGGCCCGCCGACGGCGTGATCACGCGCGCGGTGCCGGACACGCTGGAGTTCTTTCTGCTGGAGCGCTACATCCTCTATGCCGCGGACGACCATCACAACCTCTATCGCGCCCGCGTCCATCACGAGCCGTATCCGATTCAGCGAGCCGAGGTGCAGCGGCTGGAGGAGACGCTGGTGTGGGCGGCGGGAGTGAAGCGCGGCGAAGAGGCGCCTCTGCGGCATTACGCGCGTGAGGTGAGCGTGAAGGTGTACCAGTTGGAGCGGGTGTAGGGCTGGTCGTTCGATGGGCCGAAAAGCGAAATGCAGAATTCAGAATTCAAAATGAACAATGGCGTGCTCGCAAGATGTCATGGTCTGCATTCTGAATTCTGCATTCTGCATTCTGCATTTCGCTTTTGACTTTCTCTGATGCCGGCTAACATCCCACAGCACCCCTAACACGCTAACGCTCCATTGCATTTTCTGCTATGCTTACCGGCCAGGGAGGGAGATCATGGCCGCGAAGAAGAGCAAGTTGCCTAAGGCCAAGGGTGTCGTGCGCATCGATGATCCGGGTGGTCATGGCGTCGGCTGGTATGCGCGTGTGACGTACGAAGGGAAGACGACGTCGAAGTATTTTGCCGACGGCTCGCATGGCGGAACGAAGAAGGCCTTCGAGCTCGCCATCGGGTGGCGTGACGCGACGGAGAAGAAGCTCGGCAAGCCGCGCACCGATCGCACGCTGACGCGCAAGTCGACGCGCAATCCGACAGGCATCAAGGGCGTCTACCGCTCGCGCACGAGCTACGTCGTCGCCTGGAGCCCCGAGCCTGGTCAACTCGTCCGCGAGTTCGTTTCCGTGTCGAAACTCGGCGAAGCAGAGGCGTTGCGTCAGGCCGTCGAGCTGCGCAGAAAGCGGGAGCGTCTCGTCTACGGCAAGGCCGTCAGCAAGGGCGCGGACCTTACCAGTAAGGCAAAGACCGCGGCCGCGAAGCGCACCAAGAAAAAGAAATAGTTGGTGTAGGACAGGCGCCCTCGCCTGTCCTCCGTCCCACGTGGAGGGACAGGCGCCATCGCCTGTCCTACATATTTCCGCCGCAATCCTGCCTTCACCTTTGCGGACCTTCATCACACCCACCGCTCTCTTCCGGACATACACTTCGCGCCATGAGACGCTTGTTCGTCGCCCTTGCGCTTCTGTTTGTCTGCTCCGCCGCTCACGCCGACCAGCCGCTCACCATCGTCAAAGCCGGCCCCGTCGGTGAGATCGCGAATCTCGCGGAGGCCAACGAGATCCGCATCGTCTTCTCCGAGCCGATGGTCGTCGTCGGCAAGATCCCGAAGGCGCTCGACGTTCCCTGGTTCCACGTCGCGCCGGAGATCAAGGGCGGATTCCGCTGGTCTGGAACGACCACGCTGATCTTCACGCCGGACGCGAAGACGCCGCTGCCCTACGCGACGAAGTACGACGTCGCGATCGATGCGGCCGCGAAGTAGATTGCCGGCAAGACGCTCGGTAAGCCGTATCAGTTCTCCTTCATCACGCCGACGATCAAGCTGCTCAGCTCCGCGTGGTACCGCAAAGGCAAAGACCCCGCCGGCGCCGCGGTGATCGGGCTCTGGTTCAACCAGCCTGTCGATGCGGCCAACATCACGCAGCATCTGCAGCTCCGCACCGTAAAGCACGATGTGACGCTGCCCGAAATGCAGGCCGTCGCGATCGCGCGGCTTCAGAAAACGGATCCGCAATCACTCGCCGCATTCAATGCGAAGGTCGACAAGTCGCAGAAAGCCGCCGCATCCGAAGGCTCGCCAATCCTCTCGTTCATTACGGACACGTGGGACAAGGCTAAGTGGAACCCTGCGCCCGAGCTCATCGTCCTCGAGACCAAGCCCGGTCTGCCGCAGGACATGAACCTGCAGATCTTCCTCGACTCCGAGCTCGCGCGCTCACCCTCGAACGTGCGCACCGGAACATCGCAAACGTTCACGATCGAGCTCGAGCCGGCATTCTTCGTGACGAAGACCGACTGCGTTGCCGAGTGCAATCCGGAGGAGATCGCGCAGGTCGAGTTCCGCGCGCACGACGGACTCAAGCTCGAAGATCTTGCCGCCGCGACGAAGGTCACCGACATCACCGACGCGCAACACGAAGTCGTGCTCAAGCCCGGCAAAGTCCGCGAAGACACCTATGACCGCTCGTCGTACTACTCGCTCGACGACCTCGGCTACACGATCGAGCCGGCGCACACGTACGCGATCCGCGTCGATCCCTCACTCGAAGCAAACGACGGACAGAAGCTCGGCTACGCATGGATGGGCATCGTCGAGTTCTGGCACAAGTCGTCGTTCACGAGTTTCGGCGGCGGGCATGGCGTGTGGGAGTCGAGCGGCGGCCCCGTGCTGCCGTTCTACTCGCGCAACTACAACAACGTGCAGCAGTGGGCGAAGCCGCTCACGCAGGACGAGCTGATGCCGACGATCATGCGTCTGCAGGAGCATGACTTCAGCGAAGCACCCGACAACGCGCCCGTGACGCGCCAACTTAAGCCGACGCCGGACAAGATTCAGTCGTTCGGCGCGAACATCGGCTCGACACTGACAAACGGCAAGGGCCTCGTGTGGGCCGCCGTCGAAGCAGGCGAAGCGATTCCGAAGGCGAAGCCATGGGACAGCGAGAAGCGCCGCGCCACGATCGTGCAGGTCACGAACCTCGGCATCACCGTCAAAGACTCGCCGCAGAACACCCTCGCCTTCGTCACGAGACTCGACGACGGTCAGCCGGTCGCCGGCGCAAACGTCACGATTCGCAAACTCGACAACAGCGTCGTCTGGAGCGGCAAGACCGACGCGCATGGCATCGCGATCGCGCCTGACACTCCGCTGCGTCTCCCCGATAAGCCGGCGAAGACCGACGCCTCGGACGAAGAGGGCAGCGACGAATATCCCGATACGTGGCACACGAAGTTCATCGTCACCGCGGAGAAGGATGGTGACGTCGCGTACGTCGCGAGCAACTGGAACGAAGGCATCCTCCCTTGGGAGTTCGACGTTCCCTTCAACCTTGGCGAGCGCGTCGGACTGTTGCGCGGAACCGTCTTCACGGACCGCGGCGTCTACAAGCTCGGCGAAGAAGTGCACTTCAAGGCCGTGGTCCGCACCGACACGCCGAAGGGCATGCAGCTCCTCCCCGCCGGAACGAAAGTCGAGATCTCCGTTCACGACAGTCAGGACAAGGAAGTCGACTCGCGCTCGGCTGTGCTCAATGAATGGAGCAGTGCGGAGTGGGTGTGGAAGCTTCCGAGCGACGGACCGCTCGGCACCTACACCATCATCGCGACCTCGGCGGATCAGCGTCTGTCGGTCGGCGGCGACTTCCTCGTGGCGGCCTATCGCCGTCCGGACTTCCGCGTCGATGCGACTCTAACCAGCGGCAGCACCATCGCCGGAACAGACCTCGCCGGCAAGATCACCGGCCGCTATCTGTTCGGCGCCGCGATGTCGAAGCGTCCGGTCAAGACCCGCTACACGAAGATTCGCAGCTACGACATTCCTGCCAAGGTTCGTGACCGCTGGCCGGAGGCGTACTACACGTTCATCGACTCCTGCTATCCGGCGGGGTGCTGGTGGGAGAGATCGCGCGCGGAGAAAGTGGAGATCGAGACCAAGGAGCAGAAGCTCGATTCAAAAGGTGAGTACAAACAGTCGCTTCCGACGGACGCCACCGCAGGCGCTCCCTACGTCTACACGTTCGAGGGTGAAGTGACCGATGTGTCGCGGCAGAAGATCGCCAACCGCGCATCGATTCGCGTGGAACCTGCGCCGTGGTACATCGCGATGAAGCGGCCGCCGTATTTTGCCGACGGCACGAAAGGAATCGACACAGAGTTTGCCGCGGTCGACATGAACGGCAATCCAGTTGCCGGTGTGAAGATCGAGGTCGAGGTGAATCGGACCCACTGGATCAGTGTCCGCCACGCCGAGGGACATGGCTTCTACACCTGGGAAAGCGAGAAGAAGGAAGAAGCTGCCGGCACTCTCAGCGTAACGACGCAGACGGCCGCCGTGCCGCTGCACATTCCACTTGGCGATGGCGGTCTTTACGAGATCACTGCTACGGCGAAGGATGCCGAGGGCCACACGACATTCACTGCAACGCGGTTCTACGCCACCGGCTCCGGCTACACGGCGTGGGAGCGTTACGATCACAATCGCATCGATCTCGTGCCGGAGAAGACGACGTACAAGCCGGGCGACACGGCGCGGATGATGATCAAGTCGCCGTGGGAGCACGCTACCGCGCTCCTCACGACCGAACGCGAAGGCGTCCGCACGTCGAAGCAGTTCGAGCTGACGTCGACGCAACAGACGATCACCGTTCCGCTCACCGAGGCAGACATCCCGAATGTGTTCGTCTCGGTGCTGCTGGTGAAAGGGCGCTCAAAGGACGAGACGCCCGACGACGCCAGCGATCCTGGCAAACCGTCGTTCCGCCTCGGCTACACGCAGCTCATGGTCGAGGATGGAACGAAGCGCCTCAACGTCGATGTGAAGGCGAATCGCGACGAGTTCCGTCCCGCGACGAAGGCCAAGATCGATGTCACCGTCAAGGACAGCAAGGGCGCTGGTACGAAGTCCGAGGTCACACTCTGGGCCGTCGATTACGGCGTGCTGTCGCTGACTGCGTATCAGACGCCCGACGTGTTGAAGTCGATCTACCTCAACAAGTCGCTGCAGGTCCTCAACGAAGACTCGCGGCAGATGATCATCGCGCGCCGCGCGGTGACGCCGAAGGGTGCAGCGGATGGTGGGGGAGGCGGCGCGGACTCGGGACCGGGCATGATGCGCCGCGATTTCCGCGTGCTCGCATTCTGGGTCGGCTCCATCACGACCGACGCCAAGGGTCACGCGCATACCGAGGTGACGCTGCCGGAATCTCTGACGACGTATCGGATCATGGCTGTTGCCGCGGACAAGACGTCGCGCTTCGGCTGGGGCCAGAACGAGATCCGCATCAGCAAGCCGGTGCTGCTCACGCAGGCGTTCCCACGCTTCCTCGCGGTCGGCGACAAGGCGTACTTCGGTTCCGTCATTCACTCGCAGCTCAAGCAGGCGGGGAAAGCGACGGTCACGATCAAGAGCCTCGACGGGGCCGCGGTCGAATTCACAGGAGAAACGAAGCAACTGATCGACGTGCCGGCGGAGGGCACGGTCGAAGTGCGCTTCGATGCGATTGCCAAATCAGCGGGCGATGCCCGGGTGCAGATGACGGTTAGCCTGAGCGGCGAGAACGACGCGTTCGAGGATGTGATCCCCGTGCGTTACCTCGCAACGCCGGAGACCGTTGCCGCCTACGGCGAGGCGAATCCGCAGGCGAAGGAAGTGCTCGAGATTCCCGGCGCAGTCGTGCCTGGATTCGGAGGCCTGCACGTCGAGCTGTCGTCGACGGCGATGGTCGGACTCGCGGAAGGTGCGGAGTACCTCATCACCTATCCATACGGCTGCGCGGAGCAGCGCGGCTCGGCCGCGTTCGGCCTCATGGTCGCAGCCGATCTCGGCGATGCGTTCAAGGTGCCGGGCATCGATGTCACGAAGGCGCGCGCGAGTGCGCAGACCGTGATGTACGAGCTCGAGAAGTATCAGTGCGGCGACGGCGGCTTCTCGTATTGGGCGGGTGAGTGCTGGAGCGAGTCGCCATTCCTCACGAGCTATCTCGTGCACGTGTTCCAGCGCGCGCAGAGTCTGAAGTACGCGGTCAATCAGCCGATGGTCGATCGCGCCTACTCGTATCTCGAAAAGCAACTCGGAGAAAAACGTCCGGCGAACGAAAGCTTCTATCCGTCCTACACCGCATGGCAGGCGTTTACGGTCAAGGTGTTGACGGAGGGCGGCCGCAACGAGGACAGCCACATCACGCGGCTGCTCTCCTACGCCGATCGCATGCCGGTGTTCGCGCTTTCGTATCTCGCGGATGCGATGGTGGCGAAGAAGGAAACGGGTCCGCGGCTCGAAGACGTGCATCGCCGCATGCTCAACGCGGTGCTGCCGGAAGGCGGCAGCGCGCACGTCGAAGAGTTGAACGATCCTTATCTCCTCTACTTCTGGAACTCGAACGTCCGCTCGACCGCGATCGCGCTCGACTCCCTCGTGCGCCTCGGCAAGGACGAGATGATGGTCAAGCAGATGGTGCGCTGGATGCTCAAGGCGCGCGTGCAAGGGCGCTGGGGCAACACGCAGGAAAACGCGTGGGCGATGGAAGCCCTGGTCGACTACTACCGTAAGTACGAGGCGCAAGTGCCCGACTTCACCAGCACTGTGACGGTTGGCTCCGAGACGATGTCGAAGGACACGTTCAAAGGCCGCTCGACTGAAGCGAAGCCGCACGACTGGGCGATGGCGCAACTGCTGACGAAGGGGACGCCGGGCACGCAACTGCCGGTGATCTTCGACAAGTCAGGCACGGGCACGTTGTTCTACCTGATGCGGCTGCGCTACGCGCCGACCGACATCATGCACGACCCGCTCGACAAGGGCTTCCTCGTCGAGCGCAAGTACACGGCGCCGAACGGCACGAAGCCGATCACGTCGTTCAAGGCTGGCGACATGGTCAAGGTGACGCTGAAGATCCGGAACACGAAGGAGCGGCGCTTCGTCGCGGTGACGGATCCGATTCCGGCGGGCACCGAGCCGATCGAGTCGTGGTTCGCGACGACGGCGTCGGACCTCTCCGAACAGCAGCAGAAGAGCGAGGCGCAGGGCGACTGGATGTCGTGGTGGAAGCGCGGCGGATTCGATCACATCGAGCGCCGCGACGATCGCGTGAATCTGTTCGCGACGCGCCTGTCGGAAGGCAATCACGAGTTCTCCTACATGCTCCGCGCGACGACGGCCGGCACGTTCGTGACCGCGCCGGCGCACGCCGAGGAGATGTATGAGCCGGAGGTGTTCGGGAGGACGGCGACGGCGATCGTGGAGGTTGGGCGGTGAGGATTCGCGGGTTCGCGGGCTCGCGGGCTCGCGGTGTCGCTCTGGTGAGCGGCATCGCGCTGCTTGCGTTCGCGGGGTGGATTTACTTCGGGCCTGTACCTGCGATCGCTGTCGTCGAGACGCCGGCGATTCTCGATCGCAATGGATTGGTGCTCGCGGAGCCGTTGTCGGAGCGCGGTGATCGATCGCAATGGTTGCGTGCGGATGCTCTCCCGCCGGTCGTCGTGCAGGCGACGATTGCGGCGGAGGACAAGCGGTTCTACTCGCATCATGGAGTCGATCCGATTGCCGTGGTCCGCGCGGCGTGGCATGACGTGAAGCGGCTGCGACTGGTCGAAGGTGGCTCGACGATCACGCAGCAGGTGGCGAAACTGCTGCTGCAGAAGCGCGATCGCGGATTGGTCGCGAAAGCGCATGAAGCGATCGTTGCCGTTCGGTTGGAACGTCATTACGACAAGCAGCAGATTCTTGCGCTGTACTTGAATCTCGCGCCGTACGGCAATCAGTCGACCGGCATCTCGCGCGCGAGCCGGCTGTACTTCGGAGTCGTGCCGGAAGATCTCACGGCGGCGCAGGCCGCATATCTCGCAGCTCTGCCGCAGCGGCCGGGCGCCTTCAATCCTCTGCGCGATGGACGGCGCGCGATGAAGCGGCAGCAGCAGGTGCTGGCAAAGATGCGCGCCCTGAACTTCGTCACGCAACACGACTTCGATGTAGCCAGGGCGGAACGCCTCCGCTTCGAGCACGGCGAACACGATGTGATCGCGCAGCACTTCATCGAACGCTTGTCCAGTGGAGGACAGGCGCCCTCGCCTGTCAGTCGTCACGTAGTGACGACCATCGATGCCGAACTGCAGCGCGAGGTGCAGGGAATCGTTAGAGCCCAGCAACAGGATTTGCTCAATCACGGCGCGCACAGCGTCGCCGTCGCGGTGCTCGACAACCGCACAGGCGAGTGGCTCGCCTGGGAAGGAAGCGGCGACTACTTCGGCGATGAGTTCGGCGGTGCGATCGACGGCGTGACGACGCTGCGCCAGCCGGGCTCCGCGCTGAAGCCGTTCACCTACGCGCTCGCATTCGAGCGCGGAGAGAGCCCGGCGACCGTGCTCGCCGACGTGCCGTCGCACTTTCCGACGGCGGAGCAGGGGGTCGTCTACACGCCACGAAATTACGACGGCCGGTTCCGAGGTCCGCTGCGCGTGCGCGCAGCGCTCGCCGGATCGGAGAATGTTCCAGCGGTTGCCATGGCGTCGAGACTCGGCCCCGCGTCACTCATGCGTTTCCTGCGGCGCGCGGGCTTCAAGGACTTCGACAAGAACGCCGATTACTACGGCGTCGGTCTCACGCTCGGCGATGCGGAGGTGAGGCTGGAGCAGCTCGTCGCGGCCTATTCGATGTTCGCACGCGGCGGCGTCTACATCGAGCCGGTGATGTTGAAGGGACAGCCGAGCCGGCTGCAGCGGAGAGTTGTGAGCGAACGGACCGCGTTCTGGATCACCGACATCCTCAGCGATGGCGACGCGCGCGAGTTCGTGTTTGGACGCGGAGGCAATCTCGAGTTCCCGTTTCCGGTCGCGGTGAAGACCGGCACGTCGCAGGCGTATCGCGACAACTGGACCGTCGGTTACACGCGCGACGTGACGGTCGGCGTGTGGGTCGGCAACTTCGATCGCAAGTCGTTGCGCAACTCGACAGGTGTCACGGGCGCGGGTCCGATTTTTCATTCGGTGATGCTGGCCGCGCAGAAGCGCGCGCGCGGGCCGTTGCCTGCCGACGTCGCGATCATCGATCCGCCGAACGATGTCGAGCGCGCGCCGGTGTGCGCGTTGTCGGGGCTGCGTCCTTCGACGTACTGCCCGAACGTGACGACGGAGTGGATCGCGAGCGAGGCGCCGGTGAAGTTCTGCTCGTGGCATCACAGCGGCGGAAGTGTCGACTGGCCGCCGGAGTATCGCGCGTGGGCCCAGGCTGCGGAGTCACATCAGCGCGCGGCCGCGCCTCGCGTTGCGTCGAAACACGCGCCGCTGCAGATCCTCTCTCCGCCGAACGGCGCGACGTACCTCATCGATCCGACACTGCGCATCGCCTATCAGTCCCTCAAGCTCCGCGCGTCGTCACCGCAGGTGACATGGAAGGTCGATGAGAAGAAGGTGGCGTCGACTGACTGGCCGCTGCACCCGGGCTGGCACACGATCGAGGCCAGTGACAGCGAGGGGCACAGGGATACGGTGCGGATCGAAGTGAAGTGAGCTAGAACTTCAGCACCACCGCCGCGAAGAATGCGCTGTCGCCTTTCTTGACGTTCGGATTCGGCGGACGGTTCTTGTAGTCGTAGTTGTAGGCGAGCTTGATCTCCGTCCGCGCTGCGATCGTCGTCGTCAGCGCGGTGTCGTAGTGATAGAGCGCGTCGTTCAAGTCGTTCGCTTTCCAGATCGCGGTGATCTTCTCCGTCAGCTTGCTCGACGGCGAGATCGTCCACTCGAAATTCTCGCCGCCTTTGAGCGATCCGCTGCGGGTGCGGCCTGAGCCCGCGTTCTCGAGCAGCGTGCCGGCCGCGCCATCGATCGATAGCGTCCGGCGCGCGCTCTTGAAGATCCGGTAGCCGACGCCGGCAACCGGCGCGACCGAATACGAGATCTGCTTGAAGGGATCGCGCTGATAGGAGATCTCGCCGAACGTGAACGTGCGGTCCGAGACCGTGAGCTCTTCGCGCGCATCGGCCGTCGCCTTGTCGATCGTCTTCGCGCCGTTCAACTTGCCGAAGAGATAGAGCGCGTCGGCTTTCAAGAGGAAGCGCGTCTTCGGATCGTATTTCGTCGAGAACGAGAGGTTGTAATTGCGCGTGCTCGTGTTCCCGCTCGTGATCGCGAGTCCCGCGCCGAATGTGGAGGTCCATGGTTTCTGTTGGGCGAGGGCGGGGGTTGAGAAGAGCGTCAGGATCAGGAGTGGATACGGGGATACGCGGGCTCGCGGGTTCGCGGTGCTGCGCTTCTTCAGGATTGGCGTCATCGTTCTTCTCCTCGACCGCGAGCCCGCGCGACAGCGAGCCCGCGCGACCATATACTCCATCAAACCATGTTCAAGCCCCTCATCGGCATCGCCTCCGACGTCCTCACGGCTCCCGGCGAGCGCGATCGCGCGTTCGTCTTTACCACTTACGTGGATGCGCTCCGTCGTGCAGGAGCGGTGCCTGTGCTCGTACCCCCCCAACCAGAGAATGCACCTGCCGTAGTCGAGGGCCTCGACGGCCTGATTCTCGCCGGCGGTGAGGATTGCGACCCTGCCGTTTACGGCGACGAGAAGCATCCGACGACCGAGCCGATGGATCCTCGCCGCCAATCGAACGACCTCACGCTGGCTCGCGCCGCGCGCGATGGCGGCATTCCGACGCTCGGCATCTGTCTCGGCGTCCAGGTGATGAACGTCGCCGCGGGAGGGACGCTCATTCAGGACATCAACTCCGCGATCGAGACGGACATCGAGCATGCGAGCGAGCCGAGCGATCGCGGGCGGCACGGCGTCACGATCGAGCCCGGAACGAAGCTCGCCTCCATCCTCGGCGATCGCGAGCTCGCTGTGAACTCGTCGCATCATCAGGCGATTCGCGATCTCGGCGAGGGACTGCGCGTGACTGCGCACGCTCCCGACGGCATCATCGAAGGCCTCGAGGATCCGCAGCATCCCTTCTATGTCGGCGTGCAGTGGCATCCCGAGGACATGGGCGGGGAAGAGAGTGCGGAGCGGCTGTTCGGGGCCTTCATCGAGGCCGCGCGCGCTTACGCCACACGACGGCACGGTTCCGGTAACGATTTGTGACGTTTGCCAAAGACGAATCGGAATAGCGTTTTAGAGGCGGTCGTTTGTGACCGACGGCGGAGGAAATCCTTGAAACGTATCGCTATGGCCGTTGCGCTTGCTATCTGTCTGGTGCCGCAGGCGAATGCTTCTCCCTGGCTGAAGTCACTCGCGGCCGCGCAGAAACAGGCGAAGGCGAGCAACTCGCTGATCTTCGTCGACATGTTCGCCGACTGGTGCGGCTGGTGCCACCGGATGGAGCAGGAGGTCTTTCCTTCGCAGGCGTTCCAGAATGCGACCGACGATCCCGTGCTGCTTCGCCCCAACAACGAAAACGGCCCCGCAGGCACCAAGCTCGCGC
>CAZKID010000037.1:0-1357 GCA_964552405.1 uncultured Thermoanaerobaculia bacterium
GGGGCGGGTGGGGTGCCAAAACCCCCCCCCCTTTGGGGGGGGGGTGGTTTGGGGCATAACCATTGCCGCCGCGAGGCCGGGGAATCGGGGCGGGGCAGTGGGCCGGGGCACCGGGGCACTTCCAAAATCGGGGCGAATCGCATGAGCCGTTGCTCTCGAATCGCCTGCCCCCAACCGACCATCCCGTTCGAGGAGTGGGATCGGAACGACGGGGTCTGTGATGGCTGCGCAGCGCTTCAACCCTCCGAGTTCTTCTCGAGCCGATCGAACGATGCAATCCAGACTGCCGGCGTCGAGGATCTCGATCGGCGCTGGGATCGGCGCTGGAGCTCTGCGAAGTCGAAACTTCGGAGTCGTCGGCGATGATCGAATTCACCGTGCCTGGCACTCCGGTGGCGAAAGGTCGTCCGCGGTTTTCTCGACGTGGCGGAATCGCTCGCACGCCAACGAAGACCGTCGAGGCCGAGCAGATGTTCGCTGCTCGAGCGATTCGCTTCAGGCCAGCCGAACCACTCACGTGTCCACTCCGTCTCGAGTTGCGGTTCTTCTTCGCTGTGCCTGAAAGCTGGTCTCGATGGCAACGCGAAGCAGCTCTTGCCGGCGAGTATCAGCACATCACGAAACCTGATGCCGACAATTTGCTCAAGCTCGTAAAAGATGCTTTGAACTCGATCTTCTGGTTCGACGATAAGCAGATCTGCGATGTCCAGATGATCAAGCGCTATGACCGTTCGCCACGCACTGAGATTCGTATCTTCGAACTCGCTCATAAGTCGAAGTGAAACCATAAACGCACGTTTTTGCAGTTCTTGGTTCCTTTTTCAATTTGTGTTTGCAAAACGAGGATTTTGCTTGTAGGTTTTCACCCAGACTTCTATTCGTGTCGAGAGATACCGAATAGCCACTTTCAAATCGTCCAGCACCGTTTGCATCCCCCACAACGAGGTACCAATGAACGACAAGTCCGACTTGGACTCGATGCGCGATTGTGTGGTTGCCGAGGTTCGTCGCGTCGCTGCGCTCTGGTTCTGGTTGCAGGCGTTGCAGGACGGTTCGACATCCACCTCACGTCTTCGCCGCCTCGAAACGATCATCAGCAACGACCTCGCTGAGATCGGCGATGCTCGGTCATGGCGCCTCACCGTCGAAATCATCATGACTCGCGTCGATCGCACGATTGGGACACGCGAAGCCTGTCGAGCGATGTTCGCGCGGGTACTCTTCAACGTACCGTATGACCTCCTAGCCGGGCGTCTACGTACCTCACGTCCCACCGTGAAGAACGAAATCATACCCGCTCCTATCCCTCCATTCCACGCGGCCCACGGCCTGCGTGGCTTCTCGGATCAGTCCCCCG
>CAZKID010000037.1:1367-5383 GCA_964552405.1 uncultured Thermoanaerobaculia bacterium
TATGACACATCACATATAGCCTCTGAGCCGAGGTTTAAGAAACGCCACGTCCAACCCGGATAGACGAAACGAGCGTCTGCGGGTTCGAGCAGTATTGCGAGGAGCTCGTGCAGCGTGGCATCTCGGATCAGTACCGCGAGCAGGTGGCTTGCTGATGCTCATCAATGGCCCCAACATCCCGCTCATCGGCTTCGATGATGGTGGTCTCTCTGTTCGTCAGCAGCTCCGTGAAATCAAAGTGCAGATGTCTGCACAGACCTGGTCACGCAACCACACCATGCAGTGCGGTCAGTGCAATGCACAGGGCGGCAAGCGTCGCTTTCGTACCTGGTCAGCGCTTCGCGATCACCTGATCGAGTATCACAAATTCGATCATCGTCTCGTTCCAGAGTAGGAGTCATCATGCAGGAACAGGCAAAAGCTGAAGCTCACGCTACGCACTGAGAGAGCCATCCTCGGCAAAGCAACGAACAATGTACCGGCCGCGTGGTGTTCTGAGTTCTCATGCCAACCCGGAGTTGAAAAAGCAAGAGGGGCCGGGGCCTCGCCAGCCAGCACCGGGCGATTCGGCGCACACATATACGAAATAACAAAAATCTTTAGGGGGCCTTCGATTCTGAAGGATTCCTGAACTTCCAATGACGAAGAGAGGAACGAAATCGCGCAAGCCAGCACGAAAGCGCATGGCCAAAGCCGCATACGTCGAACGCCGGCGTAAGCGTGTCTATGAGCTCTATGTCGATCAACACATGGAGCCGCGCGATATCGCCTTGCAGCTTGTTCACGATGGAACAATCGAGACGACTGATGAGTCGCTCGAGTCCGCAATCCGGATTGTGCGGAAGGACGTCGCCGAGATCCGCTCGCGCCTCACGTCAGAGCGCGATTTGGACAGCGATCGTACGGTCGCGCTCACAGAGATCGATGCTCTTGAGCTCGAGCTGAAGCATCTCCGCAAGGAGCGCGATCGTCAGCTGGTGATCGCGGATGGAGAACCGACGGAGATGTGCGCGCGAAGCCGATACGAGCTCGCGGCCTGCGCGAATCCAGCATGCATGGCCGAGGGGAAGCACATCCCGTTCGTGGGGCCGGCGATCGGCATCACGATCACAGATACACCACAGGGACCGATGACATCGTTCAAGGCACTCTGGCCCGCAGGCGTGCGGCAGAAGGCATCGAAAGATGCGGCGACACTGACTCAGAAGATTTCGAAGCTCGAATCGGAGCTCGCGGAGAAAAAACGCGCCGTGCAGCCTGCCAAAGAAGGCGACAAGCCGGGCGCGGCGAAGCCGTTCGAGTTTGTGTTCAGCGGAAAGCCGATGGAGATGCTCATCGAGATGAACGTCGTCGCGGGGAAGGTGAATTGATCTCGTGTCGTCACTTCTCGCGTCAGCGCACGCGGCCGTGCGACGGCTTGCGCTGCATCCGCATCAGGAAATTGAGTTTCGTGCCCATCAAACGCACGACCTGATCCTTTCGATCGGGGGCGTCGGCTCTGGAAAGACGACGTCGTTTGTTCTTTGGCTTCTCGATCGGATGCAGTGGGACACCGGTCAGACGCATGCGCTGTTTGCACTGACGACTGTGCAGCTCCGCGCAGTGATGCGCGTGATCTATAAGCAGCTCGACAAGCTGAACATCCCGCGCGTCTTCAACTGCCGGCCGCCGAAGGAGTGGCGTGAGGAGTGGGCGAAGGCATGCATCGCAACGCCGGTGACTCAGGATCGCTACGAGAACGTGGTGATCTGGAAAACCGGATTGCACCTGCAGCTTGGGACGCTGACGAATCGTGCGTACGAGCAGCACCGTGGCGCTGAATGGGGTTCGCTGGGTGTCGAGGAGTTCACGCTTCACGGCGTTACCCAGGAGGCGATCGACTTTCTTTTCGAACGCACGCGATGCGGCGACTCGGACGATGAGATCGATTGCGCGAAGGACCTCGGGCATCGACACACGAAGATCCTGCACGGCAATCCGCCAGAGAATCCGGATCACTGGACATGGGACATGCTCGGTGCGCTCGAGAAGTCGGCAGAAGCCGACGCGAAAGCGAACGGCATCGAGATCGAGAAATCAGGCGAGGGCTATCCGCATCTGATTCGCGGATATGGAACGGCGATCCTCATTGGATCGCGCAGCACGGACAACGAGAAGCATCTCCCGAAGAACTACATCTCGAACCAGATGGCGCGGCTCGACAACGAGACCGCACAACGTCGCCTCGGTGGTGCGTTGACGAGAACGAAGGTCGGTCGCGTTTATTGCGACTTCGACAAAGCGAATGAACACTCGATCGCGTACGACCGCGATCGCACGTTGTACCTGTTCCTTGATTTCAATCGAAACCCGGCAGTTGCAGGGTTCGCGCATCAGCTCGTGCAGGGTGAGTTCCCGAGCGAGCATCAGCGGCCAGGCATCAAACACGTCGGCGTGTTTGGTGAGTTCTTCCACATCGGAGGAATGGACGCGTACGAGATGGCAAACGCGATCCTACGCGGCGATCACGGATCGGGCGGACACTTCCCAGATAACTGGAAAGGGCTCGCGAATCACAACGCGCCGATCATCGCGTTCGGAGACGCGACCGCGCGCAACAAGCGAATGGCTGGGCCGAACGAATGGCAGATCGTCAACGACGTCTTCAGGAATGGAACGAAGGATGACGAAGGCCGCTATCGCTACGGTGTGAGCCTTCCAGAGAACGGGAATCCGCTCGTTGTCTTCGGCGTACGAAGCGTGAACGCAAAGCTGTGCAGCGCGGCCGGCATCCGATCACTGTTCATCGATCCGCGGTGCACAGAATTGATTGCAGATCTACTCGTGTGCGTCTGGGATAAGACGGGCACGGACATTCAGAAATACGGAGAGCGCGGGGGCAACAAGCTCTGGCAGCGGACGCATCTCTCCGATGGCTTGCGGTACTGGATTCATCAGCTCTTTCCGCTGGGCATGGATCTGCAGCCGGCGCCGTCGCAGTCCGAACCGCGGCGACGCGTCGTTATCCCTGAATTCTAGGAGTCAGAGTGAGCTTGATCCTCTTCAAAGCGCCTGAGCGCCAGGCGGAAGCCACGCCTTCCGCCGATGCGATCTTGCGATCGAAGACGCGCACGAATGCCGTCTATACGAGGATCAAGCAGGATCCGCTGCAGGGTTACTTCCAGCGGCTCATCAACCCGGATCCGACACAGGCAAAGTTCGGAGGCGGGAGAGGGTTCGATCTCTATTACGGCGTTCGCCGGCAGATCACGGAGCTCGGGGGCATCGTCGCGCAGCTCGTCGATGGTGCGATGAAGCGGAAGCCGGTCATCGTGCCGGGTGATCTCGCCGACGAAGAATCAGTCCGGGTCGCAGACACAATGCGGCGCCTTTGGGACGACGTCCCGGAGAAGACCGTGTTGCTTCGGAAGGCGATCGACACGCTCGTCACCTGTGGCTTCTCGCCAATCGAACGCGTGTGGGGCCGAGATGAGCAGACAGGGATGGTGATTCCTCAGCGGCTCATTGATCGACCAGCACAGAATTTTGTTTGGGACACGGACGAGAATCCACGGTTTCTCTCGGTAGTCGATCCGTTCCTCGGCGAGCCGATCGATCCGCTGAAGTTCATCTTCCTGCGCGATGGCTCGCTGAACACGCCGTACGGAGAGTCACGGTTCACCGAGCTCTATTCGGCGGCGTGGCTCTATCAGCAGATCCGGCAATTCATGTTGGATGCTGTCGAGAAGTATGGGCGGCCGATCCCGCATGTGCTGATTCCGCGTGCGACCGATCCGAACGACATCGCAGACATCGATGCGTTCTACACGGGGAAATTCGGAACGTACACGCGCGGGATGTACGACGGAACAGAGATCAAGGTCGAGTATCCGTCGATGCCTGTCGCTTCGAATGGAGCTGCAGGTCGGTCGGAGATCGAGGTCCTCCGGTTCCCCCAAGGGACAATGTATATCCCCCTTCTTGTGAACCCGCCAACCCAAGACAAAACGAGACGCACCCACGCATCCCGGAAGCAA
>CAZKID010000037.1:5393-21696 GCA_964552405.1 uncultured Thermoanaerobaculia bacterium
CATCCTCGGAACGCAGCAGACGCAGGACAAGACGGGCGGCTCACGCGCGCTCGAGACGACACGCCAGAGCATCACGGATCTTGCTGCGCTCGCGTATAGCGAAGTGGTGTGCGAGGGCTTGCAGGCCGGTTGGATGCGTCCGACGATCGAGATCAATCTTCCATCGCTCGATCGCGCGTTGTGGCCGCGATTCGTGCCGGACATGAGCAGCACCGAAGACGCTTCGGCACTCCATAAGCGAATCATCGATGGCATCGATCGCGGAGTGCTCTACAGCAAGGAGTGGTACTTCAAGCGGTTCGGCGCGCAGGAAGCGAAAGACGATGGCGACGTGCTGGGACATCCCAAGACCACCATCACGACAAACACCGATACAGCACCTCCAGAAGGTGATCCGGCCGCTGATGACAGTGAAGATGTGGGAGATGCGGAGCCATGAGTGAAACGCAACTCGATCTGATCGAGAACGAGAAGCGGCCTGCACGACGTGTCCTCGCCGCGATCATGGGCGAGGCCTGGACGATCACGGATGCTGGGTACGACAAGCTGATCGAGATCGCCTCGCGTGACAACGTGATCACTCCGGAGGTATTGGAGAAGATCGAAGCGCGGCGGGAAGCCGTCGCGGCGAAGAAGGCCGCGCGGATGGACAACACCGACGCCGTCATGAAGCGTGATGGTGTCGCGATCATCGACGTCAGCGGTCCGATCTTCCGCTACGCCGACATGTTCTCGTACATCAGCGGCGCTACGACGATCGAGCAGCTCGCGACAGATATCAATGCTGCCCTGAACGATCCGAGCGTGAAGAGCATCATTCTCACCTTCGATTCGCCTGGCGGCCAGGTGTCTGGCGTCAACGAGCTGGCGAACATGATCGCGAATCGCGAGCAGACAAAGCCGGTTGTCGCATATGTCGGCACGATGGCCGCGTCCGGCGGGTATTGGATTGCCTCGGCGTGCGATGAGATCGTCATCGATGCGACGGCCGATGTCGGCTCGATCGGTTGCGTCGTGAGTGCACGCGTCTCGAGCAGCTCGAACGTCATCGAGAAAGTCTCGAAGCAGTCACCGAAGAAACGGCTCTCGCCGTCGAGCGAAGCTGGCCAGGCGGAGATGCAAGCCACTGCCGATGCGATCGCGCAGGTCTTCATCGACTTCGTCTCTGCGCATCGTCCGGAGGGCGCGGATCTGCTCCAGGGCGGTATGGCGATGGGCGCGAAGGCAGTCGAAGCGAAACTGGCAGATCGTGTGGGGTCGTTCGAAGAGACGCTCGCACGAATGACTGACGGATCAACCTCGCGGGTGTCGAGTCATTCGGCAGTCGCAAACAAGAAGGAGAATGGCATGAGCACAAACCCCAATCGTGAAACACAGCTCGAGGCCGACCTCGCGAGCACGAAGGAAGCGCTCGTCAAGGCAACCGAGGAGCTGAAGAAAGTCGCTGAGCGCGAGAAGAAGAATCGCGAATCCTCGGCACGCGCGGAGGCTGCGACTGTGATCGCAAAGCTCTCCTCGGCGAAGGACCTGCGGTTCGGCAAAGAGGCGCTCGAGGTTTTCTCGACGGCTTACACCGACGCGAAGATCGCGAGTGTCGCAGACAGCGAGGAAGTTGCGGCCCTGGGCACCAAGATGGTGGCGCATCTCGACAAGCTTGCGGCCGCGCAGGCGCCGGTCGCGCCGGCTGGCGAAGCGAAGCCGGCGAAGGTACAGCAGAAGGCCGACGACGAGCTCACGGCGGAGGACTTCACCTCGAGCTCGGCGGAAGCCGACGCGAAGCTTGCGAAGGCGATCGATCGCTACATCGCCGAGAACAATCTGAAGGGACCCGACGCGTATAGCCAGGCTCTGCGTGCACTCGCGAAGAAAGCCGGTGCGAAGGTTCCGTCGGCGGCGGTCGGTCTCGTTGTCAGCGATCCGGGCGACGAAGAGGGCGAGGACTAGCGTCCAACGCTAACCATCGACTGCAACATCAATCTTGAGCCGTCCTGATGGGCGGCTCTTTCATTTTGGAGGATTCACATGACGCAGATTCTCGACACTCTGTCGGTTCCGAACCCGAACGCGACGACGCTCACGGCGCAGACGTTCGGCAAGTTCTCCACCGCCTCCGGAAGCGATTCCGGAATCATCGCAACATGCGCCGCCGGCGATTCGCCGGACGGTGTCATCCGCTACGGCACGGATGGTGTTGCCACGCTCGACTACGACGGACTCCTGCAGGTGACTGCCGGCGGCTCGATTCCCGCTGGCTCTGAAATCAAGGTCGGCTCGAGCGGCAAGGCCGTCGCGATTTCGGCGGGTGATGTTCCGTGCGGGAAGTATCTCGGCGGCTCGACGGCGTCCACGAACGACGTCATCGACATTCAGTTCTACCGCAAAGGTCGCAACAACGTGACGGCGTCCGGCAGCGCGACGCTGGTCGGCGGTACGGTGACGGTTTCGACGACGGCCGTACAGTCGACGTCGATCGTGAAGCTCTATCGCCAGGCCCTCGGCGGCACGGCGGGACACCTTTCTGTCGGCACGATCACCGCCGCGACATCGTTCGTCATCAACTCCTCGTCGGGCACCGACACGTCGGTGATCTTCTGGGAAGTCATCAACTAGCGATCTCTCTCACAACAGCAACCAGTTTCTGAAGGGTCGGCGTTCGCCGGCCCTTTTCTTTTTGGAGGAAGGGCATGGCTAACAACGAACTTTCCAGTCTGGCAGTCGTCAACCAGGTGCTCTCGCGCCTGGCCGTCGGCGTCCGTGGAACGCAGCAGTACATCGCGGACCTCGCGATCCCGACGATTCCCGTCGACCAGGAGAACGTCACCTGGCCGCAGTTCACCAACGAGCAGGTGCAGTCCGTTCAGGCCGGCGACGACGTGCGCGCGATCGACGCGGATCCGCAGGACGTGCTGCTCGATTCGATCGGCAGCGCATCGGCGGTGCTCGATGAGCACATGCTGCGCGGCAAGATCGACTATCGACGTGTGCAGGCGGCGCAGAACAGCGCCGGCGGTGCAGCGGTCAACGCGCTCCGTCTCCGCTATGTCGCGAAGGTGAAGAACCGCATCCTCATCGGCAAGGAGAAGAATGCGGCAGCGATTCTCTTCGCCTCGGGCAAGTACGGCTCGAACACCGGCGCCGGCGGCGACTGGTCGGCGAGCGCGACGAAGGTCCGCGATCTGATCTTCTCAAAGATGGAAGCGATTCAGAAGGCAACCGGCTACATGCCGAATCGTCTTCTCCTCGGCCGCAAGGCGCGCCGCGCGCTGCTGCAGAATCCGGACATCTTCGCCGGCCGGCAGTACTCGAAGGGCGGGTTCGTCTCCGATGACGATCTCGCGTCGTTCTTCGAAATGCAGCCAGGCAATGTGATCGTCGGCACGGCGGTCACCCAGACAAAGGCCGCCGCCGGCAAAGCCGGCACAGCGACTTCGATCTGGACGGAGGACTCCGCGGCCCTGTACTACGCGGCGCCAACCGAGGATCAAGCGTCGGATCTCAATCCGTCCTTCGCCTACAACATGCAGCTCACGTACAACGAGACGGGCACGCGCGAGATGGTGAAGTCGTGGGTCGACGGCATCTTCGAGCGTTTCGTGTACGGCCAGACCTACACGATCAAGGACACGTTCTCGGGCACCAACGGTGCCGGCTGGCTCTTCACGGGCATCACTGGCGCCTCGTAAGGCGCTCTGGTTTCTCTCCTTTCTGGCCTCCTCGGGGGCGGCGCGTGGCCGCCCCCACTCTGTTGCTGTGCAGACGTCTGCACGAGGTAAGCGATGAGCTATCCCGTGGTGAAAGCCGACCTCGAGGCGCGATGGGGCGCCGGCGAGATTGCGCGCTGGTCCGGCGGAACGAACAACGTCGCGAACGACTCCAACGTCGACACGGCGATCGGCACTGCCTGGAGCAAGGCGCGCAGCGCGGCGCTCAACGTCTTTACGGCGGCATCGTGGGACGCGCTCACCTCCGTCACGCTGCCGCTCGAGGCGAAGTCGCACATCATTTCCGATGCGATCGACATCCTCTCCGCGGGAAAGAATCGTCCGGACACGATCGACAAGCAGGCCGCGGCCGCGCAGGACTGGCGCTCCTGGCTCACTTCCGACAAGGTGCGCTGCTTTGATGGGCTGCTCACGAAACTGAGCGGCGGAGCGGGATTCAAGGGCGCGCGAGAGTCGCGTGTCTTCGGTCGCAGTAGTGACTCGAGCAATCCGACAAACTTCGATCTTCACGATCCGAGTTTCAAATGATCATCCTCGACGCGAAGCTCGTAAACGAGCGCGAATTCCGGCTCAACCTGGAGAAGAAGTCGAAAGCCGTGAAGGGTGCTGTCTCCGATGGCATCAAGAAGGCGATCGAGGACTTCGCGCAGGATCTCATTGCACATACACCGGTGAAGAGTGGACGCGCGCAACGGTCTGTCGAGCCGGTGATGAAGAGCGCGCTCGAGGGGCGCGTTGGCTGGAATCCTCGCGACGCGTGGTACATGAGAATCGTCGATCTCTCCGGCGCTCGACCGCATCTGATCGTCGCCAAAGGTCGGATGCTCAAGAATCGATCTCGAGCACTAAGTCGTAGCTCTCAGAGCAAGCGAACGCTCCGCGAAGCACTCCGTTCCGCGGGGCTGAGCGCAGAGACATTGTCCGCATTGAGCGCGCGCGGCGGAAGTCTTCGAACGCTGGCGCTCGCGCTGAACATCAACGGTCGCTACGTCTCTCGCGCCATGCATCCCGGGATGAGATCGCGGCTCGTCCTTCGGTCGCGCATTGAAGCGAATAAGGATCGCATCACGGCCACGATCTGGGGCGGCGTGCAAGAGAAGGTAATCAAGTCGTGACGGCGCTCAGTGCACTCGAGGCGATCGAGACATCGATCGGTGCTCAGCTCCTGCTCGTTTCAGGGATGCAGTCCGCGAAGGCCGTGGCGATCAATGAGATGCCCGGCTGGCCGCAGACGGATGAGAAAGAAACGCTCACCATGCCGGATCTCTATCCGGGGTGCATCTATGCGGTGAATGACGACGAGGTCGAGCTCACGGGCAACCTGCGCGCGCAGAACGGCACGGCGCGCGCGAACTTTAGAGTGCCGGTCTACATCGCGGTCTTCGCGAATTCGGACGGCACGCAATACGGAGAGGCACGACGCAAGGCGTGGCAGATGGCCGAGTTGATCCATAAGCAACTCGTTGTGTTTGTGCCGAGCGGTTTTCCGACGAACGTCTTCAACGTCGATCCATCGGTGATGACGCCAGCGAAAGAATCGGAAACGCTCTTCATCGATCACTCGACGCACGGAATGCTTCTCAAATTCTGGGCGCACTATCAGATCGCAGTTCCTTGAGTCTTCGCGGTGATTCTGGCCGAGTTCCGCGAGGGGTGGCGCGGGAGCACCGCCGCGCTTGCGCATGTGCGCGACAGTAGCGGTGTGGGGAAAGACCTCGGGCCTGTCGTTCATCCCGACGAACAGAGGTCAGCACGGAGGTAACCAATGAAGATCACGTTTGCTCGCGGTGTCGGGCTCATGGGGATTGTGGTGTTGATGCTCGTTGCAGCCGCGCCGAACATTCCGATCTCCTACGAGCTTCCGCTCGGACATCAGGTGCTGACAAATCCGAATGCGACCGCGCTGACAATGCCAGTCGGCACGAGGCACGTGAAGATCAGCGTTCGCAGCGGCGGTGTCATGTACGAGGACGATGGCACGTCACCGACGTCGACGAACGGATTCTACATCCCGGCGAACACTTTAATGGTTGAGTACAACGATCCGCAGATCATCAGTGCAATGAAGTTCACCTGCTCAACTGACAACGGTGGCGCATGCACCGTTTACGCGAAGTTTGATGGCAACAGGTGATGAGAATGAAGAAGGTCGTTTCGCTGCTCATCGCTCTGATGACCGTCATGGCTGTCATTCCGATCGCTGAAGCGCAGGTGCAGTTCGTAGTTAGTGGCGGTAGCGGGAGCGGCGGCGGCGGCACCGTCACCGACGTCAACAACGGCACGATCAGTGCGATGTTCTCCGCGTCGTGGGCCACGACGACGACGACCCCACGTTTCTCACTCGACTTTGCGGCGCAGTCCGGGCGGAAGTTTCTCGCGTCGCCTTCCGACGGATCGAGCGCAGTGCCTTCGTTTCGGATCATCGCCGCGGCCGACATCCCGACGCTCAATCAGAGCACAACAGGAAACGCGGCGACCGCATCTGCGTCGGATCATTCGATCACGTCATGCGCCGCGAGCAATTGGGTGACGGGACTCTCGACGGCGTGGGCGCTGACCTGCTCGCGACCCACCTGCGCGGATCTCGTGAACGCGGCTGCTTCCTGTAGCACTGACGCAACAAACGCGTCGAACATATCGAGCGGAACGCTCGCGACATCTCGAATGGCGAATTGCGGTTCGACGGCCAATGCACTGCAGAAGACCGGAACGAGCGGATGCACGCAGGACTCGACTGTCAAAGACACTGGATCGCAAGTGCAGATCGGGACAGCGACTACGGCGGACTCATTGTCAGATGTATTGTTCGGCGCATCAGCAGCGGGAAAGAAAATTCTTGTGCTGCAAGCGAAAGCGAGCGCAACACAGCCAACCCTTGAACTTCAGAGTTCAGCTGGGAATCCTTGTATCAGTATCGGGGCATCAACCGCTGTTGATGGTATTGGTTCGTGTGGCTCGATTTACGAACTACGGCTGTTTTCTGGGAACGCTTCAGCCAGCGGTGGCGGCTTGTATCTCCAAGATGGATCAAGTCACCCGGCGATCATTAACGCGAATACTTCTTACGGAATCGGGCTCTCGGCAAACAACGTTTACGCCATGGCGTTGTCCGGGAGTGGTGCGCAAGTCGCGTCTGGCATGGGCTACTGCTGGAACACATCAACGACGATCACGAATCAGACCTGGAACCCGTGCATCAATCGACTCGCTAACGGCGTGTTGAGTGTTGCGACAGTCCAGGACACGACTACTGTAGACGGATCATGGAGAGTCAAGTATTACGAAGCGGCGGTGGGATCGAATGTCGCCAGTGCAGCCACGATCACGCCGACATCGGGGCTGTTTCACGTCACTGGGACCACGCAGATCACGACGATCAACTTGCCGAGAACGGGTTTCACTGGGTGCCTAAAGACGATCCCTGATGGAGCCTTCACTACGTCAACAGGCGGCAACATCGCGCTCGCATCTACGGCGGTCGTAAGTAAGGTTCTCGAATTCTGTTATGACGGGACAAGCTGGTTTCCGTCCTACTAACCATCAGATGCAACTGGAGAACGTAAATGAGGAAACTCGCTCTGATTCTGGCCCTGTTGTTCTCATTCGGCATGCTCGCCGACGGAACGATCACTACGCCGACGAACGTCGCTCCAGCAAGCTGGAAAATTGCTGCAATCAACATGACCACTGGCGCTGCGACCGACCCCGCGGGTATCTCGGTCACTGTCTACTACTTTGATGGCGGGGGCACGCAACTTCCGAATCAGACGCAGACGATCGCTCTGACACCCGCAGAAATCGCGTCGTTCCTGACGACCATCGAGTCACCCGTCGCAGGCGAGAGCGGAACAAGCGTGAAGCGATTCAGACAGCGCGTCACGTCGTGGCTTGTCGCGAACAACAAGATCTCCAATGTCACACCGGAGTAAGGACGCGGAGGAAATGAGCATGAAATACATCGTCAACGTTAGCTCCGGGTGGCCACTGCATGATCCGAATCCGTGCTATCACGTGGACGAGCTGTTCGACGCCGAGGAGACTTCGGAGCTCGCGACGGCGGTCGAGCAGGGCTATCTGCGTCTGCCCGCGGTCGGGCTACAGGTGGATCCGCCGATCATCGTCGATGGTCCTCGCGTGCCGCTCGGCGATGAGCCGGCGGCAAAGCAGAAGAAGTAAGCAACTCATCCACATTCGTCACCCACTTCGACGCCTCGCATTCCGTGAGGCGTTTTCATTTTGAGGAGAAAGCACGATGGCACTCCAGCAAAGACAGCCGGTCTTCACGCGGCGCCTCTTCATTCCCGAAGTCACGCCTGGCAGCGACACGGGCATCACGACCGCGTACGTGATGTGGCAGGCGGGCAAGCCTGGCTTCATGCACAACCAGCCGGTGCTGGTCGTGCCCAACTACACCGGCGATCGCCAGACCGTCGGCAAGGTCTGGGGCATGCGGCGCGCCGAGGGCGCCGATTCGTTGAACTTCGACTTCCTGTTCAACGCCCGCATCGACAAGGTCTTCTTCGGCTCGGGCAATTACTCGCGACCCGGCGGCGGTGCGACGACGCTGCATCGCATGTCGTACTCGGCTGGCTCGCTCAATGGTCCAGGCACGTCACAGCTTGAAGATCAGTTCCTCGAAGCGACAGCGAAGTACGTGCGCAATCGCTTCATAATGGTCGATTCGCTGGGCTTCAAGAGCGATTACCAGGGCGGCGTGAAACGGTCGATCAGCTTTAAGGGAATCGGCGAGCAGCCGCAGCTCACCTCAATTACGTCGGCGCCGACCAGCGCTACGGTGACGGACGACTCGCTGTCGCAGAATCCCACCGACTGCTTCAACGGTCTCTTCTTCGTCAATGCGCTCGCCGCGGTGCCAGAAGACTTCTCGATCAACCTGGGCAACGGCATCAGCGTCACTCCGGTCGGCTATAACAACGGCGCCGGCGGCTCAGTGATCTTCGACAAGCTCGCTGGTCCAGGATCGCTGAAGCTGATGATGGTGCTCGGTGGAACGAACCCGGAGTCGGAGCTCACCTTCTACAACTGGGCGAACGCGCGCACTGTCATTCCGCTCGAGGTCTGGCACTTCGACAAGCCGACGGGAGGCGCATGGACGAAGTACTCACGTTATCGCTACGCAGTCGTCTTCGAAGAGAAGCCGCCTACGTCGGCCGGTGGAGAGAAGGACCTCTACACCGAACAGAACTTCGAGCCCTGGCCGAACTACAGCTGGTCGGGTGACATCGTCGCGCCTGCGCCGGGGCCGTACACGCTGCCGGCGACACCGAACCTCGGCGTGAAGGTCGACGGCGGATCGACGATCACCGTTGCGCTCACGGCAGGATCACAGACGGCCGCGCAGATTGCAACGGCACTCAATGCCTCCGGTCCGTTCACTGCGGTTGCGGTCGCCGATTCGCCGGCGGGAACGTTGCGCATCACTTCAAAGACGACCGGCACGACCTCTTCAATTCAGATCGACGGTGCTGTTGCGAATACAGCGCACACCGCGATCGGCTTCAACACCGTCGCGCAGGCTGGCTTCACGAACTGCTCGGTCATTCACGACTACCTCAACGGAGTCGGATCGAATCTCTAACCACCTGACGTAGCGGGCGCGGTCGGTATCGGCTTTGGGCTCATAACCCAAAGAAAGCAGGTTCGTCTCCTGCCGCTGCAATCCATCATCGCCACGCCGGAGGCCAGTCCGGCGAGAAAGACCCACACAATGTCGGCCAATGACACCACGCCGCGCCGGCCGAAGGCGCGCACTATCGAAGTTCCTCATCCGAACTATCCCACCATCAAAGTCACCGCGAAGATGCCCACGGGTGTGGAGGGAATCGCCGAAGCTGCGAAGCTGCGACCCCTTCGTCGTGTAATGGCGATCGAGACGAGCTCGCACGAAGTTGTTCGTCATCCTGTGACGTTCGAGGCGGAGAGCCGCGTGCTGCAAGACTTGCCTGCCGACTACGAAGCCGAGTCGATGTTCACCCGCCTCGCCGGCTGGGAAAACATCCTCGACGAGACCGGCAACCCGATTTCTTTCACGCGTGAGCAGGTGATGGTGCTCTATGAGGATTGGCTCGACGTCTATCGCGATGCCACGGATGAAGAGCGTGCACAGGGAACCGAGCGCGTGCGGATTTCGACGTACGCGAACTACATCGTCAGTGAAGTCCGGAAGGAACAGGCCAAAGTCCCTTCCGTCACCGCGCCCTCCGCGTCGCAGTAGATCGGACGTGTGGGAACGCGGCGATCGCGTGTCGCAAGTGCCGCTTCGCCGGTGCCGCGGCCGCAGGCCTCGACATTCGTGACGAACAGAATCACCGATGTGCCTACGGAACATGTCTCAACCAGATTCCGGATGATTTGGACCAACTTGCGAGCGAAGTACTCTTCTGGTTTTCATCCTGTCAGGGCGAATGGCTGAGCGACTTTGGATGTCGCACAGGCATTCCAGCTTCGGAATCGGATCGCTGGGCCGACCGGCTCGGCATCGAAGTGACCGAGGAACACTCGCAGCTTTTTGCCTTCTGCGTCTCCGTCATTCACGAACAGGACGCTGAGAGAAATTCAACGCCATGAGCGACGACGACCTTCAACTGAAAATCACTGCGGAAGATCAGTCCGCGCCTGCCTTTCAGTCTGTCGAGCGGAATCTCGATTCCTTCTCACAGCTGATGCTCGCGCAGACGCGTGATCTCGCGGCGGAGATCGGGAAGGTCACCCTCGCGGTCACTGGGATTGGCGATGCTCTCGCAAAGCAGGGGCATCAGATTCAGGCGCACGCACATGAGACGCATCAGCATCTCTCATCGATGGAAGATGGCTTCAATCACGTCGGGAAGTCGATCGAAGAAGCGTTTTCTGCTGAGACGATCATCGGTGAGCTCGGGACCTCGTTCTTCAGTGTTCTCGCACCGCTTGCACTCGTGGAAGCAGGTGTCGAGGCGGTCCACAAGGCGATGGAAGAGCTCTACGAATTCTCGAAGGAAGGCATTGTCAAAGCCGACGAGATTCGCGATCTCGGTCTGTCACTCGGTGTACTGACTGGAAGTGCACATCGGGGCGCTGAAGCGATGGAGTTTTTCGAGCGCAACGCCGACAAGACTCGAAACACGGCCGAGGAGCTCGGGAAGTCATTCCGCAACCTTGCGCCACTCATGGAGTCACGAGGATTTTCTGGTTCCGCGCAGCAGAGCACCACGATGATGTTGTCGCAACTGGCATCGATGCGCGGCGTCAATATGGACGAGATGGAGTCGGGGTTCCGGCAGCTCCTGGCCGGCCGCGTTTCGCCTGGACGAAACCTGCTTCTTCAGACGCTCGGCATCACGAAGGCGGATGCTGACAGTCTTGGATGGGACACGCTGATCACCAAGATGCGCGAAGTCACGTCCCATTTCCCGGAGTTCGGGCAGTCGTTCGAGTCCGAGCTGCATAAGATCCAGGAGTCGCTCGTTGTCAGCTTTGCCGAAGGGTTCAATGATGCCCGTGGCAGTGCGAAGAGCGGGATGGATGGCATCCGCTCAGCGCTCGAAGATCCAGAGGTGCGCGGAGCGATCAAAGAGTTTGGCAGTTTCGTCTCTTCGATCCTCCACGATGCAACGATGTTCGGCACAGGCGTTGTGGCGAGCCTTCACGCGATCGGCGAAGCTGCCGGACCCGCGGGTGCAGCACTCGCTGAGGCCTTTGGATGGTTCATCAAGAATGCATCTGGCATTCAGAGCATCATCGATTACGGCGAAGAGCAGCGCGCGAAATCTGTCTCTGCCAGCAACATCGCACAGCAGAAAGCCTGGTATGGCACAGGTGGAGATGCTCTCGCTCGCGCGGGCATGGCGTCGGGGATTCGCACCGGTGCTGGCTGGGAGAAGCACGGCTTCTGGGACGGTTTTCAGTCGCAGGTTGGAAACGTCAAGGGGCAGACAACCGACGTTCAATTCGAGAAGTTCATCGAGAGTTTGAAGCACGCTGCCCATGACGGCATCATCACATTGAAGGAATACCAGAAGGCGAGGGCGGAAGCGCTCAAGCCAGAGGGTGTTCCCGACGACAAGATCAAGCAGGACGCCGAGAAGCTCGACGCTGCGCGAAAGGAAGCAGCGCAGCTCAGTGCACAGATGCACAAGCTCGGCGACGAATGGGGATATGCAGCACAGAAAGCGTTGAGTTCGAATCCTGTGTTCGACGCATACCTCGAATCGCAACAGAAAATCACGTCGGTCAACGATCAAGCCGCGGCGGCGATGGTGAAGCTCGAGGATGCATTCGGAAAGATCGGTTACTCGCCGGAGGTGCTGTCGGCGCTGCATAACCTGAATGAGATGGTGCGCATCGGTCATGAGCTCGCGAATGCGGAGCTCAACGAGAAGCTTCTGAACTTCCTCCACGCGCAGCCTTTCATGAAGGAGCTCGCGCGGACTGCGCCAGGCGCGCCGCTCACCGCCGCGGAACAGAACGCAGTGGCAAATCGACATGAGGCCGATCGTCTGATGGCATTTGGCCCCGACAATCTCGAGGTGGGCCAGTCGTTCGCAGATCTTACGCGGCAGGCTTTCAAGGAATCCACGGACCGTCTTCGCCAACAGGTGCATGCGGCGTTCAGCGATGGTGCGGATCTCATCGCGGCCGCGCTCACTGGTGGAAGTAAGGGCTTCATGGAGGCAGTGCAACGCGACTTCTCTTCGCTTGTTGGTGATGCGAGTCGCACTGGCCTCGAAGCGCTATTCGAGCACATGGGCGGTGTGGGCCGCGGCGACGCAAAACTGGGACAGGATCCAAAGAAGTTCTATTACGCGGGTGGTTCTGAGGGGTTTTCCACGGCGTCAGGCGCCGCGATGGCGAGCCCTTTTGGCAGAAACACTGCGCAGGTGATGGGCTTCGCGGAGATCGGCCTCGGCGCCTACAGCGCGTCTGCTGCAGGTCCCGGTCAGAGAACAGCGAGCACAATCGGAGGGGCTGCGAGCGGTGCTGCACTCGGGGCCCAAATGGGCAGCTCAGGCGGTCCTTACGGTGCGATCGTCGGGGCGGTTATCGGCGCAATTGTCGGCGCGGCCGGCGGGGCCGCTGGCGCCGCAGCACGTCAAGATCAGTACAAGTTCGCACAGTTCGGCATTTCTGCCGGCGGTTACGCCTATGGATATGGCAACTTCAACGGCAACATCAACAAGCAGGAGATGACGCAGTATCTCGAGCGCATCCAGCAGGTGCACGATCAGACGCGTGACGCGATGATTCGCCTCACAATGACGTTCCCGGGCTACAAGATTCCTGGCCTCCCGGCCGGACAGGTTCTGCAGCCTGGTCAGGTCGGCGCTGGCTTGGGTGCTCTTTACGGCGGCATTCCCGCGGACTTCCAAGACAAGCAGTCGCAGACCTTTAAGAAGCACCTCGACGCGTGGATCTCACCCGATCTTCCGCAGGCTGAAATGAAGGTCTTCTCGGAGGAGCTCCAGCGCGACTTCGGAAGCATTGGAATCAGCACTGCGAAATTCACGGAAGTCTGGGGTCGTCTTTCGAAGATCGATCCGTCGCAGGCAATTCAGTACTTGCAACAGTGGGCAGATGCGTGGGTCTCGCTCAACAAGTCGCTCACGTTTTTCGGCGGTGAGCCGTCTTTTCAGGCGCTCTTCGGCGACAACCGTTCGCACACTTTCGAAACTGAGACCATGCGACTGGCAGGCGAAGATCATCGCACCTACGGCTCGCACCTCGCGGAGAACGACAAGGACATCATCTCGTTCGCGGCTGGCATTCATAACCTCTCTCTTGAAGGACAGATTGCCGCGGAGCAGGAGCTCGCGAATCGTGTGCAGCAGCGCTATGACTACGAGAAGCAGGCGATCGCCGACATCTACGCTGCGCAGAAGCAGGAGCGCGAGAGCTATCTTGGGAGCAAGGATCAGATCTCGCTCGCCCGAATGATGAAGGACGACGGCTCTGCGGACTACTACGCGCAAGCCGTGTTCGGAAAGCAGCGTGCCGACGCGGAGATGAACAAGCTCGGCGCCTCGGCGAACGCTGGCGATCTGACGAACGAGTGGAACAAAGTCCAACAGTGGATTCAGATGACGGGGAACGCCGGCCTGCAACAGGCCTCGTCCGTCGATCAGAAACAGGCGTGGTACGACTGGATGTCGAAGATGCTCGACGAAGCAGATCGCGTCTTCAACGCACGAGCGACTCAGCTCGGTGTCGACATCAACAATGCAAACGATCAGTTCGAAAAACAGTTTGGGCCGATCCTCGATCCGCTCAGAACGCTCGCTTCGACGACGAAGGATGTGAACGATGGCCTCGGTGGAACTGGAGAGAGAATCCCCATTTTCAATCGAGATCTCGACAATGCAACGGTGAGTCTTGACGGACTGAGTTCGAATCTCACCATCCTCACGAGTGGTGTGCAGGCGACGGCCGCGGCGCATGCAGCTGCTACAGATGCCGTCAACACCTTCGTGTCGGCTCTCCTGGGAGCGGCGGCAACGCTCAACAACATCGCTGCCGGTAACAACGGTCTCTCGTCTGGGCAGTCCTTCGCAGCTCGTACCGCGATCGCCAGGAGCTCGTAATGCCTATTCGCACGCTGTCAGGCTCCACGGTCACTGCGATCACGGGACCGGGGGAGAAGAAGCGCTATTCCTTTGTTAGGATCGACGTCTCCTCGCCGATTGGGACGCAGCGCTTCACCGATTATGCGGAAGGCGATGTGACGCTGAACGTCGACGGCACTTCCCAGTTGTGGACGAAGGCTGGCGTCGTTGTCGGCCGGATGGGGTTTGATCGCGGTGGTGCTGAGTCTGTGTCCTGGCTCGAGTTCCCAAACGCTGACACACCACCAACGTGGTCGACGTGGGCGATGTCGCCAGGCCTCAAAGGAGCTCGCGTCCGAGTTTGGGATGGCTACTTCGATTCGTCCGGCGCATTCATCGAAGCGATTCAGAACTTCGACGGGAAGATCGACAACATGGAGCTTGGTCTCATGGCGCATCTCGCGATTCGTCCGTGGGGCGCGGGCTGGTGCGTTCAGAACGTGCCGTATGCAACGCCGCGCGATTTCGGTGCCGGTGATCTGATGGGTCTGATCGAGCGCGATGTGCAGTGGGGCGACACGCTGGTCAGGTAGGGAACGATGGCTGAAACCGCGACAGGGTATCTGCCGGATGTGCTCATTCAGTGGAGCACAGCGCCGGAGCTGGCGACTGGCCACCGCACGGAAGTTATCCCGATTCGCGGCGGTGGATCCCAGCGACGCTCGATCTGGCCGAGTGCCGGCTTCCGTCGATGGAAGGCCGACGGAGTGAACCTCGACGCCTCGAGCCGTCAGCAGATGGCGGCTTTCCTTAACGCGCGCCGCGGCCAGGCGCAGGCGTTCTACTTCTTCATTCCGTTCCATACGCCGCTCAACGACGTCGCCGGCGGAAGTGCATCTTCGTCGACGAAGTTCACGGTCCCTTTCCGGCTGACGAATCCGAACGGGCTCGTCCTGGGAACGATTGACGATGTCCGTGTGGCAGGGCAGACGAAGAACTTCTCACTTCGTCATCTCGTGCCGAGGAGTGGCCGTTTCGCCACGCTGCGCTTCAATCAGAATGCTTCGAATCAGTACGTCGACTGCACAACCGGTGTGACTCTGCGTCCGACCGGCGACATGTCGATTGCGGCGTGGGTCTATCAGGCGACGTCCGGTGCAGCGATGTCGATCGTCGATTCGCGCACGGCGAACGCGAGCGGCATCACGCTGGGCACAGTTGGTGCCGGCGATCGTCGTCTTCAATTCATCACGGCGCGCGCTGGTGCCCAGGATACCGCCACGTCGACGAAGGCACTCTCGCTCGACGCCTGGACTCACGTCGCGATCGTGAGAAGCGGCACGAACGTTACTTTCTACTTCAACGGTGTTGCAGACAACACAGTTGGGTCTATCAGCAATCCTGTTGCGGCGACAGCTTCGTTCAGGATCGGCGCGAACACGAGTGCAGCGTCTGGTTGGGACGGGATGATGAACGATGTGATGTTCTATGACACCGCGCTGAGCGCTGGGAACATCGCGACACTCGCGCTCTCTCCATCGGCGAATGGTGGCATCATGCCGACGATTCCAAGTGCGAATCTCCGCGGATGGTGGTCTCTCGGAGAAGGAACGGGAATCACAGCGAACGATCTATCAGGAACAGGGAACCCAGGCACGCTGACGAATTCGCCGGCATGGGCTGCAGGTGAGGAAGAAGTCATCTTCGGTTCCGCGCAGACCGGCGCAGTGACGCTGTGGGGCCGGATGCGCGAGCGAATCATCGCGCAGTCCCTCTACGATGAGGTGACCACGCGATTTCTCCAGGCGGCCGACGTACAGGCTTACTTCCCGATCGCTGTCATGGAGGTGAGCTGATGCCTGATTATGGCGGTGCAGGCATTGGCAGTGGGCGCGGGATTCGCGGGAGCGGCGGCGGCTACCACGGCCAATACGACAACATCAATCCGATCACCGGGAAGCCCTACGACCTGCCGGGGCCTGGCGACACCACCAGCAAACCGATTGTACCGAGGCCGATCTCGCGGGAGAGCGGACCGCATCGCAC
>CAZKID010000038.1:0-20706 GCA_964552405.1 uncultured Thermoanaerobaculia bacterium
GCGACTGCCGCGATCCTGCTCGGCAATCCGCCGGAAAACTTCTCCGTGCTCTCCGCACACAAGTACATCCCGCCGGTCATGGAGATCGTGGCGGAGATGCCGGACACGAAGATCGAAGGCTTCCTCGCCGCGGGACACGCTGCTGCAATCACGGGTTGGGGAGTCTTCGAGGAATTCGTGCAGCGTCACTCGCAGCCGGTCGTGGTGGCGGGGTTCGAACCGCTCGACATTCTCGCGGGACTCGTCGAGCTCGTGACGCTGATTCGCGATGGAGAGCGAAGAGTCGTGAACACGTTTCCGCGCTGCGTAACGAAGGAAGGCAATCTGCCTGGGCAGGAGCAACTGTGGCGTGTGTTTCGTCCTATCGGTGGGCGCTGGCGCGGCATCGCGCATGTACCGAACGGCAATCTCCGGCTACGCGACGAGTTTGCGAAATGGGATGCACGCAAGCGCTTCACGATTGATCTGCGGTCGCTGTGGGACTTTGCCCCGCCGCAGATGGCGAATCAGTGCATCTGCGGCGACATCATGGCCGGCATTCGCAATCCGGTCGATTGCCGCCTGTTCAACAAAGAGTGCGTGCCAGAGACGCCCGTCGGCGCGTGCATGGTCTCGAACGAAGGCACGTGCAAGATCTGGCATCTCTACGGCGGCATTCCGGATCTCTCGGTGGAGCGACAGGCGCCCTCGCCTGTCGAACGGTCATGAGCGGCAGGATTCTCCTCAAGCAGGGTGGCGGCGGCCGCGCGATGCGCCGCCTCATCGAAGACATCTTCATCCGCGACTTCGCTGCAATGCCGTTCGACGGCATCGGTCCCGCGGCGATGGACGACGGCGCCTGCATTCCGTTCGGCAACGAATGGTTAGTCATCACGACGGATTCGCACGTCGTGCACCCGATCTTCTTTCCCGGCGGCGACATCGGCCGCATCTCGATCAGCGGTACCGTCAACGATCTCGCCATGATGGGCGCGACGCGGATCCTCGGGCTCACGTGCGGCGTGATTCTCGAGGAAGGTTTTCCCATCGAAGACCTCGAGATGATTCAGCGCTCGATGGTCGCGACGTGTAAAGAGGCGGGAGCGGTCGTCATCACGGGAGACACGAAGGTGATGGGCCGCGGCGAAGTCGACGGCATCGTCATCAACACGACGGGCATCGGCCTGACGAAGCGTCCGATTCGCGACAACGGACTGAGAGCGGGCGACAAGATCATCGTGACGGGCACGATCGGCGATCACGGACTGGCGGTCATGTCGATCCGTCATTCGCTTGGGCTCGAGAGCGACCTCTCTTCAGATGTTGCGCCGTTGAACGATCTCATCGCGACCGTGCTCGAAGCGGCGCCGGATGCGATCACCGCGATGAAGGATCCGACGCGCGGTGGACTCGCGAGTGCGCTGCACGAAATGGCTGCGAAATCGAACACCGGCATCGTGCTCGAAGAACGCCGCGTTCCAATGACGGAGGCCGTCCGCGCTGCCGGCGAAGTTCTCGGCATCGATCCTCTGCATGTCGCGAATGAAGGAAAAGCCGTGATGGGTGTGCGCGAAGAGGATGCCGGGCGTGTACTCGAGATCATTCGCGCTCATTCGCGCGGACGCGATGCCGCGATCATCGGCACGGTCACGAGCGAGCGTACAGGTTCGATCATCCTCGACACCGGATTTGGAAGGAGACTGCTGGCTGAGCCCGATGGCGAGCCGCTGCCCAGAATATGCTGAACGGATTCAACACCACTCGCGTGGCCATCCTCTGCTCGAAGCAGGCTCCTGGGCTCGTTGACTTGCTGCGTCATCCGCAGCGAGACAAACTCTTCGAGATCGCCTGCGTCATCTCGACCGAGCGACACTTCGCGGAGCACGATCGCATCGAGGCCGCCGGCGTGCCCGTGCTGCTTCATCCGATCGAAAGTTGGAAAGCGATGGAGGTGCGGCGCGAGTACGACGCGATCACAGCGGAGATGCTCCACGCGCTCAACGTCGACGTTGTCGTTCTCCTCGGCTACGTCTACATCCTCACCGACGCAATGTTGTGTGCGTTTCACGATCGCATCTTCAACATTCACGACAGCGATCTGACGCTGCGCGACGTCGAAGGAAAACGCCGCTACGTCGGTCTGCACTCGACGCGCGATGCAATCGTGCAGGGGGAGCACGAAACGCGCAGCAGTCTGCACGTCGTGACGCCGGAGCTCGATGGTGGGCCGGTCCTCTTTCTCAGCGGGGCGTATCCCGTATCGCCGCTCGCCGAAGATGCATGCCGCTGGGGTGCGAGCAACATCGTCCGTTCCTATGCGTATGCTCATCGAGAGTGGATGATGCGCGACTGCTGGGGCGAGCTCGTCGCCCGCGCCCTCGAATACATCTCCGCGGGTTACACAATCGAGGCGAGTGCATGAGTCACATCCGCCTCGAGATCGACGATGCGGTCGGCATCATCACCATCGATCGTAAGGAGCGATTCAACTCGCTCGACGTCGAGACCGCGCGCGATCTGCGCAAGGCAGGATTGCAACTCGCCCGCGCGGACTCCGTGCGGTGTGTCGTGCTCAGAGGCTCACACGGCGTGTTCTGCAGCGGAGCGGATTTGAAATACATCCGCAACGGAGGCGACGAGAAGGATCTGGGTTACCTGAAACCGCGAGTCCGCGAGCCCGAGAGCCCGCGTAACCAGTACGGCGACGTCTTCAAGCAGATCCTCGAATACATCCACTCGACGATCTCCGAAATCCGTCGCGCGCCGAAGCCATTCATCGCGGCCGTTGACGGAGTCGCGGCGGCAGGCGGTCTCGGTCTCGCGATTTGCTGCGATCTCGTGATCGCCAGCGAGCGCTCGACATTCGAGTGGGCCTACGCGAAGACAGGGCTCACCGGCGCCGAGAGCTCGACTTTTTTTCTTCCGCGGCTCGTCGGTCTCCGCCGCGCGTTGGAGCTGCTGCTGCTGAACCCGCGCCTCGATGCGAAGAGCGCGCGTGACATCGGTCTAGTCACCCGCGTCATTGCGAATGAGAGCTTTGATGATGATGTCCTGGCGATCGCGCGGCAACTCGCCGAAGGTCCGGCCGAAGCGCTTGGAATCGCAAAGCAACTGATGAATGAGGCGGCGGGTGTCGATCGTCTCGATCATCATCTCGACCGTGAGCTTGATCACCTCGCGCGGATCGCCAATGGCGCAGCATTCGCCGAAGGCTTGAGCGCGTTCTTCGAGAAACGGCAACCGGACTTCCGCCATGCATGAGTACTCGATCGTGCAGTCGCTCGTCGATTCCGTCGGGCTGGCAATGAGCCCCGGGCCCGAAGGTGTGGTCGTGCGCGTTCACATCGAGATCGGCGATCTATCTGGGGTTGATGTCGGTCTGCTCACCACGGCATACGAGGTGTTTCGCGAGGGGACGTGTTGCGAGCGCGCCGAGCTGCTCATCGATCGTGTTTCCACGCAGTGGGTTTGTTCCGCGTGCGACGAGCCGATCGCCACGGGCGCCGTTCTTCAATGTCTACGTTGTCACGAGCCGGCGCGGCTCGCCGCGGGCGACGAAATCGTGCTTCGTCAAATCGAGCTGGAGGTTGTCTGATGTGCCAGGACTGCGGATGCGGTGATCCGGAAGTCGTCCCCTTGAACGTGCAGAAGAAAATTCTCGCGCGTAACGACAGTACCGCCGAGCACAATCGCGAACACTTCCTCGGCGATGGCGTGCTCGCGGTGAATTTGATGGGCTCACCCGGCGCCGGCAAGACCGCGATTCTCGAGGCGGCGGCGCGCGTGGCGAAGAAACCGAAGAAGATCGCCGCGATCGCGGGCGACCTCGCAACCGAGAACGATGCGAACCGGCTGATCGCAGCAGGCATCCGTTCGAAAGCGATTCAGACCGGCCAGGCGTGCCATCTCGACGCGAATCTCGTTCATCGCTCGCTGCATCAATTCGATTTGGAAGGCGTCGAGTATCTCTTCATCGAGAACGTCGGCAATCTCGTCTGCCCCGCCGTCTACGACCTCGGCCAGTCGCTCAATGTCGTTGCGCTGTCGATTACGGAAGGCGAAGACAAGCCGCTGAAGTATCCGACCATGTTCGCGAAGGCGGATCTCGTGCTGCTCACGAAGGCGGATCTCCTTCCGCATCTGCCCTTCGTCAACGTGAAGGCGATCATGGAGGCGCTCGAGCGTGTCATGCCGTCGCCGCGTGTGATTTCGATGTCGGCCCGGACGGGACTCGGTGTCGAAGCATTTCTCCGCTGGCTCGAAGCGGCGCGCGCCGAGGCGCTGGAGAAGTTCGAGGCGTACGCGTGATGACGTCCGGCGCTGTCGCTGCGCTGACGATGACCGCGGCGGTCATCGGCTCGGTGCACACGCTGGCGCCGGATCATTGGGTGCCGTTCGCGGCGCTGGCGCGAGCGCGCGGATGGTCTCCGATGCGGACCGCGCGCACGACCTTTCTCTGCGGCTTCGGACATTTGACGATTTCCGCAGCGCTTGGAATTGCGGCGCTGGTCACCGGTCTGAAGGCGATGCACGCGATTGGCTCGAGCCTCGAGTCGCACGCAACGCTGCTGCTCATCGCGTTCGGATTCGTATACATGCTGTGGGGTTTCTGGCGGAGCAATGTGCATGCGCATCGACACAAAGGTACGCTGAGCGAGTGGGGTTTGTTCGTCGTCTTCTCCGCGGATCCGTGTGTCGCGATCATTCCGATGATCATGGCCGCCGCGCCGGGCGGATGGGTGGTCGTTGCGATCGTGACTCTCGCATACGAGGTGGCGACGATCGCGACAATGACGATTCTTGCGACGGGATTGCTGCATGGCGTGAAGCGGATGACGCTGCACTGGGCCGATCACTACGGTGACGCGATCGCCGGCGCGGTGATCGTGTTCACCGGCGTCGCCATGGCCGTTTTGGGGTGGTAGCGGAGAGCAGGCAGCAGACAGCAGACAGCAGACAGCAGGCAGCAGACAGCAGGCCCAGTTCCCCTCGCCCCGCTCCGCGGGGAGAGGGGCAGGGGTGAGGGGTTGTGGCAAGCTGCGAGCATGCAAGTCCTCCTCTTTGGCACTACAGGCATGGTCGGTCAAGGTGTTCTGCGCGAATGCCTGCTCGACGATCGCGTCACGCGTGTGGTGAGCGCAGGGCGCAGCAAGGTTGATGAGACACACGCCAAACTCACGCAACTCGTCGAGAAGGATCTCTTCAACATTCAAGCAGACCTCAGAGGTTTCGACGCCTGCTCCTTCAGCCTCGGCCTCACATCCGCGGGGATGACCGAGGACGCGTATCGCAAGCTCACGTATGAACTCACGATCGCGATTGCGAACAAAGTCATCAATCCGAAGATGACGTTCTGCTTCGTCTCCGGTGCGGGCACTGACAGCACGGAGCGCGGACGGACGATGTGGGCGCGCGTGAAAGGCGCAGCCGAGAACGCGCTGCTGAACATGCCGTTCAAAGCGGCGTACATGTTCCGCCCCGCGTTCATCATCCCGATGCACGGCATCGAGTCGCGCACGAAGTCGTACCGGATCTTCTACAAGATCACGCGTCCGCTGTTCCCGTTGATGCGGAAGTTTCCGAAGTACGTCACAACGACCGAGCAGATCGGAAAAGCGATGATCACGGCCGCCAGCAACGGCGCACCGAAGCGTGTGCTCGAGAGCGCTGATATCAACGCGCTGCGCTAGCGCTGCGTTCGACGTGCATGTGCGGACGAGGCGTCCGCACTCCACTTGCCCTCGATCTCCGCGTGCAGTCCGACCGCCGCCTCGTACACCTCGTCGACGCTGATGTCACGCATTCACTGGTGATGTCCCAGCGGGCACTCGCGTGCGTAGCATGGTGCGCAGGACAGCGGCTTGCGCAGCACGCGCGTCGCGCCGGGAATCACGGTGCGTGCCGGATCGGTCGGGCCGAAGATCGAGACGGACGGTACGGCGAGCGCGGCGGCGAGATGCAGCGGCCCGCTGTCGTTCGTGATGATGATGGAGCAGTGCGAGATTGCCGCTGCGAGGTCGAGCACGTCACCATCGCCGCCGATCACGGGGATGCGATTGCACGTCGCGGAGATCGTCTCCGCCTGCACGCGCTCGCCGGGACTCGTCAGGAGTACGACATTGCAGCCGTCGTTGTGCAGACGCTCCGCGACTTCGCAGTAGCGATCATCACCCCAATGCTTCGCGCGGCCATACAAGCCGCCGGCATGGATGCCGAAGAGCGGGCGATCGAGCTTGATTCCGAGCTGACGCAGGCGGCGGCGCGCCTTGTCCCGCGTTGCGGAGGCGAGGGTCATCGACGGAATCTCGTCGACGACGCGCGGAGCGTTCAGCGCGGCGAGGAGTCCGGCATAGTCGTCGAGTTGATGTCCGCGCGTGCCACACGCGACGCGGTGATTGAGGAGCAGCGAGCGGCAGTCGGTCGAGTATCCCCAGCGCTCCTTGATGCCGGCAGCGAAGGTGACCATCGCGGCGCGAAACGAATTCGGAAGAATGACCGCGCGACGGAACTTGCCGCCGCGCCGCAGCGACTCGATCCGCGAGCGTGTCGAGCCGTTCCACGGAATCACCTTGCGGAAGATTCCCGACGATGCGAGCAGCGGTGCGACATTCTCCGGCGCCGCCACCGCAATGCCGCCTTCTCCGCGAAAGCGATGTTGCAGCGCGCGGAACGTCGGTAATGCCAGGATGTTGTCGCCAACCCAGTTGAGACCGATGACTACTGTTTCCGGACCGTTCATGCCGTTGCCTCGCCCGTCCCTTTCCAGCGATCGTGCATCCACAACCAAAGTTCTGGGCAGGCGGCGATGCGGCGAGAGATCACCTCGTTGATGCGGGTTGTCAGCGCCACGGGCTCTCTCTCGTCCTCACTCAGTTGGTCGACACGAATCGGCTCTTCAAACTCGAGACGATGTCTCGCACCATCCGGAATGCAAAAAGCGAACACAATTGTAGAGCCGTACTTCGCGGCCATCTTCGCCGGGGCGTCCGTCGTCCACGCGGGGCGGCCGAGGAATGGCACTTTGATGCCTTCGCGGGGGAGCACGGCCTGATCGGGCAGCAGCACGACGACCGCATTCTCCGCGAGACTCTTCAACAGGAATCGCGCTGCCTTGCGGCGATCGACGACCTGCGCTCCGGTCTTCGCGCGGAAGTTCGCCAGGTCTTCTTCGAGCATGCTGTTGTCGAGACGGCGTGCGACGGTGCGCACGTTGTCGACGTGCGCCATCAGCGCCAGGCCGCCAATCTCCCATCCGCCGAAGTGGCCGCTCATGAGCAGTGTTCCCTTCCCGCGTGCACGCGCATCGTGCAGAAGCTCCTGGTGCACGAACTCGCAGCGGGCGGCGATCTCTTCGAGCGGCATCGATTGGACTTTCAGATAGAGCAGTACCTCGCGGCCGAAGTGTTTCCAGCAGCGATCGAGGATTTGACGCAACTCGGGGTCGGGACGTTCGGGAAAGGCCGCGCGGAGGTTGCGTATGCCGAGGCGGTCGCGGCTGCGGAGAACTTTGGAGGCAAGCCCGCCGACGCGCGTTCCCCAGCGGAGGAGGGAGTCATCGGACATCGCACCGACCGCGCGGAGAAGAATGCGGTAGAGGCGGTACTCGATCCGGGTCTGGAGTCTGGACTTCTTGCTCATCGCCCCAACGAATGGAGAATCGCCGCGATCACCTCTTCGCCGACCTCCATCTCGATTTGCAGCGCCATGATGTCATCGGCCGGACCGATCTTCACCGCGTCTTTTTCGGTCGTGGCGATCAGTTCTGCTCCGCGGGCCGCGTTTCGGATCGCGCGAAGGTCGGCGAGCGTGTAGAGGTGATGATCGGGAAACTCGCGGGTCCCAACCACGTTCGCGCCAATGGTGCGCAGCGTGTCGAAGAACTGCTGATTGTTCGCGAGCGCGGCGAACGCAAAGACGCGCTTGCCGGCGAACGCGCCACCGTTGACGATGCGAAGCGTTCGCTCCAGCACGATGTCGGCATCGCGCAGAGACGCGATCCCTTCACGATAGAACCGGGCCGGCGCTTCGATGACGATGTTGCAGTCGCGATGCAGCTGGAGATGCTGGAACCCGTCGTCGAGCAAAAATACGTCAGCGGAATAATGCAGCCCATTTTCGTAGCGATTCGGTCCGACAATAACGTCGATATTTTTCGACTTGATTAAAACCGGCTCGTCGCCGAATCGCTCGCTGTCGAGACTCGTGACCGGGCCCTGCTCCTGCCCTTTTCGGCCGTAGCCGCGTGTGAGCACGGCCACCCGCAGTCCACGCTTCTGAAGCGCATGTGCGATCGCGATCGTCGCCGGAGTCTTCCCGCTGCCGCCGATCGCGCGGTTGCCGATCGAGACCACGGGCACCGGCAGCCGCTTCGGGTTCAGAATGCCGGCGCGATAGAGCCCGCGGCGCAGGCGATTGATCCCGCGATACGACAGCTCGGCAACTTTCAGCAGAGGATTCACGCGAGCAGCTCGACGATCCGCCGCGCCGTGCGCGCCGACGCGCCGCGGTTCTGCAGGACGGCGAGCCGCGCTCGTTCGCCCCATTCGCGCCGCGTCGTCTCCTCCCGAAACATCTTCTGCGCAAACGCGAAGACTTCGGCAGCCGACTCGACCTGCTTCGCGGCTTCATGATCGAGAAACACCTGCGCGATCTCGCGGAAGTTCGTCATCGACGGCCCGAAGCAGACCGGTACACCGGCGGCCGCCGGCTCGATCGGATTGTGTCCACCGACCGGGACGAGCGATCCGCCCACGAACGCGACGGTCGCGAAGCGGTAGATCTTCGCGAGCTCGCCGAAGGTGTCGAGGAGCAGGACCTCGGCTTCCGTGGCGGCGTCGAGCTCGCTGCGCCGGATCTGTCGCAGCGAAGTCGTCGCCAGTAGATTTGCCACCGCTTCGAATCTCTCAGGCTTGCGCGGCGCGATGATCGCGAATGCATCCATCTCGCGAATGAAGCGCTCGAGCTCGGGGACCAGCAGCTCGTCTTCGCCTTCGATCGTGGAGCCCAAAACGATGACGTGCCGCCCGCGGATCATGGCGGTGAGCTCCGCGGCGACTTCGAGCGGCGCAACATCGGGCTCGTAGTCGAACTTCACGTTCCCGGAAGTCTCGACGATGGGTGCCGGTGCGCCGACCGCGATGAAGCGCTGACGGTCCGTCTCTGCGCGTGCGAGCACGCGATCGGAGCGGCCCAGGATGGTGGCGAGCAGTGGTCGCAATGCGCGATAGCGCGGGAACGAGCGATCCGAAATTCTCCCGTTCGCGAGCACGAGCCCGAGGCCACGCTCTTTCGCGAGGCGGGTGACGTTGGGCCAGATCTCCGTCTCCATCGTTGCGAACGCGCGCGGCTGATGATGATCGAGAAAGCGCCGCACTGCGAAGCTGAAGTCGAACGGAAAGTACGTGATCGTCGCACTGGGATAAAGCCGCCGCGCCTGTGCCTGTCCGGTGATCGTCGTGGTCGTGAACGCGATCGTGGTTTCCGGCCGCTGCTTCAGGATCTCGGCAACGACCGGCCGCGCGGCGATCGTCTCGCCGACGGAGACCGCATGAATCCAGAGATCATGCGGCGCTCGCTGCGAGCGATAGAAGCCCATCCGCTCCGAAAAATTCGCCAGGTACTTCCCGCGAAGAAAGCCCAGCAGAAGAAAAAACGGAGCCGTGATGATGAAAACGAGGTAGAGGATGACCTCGTAGACCACGAACATGGTGGGGATGATAGCGGGTCACGCGGATACGCGGGCTCGTGGGGCTCGCGGTGGGGCTCTGGCGAAGATCCACCTCCGGGCCCCTCGGTACCCGCGCGCCCTCCCTTGCACTCCGGCACAACATCTGTATATTGGAAGGACAGATAACACGTGGCCGAAAAAGTCATCGCAGCCGGACTGGTCCTCCCTGATCTGGCGCGAAGCGTCGCTGAAGAACATCTCGAAGAGCTCTCGAAACTGATCGGGACGGCCGGCGGCGAAGTCGTCGCGCGAGTGCTCACGAAACGCCCCTCCCCCGATCCCGCCACGTTCATCGGCAGCGGCAAGGCAGAGGAGCTGAAAGGGATCGTCGAACAGCAGGGCGCAACGCTGATCGTTTTCGACGATGATCTCTCGCCCGCACAGGTCCGCAATCTCGAAAAGGTCACCGGCGTCAAAGTGATCGACCGCAGTGCGCTGATCCTCGACATCTTTGCCGGCCGTGCGCGGAGCCGCGAGGCGCGCACGCAGGTCGAGCTCGCGCAGCTCGAGTACATGCTGCCGCGGTTGACGAGGCAGTGGTCGCACCTCGAGCGGCAGGCGGGCGGCATCGGCACACGCGGCGTCGGTGAGACGCAGCTCGAGCTCGACCGCCGCATCATCCGCACTCGCATTGCGCGATTGAAGGACGAGCTCGAGCACATCGAGCGGACGCGTGTCACGCAGAGAAAATCGCGTTCGGCGGCATTCACCGTCGCGCTCGTCGGCTACACCAATGCCGGCAAGTCGACGCTCTTCAATCGTCTGACGAGCGGCCGGGCCGAAGCGATCGATAAGTTGTTCGCAACGCTCGACTCGAAGTCGCAGCGGATTGCGTACGAAATGCCGCGCGAGACCGTGATCGTCGATACCGTCGGCTTCATTCGCAAACTCCCGCATCACCTCGTCGCGTCGTTCCGGTCGACGATGGAAGAGGCCGTGGCAGCGGATCTCGTGCTGCACGTGATCGATGGTTCACATCCGCAGTTTGAAGAGCAGCAGACCATCGGCGAAACCGTCCTCGCCGATCTCGGGGTCGATCCCGCACGGATCCTCGAGGTCTACAACAAGTTCGATCTGGCCGAGTCGTCGCAGCACTGGTTCCCTGAGCCGCGGCGCAGCAACGCAGTGGCGGCGTCAGCGCTCACAGGACGTGGTGTCGAGCGTCTCCTCGAGATGATTCGCGATCGCGAGTTGATGGGCGGCGCGGTCATGCAACTCGACATTCCGCACGATCAGGCGCGGCTCGCCGCGCGCCTGCACGAAGTCGCCGAGATCTACGAGCAAACGCAGACGGACGAGGGAACGTTGTTCTCCGCCTGGGTTCCTCGCGAGTTCGTGCATCTGTTCGAAGGGTACCTTTCCCCTGTCTATGCTGGCGCGAAGACGCCAGCATCTACGGTTACACCGCGCGAGCCGGAGCCCACGGGCGCAAGCCGCTCGTGATGGCTCAGTGCAGTTCATGCTGACGCGAAGACGCGGCTCCCGATGGGGATGATCCTGCCGGTGTAACCGGAGATCCTGCGTCTTCGCGCAGGATAAACTGCTTCCCCGCGCCGTGTGACGACCGACACATCGCGGCGTGATTCTGCCGACTTATCCCGTCGCACGGCCGACGTTACTCTCCGCATGTGGCAGGCGGACATCTCGTTTCACAACCGGAAGCTTATGATGCGGTTGACCGCAGCATGAAGATCCGCCCTGTCGATCCGAAGGACCGCGACCGGATTCACGAGATCCTGAGAGCGGTCGCGATCTTCACCGAGGATGAGGTGAAGAGCGCGATGGAACTGGTCGATCTTGGTCTCGAGCATCCGGAGCGCGGCGAGTATCTCGTCTCTGTCCTCGACTCACCGGACAGTGGACCCAATCGAACCGTGCAGGGATATGTCTGCTATGGGCCGACGCCGCTGACCGACGGGGTGTTCGACCTTTACTGGATCGCGGTCGATCCACGCAGGCAGGGACAGGGAATCGGTCAATTGCTGCTCCGCTTCGTGGAGAACGAAGTGCGGAGACAGCGCGGACGGATGCTGCTCATCGAGACCTCGTCGAAAGAGACGTATGGCGCGACGCTTCGCTTTTACCACCGGAGCGGATACGAAGAGATCTCGCGCATCAAGGACTTCTACAGAATCGAAGATGACAAGGTCGTGTTCTGCAAGAAGCTCACGCCATGAGTCCCAACCTAACGCTCTACACCTCACTCGCCTTCTACGGCCTCGGGACGCTCGTCGCGCTTGCGTCTCTTTTCGCAAAGGAGCGCCGCCTCCAGCACGCCGGCCTCGTGTTGATGGTGATCGGATTCGTCAGCCACACGATCTGGATCGGAACGATCTGCACGCTGACGGGCCATCCGCCGCTGACGAACCTTCCGGAGACGGTGTCGTTCGTCGCCTGGCTCGTATTCCTCGTCGAGCTCGTGCTCTTCGTGATCTATCGCGTGCATGCGGCATCGTTCTTCGTCTATCCGCTGGTGCTCATCCTTCTGACGATTTCCGCCGCGGTGCGCGAGCCGTTCGCACACTCGCAGAAAGTACTCTCGCGTCTCTTCACCGCACATCTGCTGCTGACCACGACAGGAGTCGCTGCGCTGTTGATCGGACTCGCGTTCGGACTCCTCGCACATTTGCAGGACCGCGCCTTGAAGTCGAAAACGCGCGGACGTTTGTGGGAGTGGATCCCGAGTCTCACAGTCTGCAAGGACGTCAGCTATCGGGCGCTATCGATCGGCTTCAGCGTCTACACCCTCGGGCTCCTCACCGGCGTGCTCTGGTCGTACAAGACGACTGCGGGAATCGTCGCGATGCGGACGAAGGAAATCGGAGCGATCGTCGCCTGGGTGCTCTTCGCGATCGTCCTGCAGTCGTACATCAGCGGCACGTATCGCACGCGCCGCACGATGCTGACCGGTGCCGCCGCGCTGATAGCGATCGTGGTGGCGATGTTGGGGATTCACCATGTGTAAGGCAGCAGACAGCAGGCAGCAGACGGCAGAAGTTGGCGGGTTCCCCCTGCTGTCGGTTGCCTGCTGCCTGCTGCCTGCCAAGGGGGCGTCATGCCTCTGATGCTCGTCGGCTTGAACCATCGCACGGCGCCGGTCGACGTTCGCGAGCGTCTTTCGATGGATGAGCGGAAGATGCCGGAGATTCTGCAGTCGCTCGTCGACCACGGCGCACTGCACGGCGCGGCGATCGTCTCGACGTGCAACCGTGTCGAGGTCGTGATCTCGGCGCCGAGCGAAGATGTCATCGAGCGCATCGTCGACTGGATGTCGGCACGCGCCGGCGCTGCCCGCACGGAGCTCGAAAAGCATCTCTACATCCTTCGCTACGGCGACGTAGTGAAGCATCTCTTCCGCGTCTGCGCCGGTCTCGACTCGATGATCCTCGGCGAGCCGCAGATCGGCGGACAGGTGCGCAAGGCGTTTCAGCTCGCGCATGACGGCAACACGCTCGATGCGCTGCTCACGCAACTTTTCGAACAGACGATGCGCGTGGCGAAGAAAGTGCGGACGGACACCGGGATCGGCGAGCACGCCGTGTCGGTGCCCTATGCCTCGGTCGAGCTCGCGAAGAAGATCTTCGGTCAGCTCGAAGGCCTGCGCGTGCTGCTGCTCGGCGCCGGCGACATGGGCGAGCTGACCGCCGAGCATCTGCACGGACAGAACGTGAAGCAGGTCTTCGTTGCGAACCGTTCGTTCGAACGAGCCGTGGAGCTCGCCGCACGTTTCGAGGGGCTCGCGGTGCAGTTCAACTCGATCGATGAGCACCTCGCGTCATGCGACATCGTCATCGCGTCGACTTCCGCGCCGCACTTCGTGATCGAGACCGACCAGGTGGAGCGCGCACTTGCCTCGCGCAAACGCCGCAACCTCTTCCTCATCGATCTTTCGGTCCCGCGCAACATCAATCCCGACATCGCGTCGATCGACGGCGCGTATCTCTACAACGTCGACGACCTGCAGCAGGTTGCCGATGCGAATCGCGAGCTGCGCCAGAAAAAAGCGCAGCAGGCGGAAGAGATCATCGACCGCGAGGTCGAGTCCTTTCGCAAGCGGCTCGTGGCGCAGGATGCGGTGCCGACGATCCTCGAATTGCAGGGACGGCTCGAGACCATCCGCAGCGCGGAGCTCGAGAAGTGTCTGCGCAAGATGGGACCGATCAGTGCCGAGCAGCGCGCCGCGGTCGAGCAACTCTCGTCGCAGATGATCAACAAGATCCTCCACTACCCGATCCTGCAGCTGAAAGACGCAACCGACGAGCCGCAGGAGAGAGAGTCACTCCGGAACACGATCCGGAAGATCTTCGGACTGGGCTCATGACGACAGTAAGAATCGGAACTCGAGGCAGCCAGCTCGCGCTCTGGCAGGCGAATCGCGTCGCGGAACTTCTTCGCGAAAAGGGTCACGCACCCCAGCTCGTGATCATGAAGACGACGGGCGACACACGCCACGACGTATCGCTGGCGACGATTGGCGGCAAGGGACTCTTCATCAAGGAGCTCGAAGAAGCGCTCGAGCGCGGCTCGATCGACATCGCAGTCCACAGTTTGAAGGACGGTACGTCGATCATTCCTCGCCAGTTCACGCTCGCCGGATTTCTCGATCGTGCGGATCCGCGCGACGCGTGGGTGCATCCCAAGAATGAAGCGCTGGCCGAAATGCCCGAAGGGGCAATCATCGGCACCAGTGCGCCGCGCCGCCGCGCGCAGCTTCGCTCACTCTTTCCCCACCTGAGGATCGAAGACATTCGCGGCAACGTCGACACCCGCATCAACAAAGCGCGGGATGGAAAGTACAACGGCATCATCCTCGCGAGCGCGGGCCTCACGCGTCTCGGCCGCGCGGGGGAGATCACGAGCTACTTCTCGACCGAGGAGCTGTTGCCCGCGGCAGGACAGGGCATCGTCGCGATGGAGACGCTCGCATCGAATGTGAGCGCGATCAGCATCGCGCGCTCGATCACGCACGAACCGAGCGCCTACGCGGCAGTGACCGAGCGCGGCGTGCTGCAGAAGTTCGGCGAGCAGCTCGATTGCTACTCGTGCGTCGCCGTGCATGTGGCGAACGGCTCGATCCGCGCCTTCTTCTCCGACTACGAAGGCACGCGTCCGATTCGAGTGACCGGAACCTCGGTTGATGAAGTGTACGGACAGTTGATTGCGCAGGGCGCATCCGAAGTACTGAAGGCAACCACATGAAAGAAACCACAGGCAAAGTCTTTCTGGTCGGCGCGGGCCCGGGCGATCCCGGCCTCCTCACGCGTAAAGCGGCGGAGCTCATCGCCAGCGCGGATCTCGTCGCACTCGACGCACTGGTCTCGAAAGAAATCGCCGCGTTGATCCCTAAGAGCACCGAGGTGATCTACGTCGGCAAGCGGGCGAGCGCACATGCGCTGCCGCAGGATCAGATCAACAAACTGCTCGTCGCCGAAGCAAAGAAGGGACGGCGCGTCGTCCGGTTGAAAGGGGGCGACCCGTTCGTCTTCGGCCGCGGCGGTGAAGAGGCCGAGGAGCTGGTCGAAGCGGGAGTGCCGGTGGAGATCGTGCCTGGAATCTCGTCGTCGATCGCAGGTCCTGCCTACGCGGGCATTCCGGTGACGCACCGCTCGTACGCGACGTCGCTGACGCTCGTGACGGGCCATGAGGCCGATGAATCGACGGGCATCAAGTGGAACGCGCTGGCGGGACTCGACGGCACCATCGTCTTCATGATGGGACTCGGCAATTTGCCGGCGATCGTCAACAACTTGACCAAACATGGCGTGCCGTCCGAGCGGCCGGTCGCGGTCGTATCGAAGGCGACGACGCGCGAGCAGCGCAGCGTGACGGGAACACTCGCGACCATCGAGCGCATCGTGCAGGAAGCGAAGATTCCGACGCCCGCGTTGATCGTCGTTGGCGACGTCGTGAAAATGCACGATGTCATCAACTGGTTCGAGACGAAGCCTCTCTTCGGGCGCAAAGTCGTCGTGACGCGGGCGCGTGAACAAGCTTCGGAGCTGAAACGGCTGCTCGACGAATCGGGCGCCCAGGTGCTGCAGTTCCCGACGATCGAGATCGCGCCGCCTGAGTCGTTCGACGCACTCGATCATGTGATCGATGGCCGCTACGACCTCTACGTGTTTACGTCGGTGAATGGTGTGAAGAACTTCTTCGATCGTCTCATCGAGCGCGGAAAGGATGCGCGCCTTTTCGCCGGTGCGAAGATCGCGGCAGTCGGCGACACGACGGCCGCGGAGCTCCGCGCGCGTGGCATCGTTCCCGACTTCGTGCCCGACAAGTTCCAGTCGATCGCATTACTGCCGCTGCTCGAGCAGGATCAGAGTGGCAGAAAGACCGCGGTCATCCGCGCTGCAGAAGGACGCGACGAGTTGATCGAAGAACTGCGCCGCCGCGGCGGGCAGGTCGATCTCGGCATCGCCTATCGCACGATCGCGGCCGACTATGACCTCGACGAACTTCGTGCCACGCTCGATTCGATCGATGCAGTTACGTTTACCAGTGCATCGACCGTGGAACACTTCTTCAGCAAGCTGACGCCGGAAGAGCGCCGCAAGCTGACCGAAAATGCGAAGCTCTTCTCGATCGGCCCGACGACGACCGAAGCCATCCGCAAATTCGGATTCACGCCTGAGGTGGAGTCGAAGAACGCGACGATCACGGCGTTGCACGACGCGGTGGTGGAAGCGCTCAACAAGACAGTTCTGAGTTCTGAGTACTGAGTTCTGAGTACTGAGTTCTGAGTTCTGAGTTCTGAGTACGAGGAGCGCCTTACTCAGAACTCAGTACTCAGAACTCAGAACTCAGAACTCGTTCCTGTCCTGTACACTCCGCGCCGGATGATCGCGCGGATCCTTTCGGCGCTGCTCTGGGTGGCGGCGTTCTGTTTTGCGGCGGGTGTGTTTCTCGCGCTGACATTGTTCTTTCCTTCGCTGCCGCCGACGAAGCCGGTCGCCATCGGCCTCGTCACGATTCTTCATTACGCGAAGGTCAAGGACTACCTGGCGATCGCGCTCTTCTTTCTCGCGGTCCCGCCGCTCACGGTCCTGTTTCGACAGTACGGCCGCAAGTTGATGCCGAAGGAGCCGGTGGCAGCCGCCCTTTTTCTGGCGCCGTATTTCCTTGCGCCGTTCTTCTATCTCACGACGGGAAAAGCGGGCTGGATTCTCGGACTGCCGATCGCTTTGTCGTTCCTCGCGCCGCGCGCGCTCGCGTTCTGGCAGACGCATCGCTGGCTTCGCGACCTCTTCACGCGAGAGCGCTATCCGTATCACGCGCTGCTGTTCAGTGAGGCGTTGTCGTGGATCCTGTTCAGGTACCTGGTCATGGGACGCCGTATCGCGCACATCCCGACACTCTTTCTCGAAGTCGTTTTTGTCGTGACGTTCGTCGCGCTCTTCTGGCTCGTGGCGCTCTTCATCACACGTCTCCTGGAGCTGCAGTTCGGCATTCGCGTCTTCGAGAGGGTCGTCACCGCCGGGCTGCCGCTGACGATTCTGCCATTCATACCTCTGGTGTGGGTGCCGACGACACATCCGCAGCTCGTCATCATCGCGGTGGTGCTGCTGGTGGTTAGTGTGCGGCCTTCGATCTCGCCGCGTGCTGCCTGGCGGCTCGCGGCGTTTGTCGTTTTTCCCGCGCTGATCTACCTCGTCAGCTACGCCTCGACCGCACAACTGTTCCAGTGGGTCGATCTTTTTCATCGCGGCGAGTCGATTGGTCCGGCATCGGATTATCTGCGCGGCAAAGTTCCCTTTCGCGACACGCTGCCACTCCACGGCATGCTCGACGACGGTGTGCTCGACGCCTGGCTCATGCAGCTCTTCGGCCGCTCGCTCAACGTCGCGGCCACGAGCAGCGTCATCATCGGCGCGTTTCTTCCGGTCGCTCTGTGGTTTCTCGGCCTGGCGGTGTTCGAGTCGGTACCGCTGGCGATGTTGTGCGTCGCAATGGGTGCGTGGACGACCGTCGAGAACACGCGGACGCTATTCCAGGTGATCGCCGCCACGCTGTTGTGGAACGCGCTCAAGCGAGGCAGCCGCGCGAGCGCGATCTTCAGCGGAGTCTTCGCAGCCGTCGCTCTGTTCTTCAGCTACGAGATCGGTCTCTACACGATCGTTGCAGCAATCGCGACGATCGTCATCTTCAGACTCCTTCTCCCCCGCGGCGCGGGGGAAATGGTGCCGAAGGCGGATGAGGGGGCGTATTTCGTTACAGGCGTCGTACTGGGGGCCGTCCCCTTCCTTGCGTATCTCGGAGTCAACGGCGCGCTCGCCGCATTCTTCGAAACGAGTTTCATTACGATCCCGAACATCATTGACGCGGTCTGGTCGCTCCCGTTCCCGGATCTCGTCAGTCCATTCCGCCGCGATCTGAATCTCCACACGCTCGCGGATTTCGTGCTGCTCGAGAAGTTCCATCTGATCCTTTCGCCGCTCACCATCGGAATTGCCGGCGCATATCTTCTCTACCGCTGGATGAAGCGGCGCATCGATCTGTTCGATGCGGCGCTGCTCATGCTGACGATCTTCGCTGCCGTCACGCAGCGCACAGCGTTTGGCCGTGCAGAGTTCCGGCATCAGTACTTCGCGGCGTTTCTCGTCGGTCCGATGATCGTGATGCTGGCGATTCTCTTCGCCCGTAAGCTGCGTGACACGGCGCGCGAGGGCGATGCGATGTTCGTCGCGGTCATCGTGACGATCCTCGTTCCGGTGATGGCGACCCTCTTCTGGATTCCCGATCTCGTGAACCTGCGGATCGACGACCTGATCAATTACCAGCGCCGGGTATTGCATGTGATTCGCGATGGCCATGCGGAGGAGACGGGATTTCGAATCACAGAGGTGAGCGAAGAGCTCCGAAGACTGACGCGCGTCGACGAGCCGATTTTCGACTTTTCGAATCAGCCGGCGTTCTATTTCTTCGCCAACCGCCCGAATCCAACACGGTTTTATCAGGTGCCGATCCTCTCGCCGCGCGAGTTTCAGGCGGAGACACTCGAAGTGCTCGAGCGGACGAAGCCGCGCGTCATCATTCGCACGTCCCCCGATGGCTTCGACCGATTCGACGGTGTTGCCAACGACTTGCGTGCACAAGCGGTGTCCGGCTACATCGACGATTGCTACCGCTTCTACAAGTCTGTGCGCGGAGTCGAGCTGTGGACGCGCATCGACGGCGTGAAGGGGCGGCCTGTGGCTGATTACCTGCGGCGCATCCATCTGCCGAAAGAGTCGGAGATCGCGGACACCGGGCGCGGCCGTATGGTGTTCCCGCTCGTCGGTACGAATCCCGGGATCGGCGATGCCCGCTGGGTGTCCGATCTCACACTGCACAATCCGTTTCGCGAGCCAATCTCCATGTCGCTGCGCTTCATCGCCGGTGGTGGGACGGCCTACGATCGGCGTGTGGTACTCGCCGCGCGACAGACGGTTCGCTGGCCCGATCTGGCGCACTCGCTCTTTGCGGTGCGCGGCGACGCGATTGGCTCTCTCTGGATCGATCATCGCCTCGGCCGCGCTCCAGTTGCTTCAGTACGCACGTTCGATGCGGCACACGACGCGCACACCTCGATTCAGCGGCCGCTGGGTATGCTCGATGCCGCAACGGCCGGAGCCGATGCTGCCGAGCTGACGATCGTCGGCGTGCCGGAAGCCAGGACACCGCGACGCGTCAACATCAGCGTCGTGAACATCGGAAGCATTCCGGCCACGTTTCGCGTCAGCATCCAGGGGAAGAGCGTCGAATCAGGCGTGCCCGAGATGCAGGTGTTCGTGGTGTCCGACATCGAGCATCAACTGGGGGTCACGCTCAACGAACGCGAGACGATTCGCATCCGGCCGATCGCCGGGAGCGGAGTCGCATTCGCCTCGGTCATCGAGGCGAATGGCGACGCGCAGTCGATCGCGGCGGTGCCGGCGCAACAGCCATGAACGTGATCGAGTTGCCGGAGCTGTGGCGCGGGCGCGCGATGGTCGTCGATGGGGAGCCTCCGGAGCTCCAAACGCCCGCGTCGTTCAAGCTCGAGAAGCGGCGCAGGGAATGGATGCTCAGCCGGGGCGCTGCCGCGCTGCTTCCCGACAAGACGTTCGTTTCCTATTCGCATTCGGCGCCTTACGCGGCCGCGGCGAAAGACATTGTGCCGGTCGGAATCGACGTGCAGGTCATTCGCGACATGGCCGAGCGTGCCGCGCATCTCTTTCTGACGGAGGGCGAAGAAGCAGCCATGCTCAGCTGCACGATTCCTAACCGTTTATTGCACTTCTGGTGTGCGAAGGAGGCGGAGTGGAAGCGTCACGGCGGAAAGACCGTGACCCTGAAGATGACGCCGATCTCACTCATCGAAGAGCAAGAGGCGGGACTTCGCTTCGATGTCGTGGAGACGGTACGAATCGGCGACATGATCGTCGCCCTTACTTCTTCCAGCTCTTGAGCAGCGCCTTCGCGTCCTCGGTCGCCGCCGCCATCTCCACTTCGTAGGCCGGATCGTTCGGCGCGGCGATCATGGCCTGCAGCATCTGAATCGCCTGCGGCTTCGTGTCGCTGTCGTTGTCCACCATCGCTTCCGCGAGGAACACGATGGTGATCTTGTTCTTTGGATCGGCCTTCAGCGATTCGTTCAGATACTTCACCGCTTCCTTGTCCGATGCCCAGCCGGTGACGAACGGTACATGCGGTGTCTGATTGTGCAGACGTCCGAGAACGCGCGCGGGGCCGCCACCTTCGAGATTCGCCGTGGTGAGCATCGCGATCGTCGACTCGCGTTTGATGCGATCCGCTGCCCCTTCGCGCACAGCGGCCATCTTGCCGTACGCGAGTGCCCACTCACCCCAGTTCACGGAATCCCAGAAGAAGATCTCGTCGGCGCCAGGGATCGAGCGTGCGGCATCGGCGACTTGCTTCTCCGTTGCTTTGGTCACTGAGGTGATCCCCTTTGCTCGGAGAGCCTTGTCGAGCACGGCAAGTGCAGCATCGCCCGCCTGTTTCCCCTTCGCATAGACCGC
>CAZKID010000039.1:0-20688 GCA_964552405.1 uncultured Thermoanaerobaculia bacterium
CACGGTGTTCCCGATCGAATGCGTGATCCGCGGCTATCTCTCGGGCTCGGCGTGGCGCGAATATGCCAAGAACGGAACCCTCGCAGGCGAGACGCTGCCGGCCGGCCTCAAGGAGAGCGGCCGCCTTGATCCGCCGATCTTTTCGCCCGCGACCGTGACTTGCCCGAGGTCCAAGGTAATGATCTGATGACAATTATGACGGCAGGTGCCTATGGTTCCGTTATGGCATCGGCCTATAATGCACGGCCCCCTTCGCCGGGGGGGGTGGTGCGTGGGCAACTTGCGGAAGGGGGATGCGCGTGAGGGGTCGGGCTCCGTTTCGGGGATCTTCATCAGTGCCTTCTCGTCGGTGGGAGACCGCGCCAGCATCTCGCCCGGAGTCGCGGCCTCGGGCATCCGCACGACGAGCATCGCGATCAGCGCGGCCACGGCGCTTCCTGTGCGGACGAGACGTCCGCACTCCACGTCACATCGCATCGCGAAGAATCCTCCCCCAATGCTCCATCGCAATCTCCGCCGAAAACCGCTCGCGATAAAGCGCAAGCGCGCGCTCACCCATGGTACGCGCCTTCCCGGGCGCGTTTGCCAGTTCCCGAATCGCATTCGCGAGCGTCACCGCTTCGCCCGGCTCGACGACGTAACCGATCTCGTGCGACAGCACGAGCCGTGCAAGCTCGCCGTCGCGCGCGCCGATGTAGATCACCGGCCGCCCCACCGCGAGCACGCCGTAGAACTTGCTCGGTACGATCAATCCCTCGAGCCGCGGGTTGAGCGAGACGAGATGCACATCGACCGAAGCGAGACTGTCGGAAAGGCCTTCCAGGGACGCGTAGGGCGCAAAGCGAACATTGGGAAGATTCTCTCGCCGCACTTCATCGAGCCGCGCACCGCCTCCGGTAATCTTGAACGCGATCGCGAGGTCCTCGCGCAACAACCGCATCGCCCCGATCATCGTCGCGACGTCATGCGCCCGCCCAAGATTCCCCGAATACCCAACCGTGAAAGTAGGCAGCAGACAGCCGGCAGCAGACAGCAGGGGAGACCCACCTCCGTCATCCCGAGCGTCCCCTCCGTCATCCCGAGCGAAGTCGAGGGACCCCCTCGTTTCCCCTCCTGCTGTCTGCTGTCTGCTGCCTGCTGTCTGGTGCCCCACCCCCACCGCCCAGTTCTCCCGCACCACCGGCCGCGGCACGCGTGACGCCATCTGCTCGCCGATCACGACATTCGCTCGCGCGCGGCGAAGCGACCAGTCGCGCACGCGATGCAGGAAACGCGGCGCGCGGACGCCGAGGGCTTCGGCGACGTCGGGGAAGAGATCCTGGAGCCAGTTGATGTAGGGACGATGCGCGGCCGCGGCAATGACCGAGGTGAGTGGAGGATCGGTCATCGCGACGATGAGCGCATCGCGCTGCGAATGGATCTTCCAGAGTGCATTGTGGGCGAACGAGAGATAGTCGAAGGCGCGCCCGACGAGTGATGCACGTCCGAAGTTGGTCGACCCGACGCGCAGGATGCGCACGCCGTTGACGGTCTCGCGCCGCGGCAGTTGCGCATCGGGCTCGTCATAGAGCTGCCGGCTGGTGATCGCGCCGATGTCCCATCCGCGTGACGCGAGATGAAACGCGAGGGCGGAGACCATCTGACTGGTGGCCGAGTGATCGGGATAGAAATAGCGATTGACGAATACGACGCGCATTGTGCGAAGCCGCATGCTAGCCCAGGCACATGTGTTCGGTGGAGGGACAGGCGCCCTCGCCTGTCCACCGAGCCGACAGGCGAGGGCGCCTGTCGCCCCACTGGACTTCCGTCTGAACGCCTGGCGCACGAACGTTGGAGACTTGTTGCAGAATGGCGCGTGGCAGAGACGAACCGCTCATGATCATCCTCGGCATCAACGCACATCACGCCGACGCCTCCGCGTGCATCGTGGTCGACGGCAAGCTCGTCGCGGCCGCCGAAGAGGAGCGCTTCCGCCGCATCAAACATTGGGCTGGCTTCCCGACGATCGCGATCGACTACTGCCTGAAAGAGGCGGGCGTCACGCTCAATCAGGTCGATCACATCGCCGTGAACCGCGATCCGCGTGCGCGGCTCATGCAGCGGATGAAGTTCATCCTCGCGAAACGGCCGTCGCTCGGCGCGATCAAGCGGCGGCTCGAGAATCGCGCGAAGATCAAGGGGCTCGAGGACGAGCTGCTGGAATCGTTCAAGCTGACGTCGCTCGAGCCCAGGCTGCACCACGTCGAGCATCATCGCGCGCACGTCGCTTCGGCCTTTTTCGTCGCGCCGTTCGATGACGCTGCGATCCTCTCCGTCGACGGCTTCGGCGATTTCGTCAGCTCCATGTGGGCCAGTGGCGACGGCAACTCCGTCGATGTCCTCGGCGAGATCGGCTTCCCCCACTCCCTCGGCATCTTCTACACCGCGATCACGCAATACCTCGGCTTTCCGCATTACGGCGACGAGTACAAGGTGATGGGGCTCGCCCCGTATGGGAAGCCGTCGATGATGGACAAGATGCGCCAGATCGTGCGCGTCAGCGATGGCGGCTTCACGCTGAACCTCGACTACTTCACGCATCACACGGTGGGTCTGGACATGGTGTGGAAGGGCGGTTCGCCGGTGATCGGCCCGGTGTACTCCCCGGCGCTCGTCGAGCTGCTCGGCCCGGCGCGGGCACCCGAGGATCCCATGGAACAGAAGCACAAGGATCTTGCGGCGTCGATGCAGGCGATGTTCGAGGAAGCGTTCTTCGCGCTCGTCAACGCGCTGCACAAGAGCACGGGAAAGTCGCGGCTGTGCGTGGCGGGCGGCTGCGGCTACAACAGCGTCGCGAACGGCTTGATCTTCGATCGCTCGCCATTCAAGGACGTCTACATTCAGGCCGCGGCGGGCGATGCCGGCGGCGCGATCGGTGCGGCGTACTGGGTGCTCAACCAGGAGCTGCACCAACCGCGCGCATTCGTGATGGATCACGCGTACTGGGGTCCGCAGTACGACGACGGCGCGATCGATCACGCGGTATCGCTGCGGCGCACGGATCTCGAGGAGGCGAAGTGCCGCATCGAGCGCGTGCGCGACGAGCGCGAACTGTGCGCGCGAACGGCAAAGCACATTACGGACGGGAATGTGGTGGGCTGGTTTCAGGGGCGGATGGAGTGGGGCCCCCGCGCGTTGGGCAATCGCTCCATCGTGTGCGATCCGCGAAGAGCGGACATGAAGGACATCCTGAATCACAAGATCAAGCGTCGCGAGTCATTCCGTCCTTTCGCGCCATCGATTCTGCGCGAGGCAGTGGGGGAGTGGTTCGAGACGGATTACGACGTGCCGTTCATGCTGCAGGTCTATCAGATTCGCGAAGAGAAGCGCGCGTCGATTCCCGCGGTGACGCACGTGAATGGGAGCGGCCGCCTGCAGTCAGTCACGGAGTCACAGAACCCGCGCTACTACCACTTGATCGAAGCGGTGCGCGAGATCACCGGGATTCCGATCGTGCTCAATACATCGTTCAACGAAAACGAGCCGGTGGTGAACACGCCGCATGAAGCGCTGGACTGTTTCCTGCGGACGAAGATGGATCTGCTGGTCATGGGCGACCTGATGATCGAACGGTAGCCTCCGAGCGGGCCACCTCGCTACGCGACGCGACTGGGCCATCAGTTCCTTCTCCCCCATGCGGGGGGAGAAGGGACTAGTCGGCTCAAACCCGCATAAACACTGGAAGTTTCTTGAAACTCCGCTCGGGATGACGGAGATCGCTCTTCTCAGAGGCGTTTGCGTCCGCCAAACTTCCAGGAGTTTCCATTCCTGTGAATGACGTACGTCTCCGAGGAATCGGAGTCGCTCAACCACCGCTCGACCGTCTCGCGATCGATATACCGCGTGCGCGGCGTCACGAGCTGATCAAACGCAACATGCCGGAAAAACCGAAAGGGTTCCGAGGCAATCCACCGCGTGTACTCCAGCAACGGCAACGGCAAGCGCGAGATCCCAAGCGCGCGAATCGTCTTCGCGTACAAGAAGTAGGGAACGACGAGCGGAGTCGCGACGAGATACTTGGTGAACCACCACGGCAGCCGCGAAGTCACCCGTCGAAGCGGATCGACGAGCCAGCGGATCACCGCGTTCCCCTCACGTGCATACACCCAGCAGTGAAACCGGCCGCCCGCCCGAGTATGGCGCAGCACCGACGCGAATCCTTCGCCAGGCGAGTCGAGATGGTGCAGCACACCGATGCAATAGACGACATCGAATGTGCCGAGCTCCACGGAGGTCAGATCCCCCTGATGCAGCTCGACGTTAGGCGCCAGCTCCGCGAGGTTCAGCCTCGTCTGCGCAAGGGTGTCCCCCAGATCCACTCCCGCCAGCCGCGCGGGAGCGCACTGTGCGGCATGCACCAGCAGCGATCCGTTCCCGAATCCGAGCTCGAGCACGGAGCGCCCGCGCAGATCCTCCGGTGTCAGCGGCGCAAACCATTCGAGGAATTGCTCGCGCGTGTAGACGGAGCCGATGCGATTCCACGACTGCGCAAACGCGTCGGCGGTTTTCTTGTCGGCGCTGCTCATCGTTGAAGCCGCGCGATCGCGAACAATTGCGCGCCGTGACGATTCGAGTTGACGTGAAAGAGCAGCCGCAGCACGAACGACGCGAAGCGCTCCATGACGCCGTAACGCCGCTCGCCGAACCGGTGCATCATCTGGTTAGGCGCGAGATTCGCGACTCTCTTCGACCAGTCGTGAAACGGGAAGCCGGCGTTCCAGATCCGAACGGGAGTCCATCCCGCGATCTCCAGCAGGCTGCGCATTTCCTCCGCGCTGAAGTGACGCAGATGACCGACGCGGCGTTCCGTCTCGCCCACGCGGCCGGATTGAGTCGACAGCACGAGCAGTGCCTCCGGATTTGCGAATCGCCGAAGCTGAAGGAGGAAGCGCTCCGGATCGTCGAGATGTTCGATCAGTTCCGAGGCGACGATCGCGGAGTAGCGGCTCCGAACTTCCAGCGAAGGATCCTCGACATTGCCCGCAATCCACTCGATGTCCGGCCTGCGCTGCCGGTTCGTTTCGATCTGCGCAGGCGACAGGTCGAGTCCTGCGCACGAGGCCGAGGGGAGTTGCGTGTGGGCTGCGATGATGAGGGAACCGTCGCCGCAGCCGATGTCGAGGAGCGATTCCGGCCGCGCCTCGCGCAGGATGCGCAGGATCGTGCCCACGCGCATTCGCGGCGCCGCCATGTGGCGCCAGTAATCGGCACGCCCATCGGCGAGCTGGCCGTAGTACTCAAGATTCCTCGAGGTGGCGGACCTCACGTCAGCGTCTCCTGCCACAGGGTAAACGCGAGGAGGTTGAAGATCTTCTTGCGATGATCGCGCGTTCCATCCCAATGCTCATGAAGGAGCCGCTGGACCGCTTCCGGTTTGAAGATTCCGGCGGCCGCGACGCGTTCCTTCGAGAAGACCTCTTGCAGCATCGATTTCAGCTCTCCGCGAAACCAATGGGCGAGCGGCGCTCCGAATCCTTTCTTGGCGCGCTTCGAGATCGACGGCGGAAATCGTCGCGCGACGCAATCGCGCAGAATCGCCTTCGTCCTGCGGCCGCGCACCTTCTCATTGCTACCGAGCGTGTCGGCGAATGCGGTGACCTCGGGATCGAGAAACGGGACGCGCACTTCCAGCGAGCACGACATGCTGGCGCGATCGGTCTTGGTCAGGATGTCGTCCTGCAAGTAGAAGCGCTGATCCGTGCGCAGGAGCTGCTCGAGCCAGCCGTCGCCTGTCTCGCGCGCCGGTTCCATCAACGTCTCCACGAGCCTGCCCTGCGCCTCGGGCTCATACGAGACGAGCAGTTGGCGCAACTCATCCGGTGCGAAGCTCCCCATCCAGCGAGCATGCCGTTCGACGAGGTTCGGATGCAATCCGTCGAGAAATTTTTTGAGGAGGTAATCGCGGGTTAGGTTATCGAAGCGCGCAGGAAGAATGCGATGCGCGATGCCGCCACTCGCGCGCAGGAGCGACATCGCGAATGCCGGGATGCGGCGTGCGATGCCGTGAGCGAGATACGTCGGATACCCGCCGAACAATTCATCGGCACCATCGCCGGACAGAGCGACGGTCACACGCTCCCGTGCGAATCGCGCGAGGAGAGTCGTCGGATAGATCGAGCCATCGGCGAGCGGCTCGTCCATCCGCGCGGCGACTTCGGGCACGAGCGCGACCATGTCGTCGGATGAAAACCGGCGGACGTGATGCTCGATCCCGAGCGCGCGTCCGACCTCCGCGAAGTACGGCGATTCATCAAACGTAGGATGATCGAACGCGATGGAGAACGCCGCGATGCGTCCCTCAGTGAGTCGCGCCGCGGACTCGGCGATGATCGTCGAATCGATCCCGCCAGAAAGAAAAACGCCAACAGGCACATCGCTGACGAGCTGCCGCCCCACCGCATCATCGATGACGCGCTGGAGTGAGGACGTCCCCGTCCGCACATCGCCGGCACGAGGGAGTTGCCGGGCCGGTACGAACGATCGCCGCTCGACGACACCATTGTCTGACACGCGAAGAAAGCAACCCGCCTCCAGCTTCCGTACGCCCGTCACGATGCTCAACGGCGCCGGCACGAAGTCGAGTTGCAGATACGCCTGCAGCGCATCGCGATCGAGGGTCGTATCGACGCCCGCGGTCTGCGTCAGCGCGCGCAGCTCCGAAGAAAATAAGACCCCGCCGGCCGCGGGCGCGTAGTAGAGCGGCTTGATGCCCCAGCGATCGCGCACGAGAAACGCATCGTGCGTGCGCGTGTCGTAGAGGCAGAACGCGAACATGCCGTTGAGCCGCGCGAATGCCTCGGCGCCGAACAGCAGATACGCATTGACGATGACTTCCGTATCCGACGACGTGTGAAAGGTTGCGCCGCGCGCGAGGCATTCGGCTTTCAGTTCGCGATAGTTGTAGATCTCGCCATTGAAGACGATTACGGCCTGGCGTCGCGCATCCCATAACGGCTGATCGGCGGCTTCCGAGATATCGATGACGCGCAGGCGTGTATGCGCGAGCGCGGCGTTGCCAACGACGATCGAGCCGGAGCCATCGGGCCCGCGATGCGCGAGCAGGCGCATTGCGCGCTCGCACTCGTCGTGCAGCGGACGGCGAAGCGCTACTCCGCCGAAGATGCCGCACATCGGTGATCCTTCTCCTCACTCGGAGTGTCGAAGCCGAGGCGTTCGCGAATCTCGAAGGTTTTGTAGACGCCGGTTTGGTGGAGGACGCGGATGTTGATTTCAGCCAGCAGCCCGGACATGAGCGCGATGAGACCGGCGATGTACATCAGCAGCATGCCGAAGACCATCGGCGTGGTTTCGTAGCGGTGCAGTCCCAGGACGCGGTAGGCGACGATGGAGAACATCACGGTCCCGATGAGGAAGCAGCCCGCGGCGATCTTCCCGAACAGGTAGCCCGGCGACGAGCCGTAGACGTTGAGCATGACGACGGTGAGGAGATCGACGAGGACTTTGCCGATGCGGTTGAGACCGTACTTGCTTTCGCCATGCACGCGGGGCCGGTGATTGACTTCGAGCTCCATGAGGCGCGCGCCTTCGGCGTGTGCATAGGCGGCGAGGAAGCGATGCATCTCGCCGAGCATGTTGATGGGCGTGAGGTACTCACGGCGAAAGACTTTGAGCGTGCAGCCGAGGTCGTGGATCGGGACGTCGAGGACTTTGCGGATCATCCAGTTCGCGAGGAGAGAGGGGAGCGTGCGCGAAAGCGCGCCGTCTTTGCGTGAGCGGCGCCAGCCGCAAACGACATCGGCTTCGCCGGCCATGACGGGAGCGAGGAGACGGGGAATGTCGTTGGGGTCGTTCTGAAGGTCGGCATCGAGAAAGGTGATGTAGTCGCCGCGTGAAGCCTGGATGCCGGCCATCATCGCCGCGGTCTGTCCGCGGCCTGCGCGAAATCGGATGGCGCGGAGCCATGGGCGTCCATCGCTCGCGGAGCGAATCGCATCCCAACTACCGTCGCGACTCCCGTCATCGGCGAGGATGACTTCGATGGGATAGGGGAAGGAGGAGCGGAAGGAGTCGAGCTGCTCGACGAGAGGGGGGATGTTGCGCACCTCGTCGCGGAGGGGGATGACGATGCTGAGGGTGGGTTGAAGCACTGGAGAGATTCTAACGGGTCTGGTCAATCACTCAACTGTTCCGCTGGTCAGACGGTGATTGCACAACGCGAGTGGCATCGCTGTGGTGAGCAAGCTCTAACTCATCGCTGCATCGGAGGCCTCGCAGACGTGTGCTAACCTTTTGACTCGTTGTCGTCTGGAATTGATTGGGTTTCAAGCAAAGCTCGACCGAAGAATTGAGGGAGCAGAACCCGGTATGAACATTCTGGTGACTGGCGGCTTTGGATTTATCGGCGGCCATCTGGTCGAGCAGCTTGCTCGAGAGCAACCCAACGACCGGATTCATGTCGTCGATAACCTGTCGACGAGCCCTCTGCGGCTTGACCGGCTGTTGCGTGAGTTGGGTCCTCTTCCCAACATGACGTACGAAGTCGGCACGATCCAGGATCAAGCCGCATCACTATCGGGCAGTACATGGTCGCAGATCTACCACTTGGCATCCATCGTCGGACCGGCAGGAGTATTGCCGTTTGCGGGAAGAATCGTTCGATCGATTGTGTCGGACACCTATCTGCTCATTGATCTCGCGCTTCGCGACGGCGCCCGGCTCCTCGATGTGTCGACCAGCGAGGTCTATGGAGGCGGTCAGCAAGGCTACTGTCACGAGTCCCTTCCCAAGATCATTCCAGCAAAAACGTCGGCACGTCTGGAGTACGCGATCGGCAAAATCGCCGCGGAGACGGCTCTTGTGATTATGGCTACGGTGGCCGGCCTCGATGCGGTGATTGTGCGCCCTTTCAACGTGTGCGGGCCCCGCCAATCAGGGCAGGGTGGGTTTGTGCTGCCGCGCTTCATCGGTCAGGCCATGAGGGGCGAACCACTGACGATCTTTGGCGACGGCAGCCAGATTCGAGCGTTCACTCATGTGAAAGACGTTGTTTCAGGCATCGTCGCTACCATGCGCCGCGGGCGGACCGGGACTGTGTACAACATCGGCCACCCCGGAAACAAGATCACCATCGGGCAACTTGCTGACGCCGTCATCAAGACTGTCGGGTCGTCAAGCGCGAAAGCCTACGTGGATCCAAAGACCTTGTATGGAGACCTGTACGAAGAGGCCAATGACAAATATCCTGATGCATCGAGGGCGATGACGGAGTTGGGTTGGGATCCCTGCTTTGGAGTCGAAGACACGATTCGAGATACTCACAGATATCTCAGCGGCGTTGAAGATTCAGACAGGCAGAGTCTGACCGCACAAGAGCGTGACGGCAACCGTGCATAAAGGGTTGTCAGTTTCCGTCGTAATGCCTGCGTACAACGAAAGCGCCGGTGTCGGTGCGACCGTGGAGGATTTCATCAAGCACCCTGTCGTCGATGAGGTCATCGTCGTCGACAACAATTCCACTGACGGCACTGGGGAGATCGCGAAAGCGGCGGGTGCCAGGGTGATTGAAGAGCCCCGTCAGGGATACGGGTTCGCATGCCGCGCGGGACTCGCTGCCGCCAATGGCGACCTGGTCGTGCTGACCGAGTCTGACAATTCGTTCTATGCGGATGATCTCGACATCATGCTGGCGTATATGCCGTATTTCGACATCGTCAAAGGTGCACGATCGAACCATCACTTGATTACGGACGATGCGGACTGGACGTACGGGCTGCTTGTCGGAAACTGGCTGGTTGCCAAGTATCTTCAGGTGCTCTACCTGTGGAAGAACAGCGTGGATGATGCCAGCCTTCGCGAGGTTGGGGGGACGTTCCGAATCATCCGCCGTGAGGCGCTCGATGTGATTCTGCCGCTCCTCACTGAGGGGAAAAGCGCGTTGCTTCCAGATATGGTCACGATCGCCCTGCGCAAGCATCTCCGGCTACTCGAGATTCCTGTGCGTTATCGGAGACGCCTCGGCGAATCGAAAATCACAGGCAATCGTTTTCGCGCTTTTCTACTTGCCCTGAGGATGGCTCGCATCATTACCTCAAGCCGGTGCGGATCCATTTGCCGATTCGCAAGGCCTAATTCCAATGGCGTCTTCAGCGTACTTCAATATCGCGCATGTTTATGACGCTTCACGGCAAGTCGTATGGAATGAAATCGTTCGCTATCTTCGCCCGTGGATCCCTGCGGAAGCCGCGACGATCGACTTAGCCGCAGGCTACTGTCATTTCATCAATGCGGTTTCTTGTAAGCGCAGGGTGGCGATCGATGAGGCGCCAGAGACGGTCACGTTTGCGGCTCCCGGAGTCGAGGCGTACAGGATGAGAGTGCAGGACGTCGCGCAGAGATTTGGAACCGAGTTCGACGTGGCGCTGACGAGTAATTTTCTCGAGCACCTCAATCCAGACGATGTGCCCGATTGTCTTGCGCAAATCAGAAGGATACTTCGCCGTCCTGGCCGCCTGATTCTCATCCAACCCAATTACCGTTACTGCTACCGCCGATACTTCGACGACTATACGCATCGCGCGGTCTTCGATCACGAAAGCATTGTGCAGGTTCTAAGGCACGCCGGGTTCGAGCCCAGAATCGTGGAGCCTCGATTCCTTCCTTACACGGCCCGCGGCGCGTCATCAAAGCTCATGAATCCTTACCTGATCCGCGCCTATTTGCATTCGCCGATCAGACCAATGGCAGGGCAGATGCTGGTGATTGCGGAAGCGATGGAAACCGCATCGGACTAATGCGATGGGGAATCCCTCAACATTTCTTAGGATGCTTGGGTTGGCTGCGGTTGTTGCCGTGGTGCTGTGGTTGGCCAGGCCTGCCGGCAATTTCTGGAGTCTTCCCAATGACTACACTGCCACATCATTGGGCGCTGCTCTGAACATTCAACGCTGGATTGAGGTGGGCCACAGGGACGTTTCTGCGTTCAAGAACTTCCACTACACGGTCCCGCTCCCCGTCGTGAGTTGGGTTGCTCTTCGTCTTTCGAGTGCGGGCGCTCAGTCACCCGTGGTGCAGAGCCTGCGAGATCCAACCAGCTTCGCTCGATGGAACCGCCGGCTGACGATCGCGTTCTCGCTCTGGGGTGTAGTCCTTGTCTGGTGGTTCGCTCGCGCACGCAGCGTTTGGTGCGCGGCGCTTGCTGCATTGAGCTTTTTCACCGCAGACCCGGCACGCTTGTATGGCCTGGTGCTGCTCGGTAACGATAGCTTCGCGCTATTGTGTGGCGCCGTTTTTTTTGGTGCTGCCGTTAGAACCATTGGCAGGCGTTCGGTCTCTGTGTGGTTTTTTCAAGGAGTCCTGGCCGGAGCAACGTTGTTCTTGAAGCTTAACTACGTTACCTGGGCCGTAGGTGGGCTCGCGTGTCTCATATGGCTGTGGTGGCGCGATTCTCTCAACCGGCGCCTCGTTTGGCAGTTCATGACCGCGTACGCCGTCGGAATGTCAGCCTCGTTGCTTCTCATTGGATGGCTGTTTTTTGGATGGTCCGGTTTCGCTCAACTCTTGAGAACACAGCTGGGAGAACTTGTGCACACGGGCCGGTACGGGAGCGGAGGAACGGGCGTTATCGATCTCCGGCAAACGGTGGGCAACATTTCCTGGATCATTCGAAGCCCCGATCTCTGGTCGCTCTGCGCGGTCTGTGTCATTGCAGCTCTCTGGTTGCTGTGGCGGAGGCGCTCCGACGAAGCCTGGATGAAAGACGCAGCGCCCATTGCGATTTGGTTAGTGACCGCAATCGTCATGACGTTCATGGCAGCAGCCAAGCACTGGGACAGCCACTACGTACTTCCAGCGATCGCCGCGCTCCCGATTTTCATCGTCTGGCTGGAACAGTGGAACCCTTCACGGGCTCTTTGGGTGGTGGCGATTTGTACCACCGCTTTGTTGCTGCGAGGTGCGATCCTGTCGATTTCCGAGTGCCGTGAGCGGGAATTATCGACGGCGATGGACGATCGAGATGTGCGCCGGATGATGGCTCTCCCATTGACGCCAGGGCAGCTGCGGCTCTGGTCATGGAGAACTGGAGGAGTGCAGTCTCTCGCGTTGACGGCGGAATGGCTCAGTGCAACGGGTGGTGCCTATCAAAGCACTCTTCACGAAGTTTGGCCCTCTGACCGTCTGTATAACGTCTGGCAAGACGAAGTGAACCCTGAGCTGGGCCAGCGAGGACAGGCTCCTGCCGCGACTCAGTGGCAGTACGCCGCTTTCGCACGAGGCGTGTACCCCACGGAAGAATCGTTACCAGATTACTTCCGGCGGTGTGGTGAGGTTGTCGACGACAAAGGTTTCGAACAACTTCTCGTGGTTGCGAGGCGGACTTGCGCGGAGCCTCAGTAGGGTGGGGCGTCATTCAGATCGGCGTTGATTAGCAGCCCGCGCCCAGGTCACCTTCTGAAGAATGTCTTTCGCGCTCTTGGTTCAGATGACCGGCTTGGGGATCTCGGTTTTAAACGCGGACATAGTAATGAAGGGCGACTTCGAGATCTGGAACGATGGTAAAGACACCGCGGTGAATGCGATTGACAGTGTGGTCTCGAAAGGATCGTTCAACCGTGTTGAGCCACGACTTGTGTGGGGATTCGCGGGAGGTTTGCGGCCGGTGGATGTTGTTGCGGTGCCGTTGACGTTAGCTGAGAACGGAGAGGCGTTGGAGGCAGCGTTCTGGATTTTGTCAGAAGAACAGTTCGCCCTTGGTGTCCCGTACAGTTTCAACGCTGACAGACGATTGCAGTTCGCGGCGCTGCGCGTCGTTGAGAGGCATGTCATTGATGATTGTCCGGACTGGCTCAAGAATGTCGTGATTCGACATCGCACAGGGGAAGCAGTTGTTTTCAATCGATTGATCACCCGAGAAATCGACCTCCATGAGATTGTCCTTCGAAACAAATATCAAAACTCTGTAAGTGTATGCTCCTTTGATGTACTTGATCACTACACCCTTCTCAAGGGTATATGTCTGGTACTTGGCATTTCCCTTCATGCCCTGGTCGATCGCCGCGATGTCATAGTGCTCGCGAAGGATAGCTGTGCGACTCAGGCATTTCTTCAAACAGGGCTGCATCGCATTGTATGTCGCCCAGACGGCACCACCCGCGTAGACGCAGCCACCAAGGAGAATCGACGCAAGCAGCGCGACAAGGGCGAGGCGGAACGAGAATCGCGCAGACATTGGATCATTCTAAGCGTGCTCTTTACGTGCTGGAAGTTCGAATCTGATGCCGACCCGATCAGGGACCCACCCCGAACAAGGCGGATTTCAACCCGCGTAAGAGCTTCTCAGCGGCACGCGGTCGCACCGCGTGGCCGCTAGCCGTCTTCGTGATGGTGGTCGCTCTGATTGCGCGGCGTGGACTTCTCTTGGGAGATGAGACGCTTTTCTCCGCGACATTCAGACGACGCATGCGCCGGCGCTTGCCGCCTTTCATTCCATCGGATTCGCGCGCACCAATCCGGCCACGTCATTCGGCCAGGCGTATCTTGGCAACCGGCTGGCTTTTCCGGACCCATGCGGAGTGCTTGCAAGGAAACACTAGCCGCGGAAGAGCTCGCGGGACAAGATCAATTCGGCGAGGAACCGTTCGAGGACGTAGCGCAGGCCCGCTCGGCCGTCGAGGATGAGTCTCTTCGCGAATAGCAGGTAGGGGACGATGATCAGTGGCGCCACCACCCGCAATTTTCGGATCCGCGCCGAAGCATTCAGGGTGCCCGTGGGGGCGCTCCGAAGCTTTTGCGCCTCGTCACGCATGTATCGCCTTTGACGCTCGACAAACGCACGAAAGGTTTTTCGATCGTCGTGAATCATCCGCTCCGTGAGGTGCGAGATCTCTCCGTCGACATGGACACGCTGCGTATGGCCGTCCATGTAGAAGCCGGCAGTTTCGCGGCGAAGAAGCACGACTCGCGGTGTGTATAACGTGGCGCGTAGTGGTTTTCCGTCGATTGCGTAGATGAAATCTGTTTCGTACCCAGCAGCCTTGCCGTCGAGTGATTCGATCTCTTTCGTCAGAGCTGCGGGAACGGTGTAGTCCGCGTCCAACGTAAGGACCCATGGTGTGGTTGCCTGGCCAACGGCGAAGGTCCACTGATTGGCGAGATCGTCCAGTGAGCGTTTGACGACCCGGACGTTCGGAAATCCTTGTGCAATTGTGATGGTCTCGTCATCGCTGCCGCTGTCACAAACGACTACTTCACGTGCCCACGCAAGATGCGCGAGTGTGCGGGCAATATTGGGCTCTTCGTTGCGGGTCAGGATGACCGGCGTGATCCGATCAAGCATTGGTACTCGTGCTCCATCTGTGCCGCGATCGTGGGCCAGGAAAAATTGGTTTCAACGAGCGCACGTCCATTGATTCCCATCGATTCTCGACCTTGCGGGTCGTTGAGCAAGTGAAGAATCGCTACACCGAAATCTTCGGTGACGACGCCGGCGTTCGCTGCAGCCACTTCTCCGGCGAGACCAACTGCCGGAGATACCATCACCGGGGTTCGCATCATCATCGCCTCGATGATGACGTTGCCGAAGTTTTCCGATAACGACGGTAGCGCCAGCATCGCTGCACTGGCGAGGAGCTCCCATTTCTGTTGTCCATAGACGGGACCGATGAATTCGACATTGCGTGCTGAGGCGCGCCGCCGAAGCTTTGGGATCAGCGATTCCTCGTCATTGCCCGCGATGATGAGGCGGGCGTCACCTGGCATCGCATCGATGAGCCGGTCGAGGCCTTTTTTCCAGTTGATCCTGCCGAGGTAGAGGACGGTACGCGCATCGCGCGGTACGTCGGGAACGGGAATGATGTCGACCCCGTTGGGAACGACGAAACTCTTTGGAACCGGGATTCCGGTCGCTTTGGCATCTTCGAGCTCACGCCGGGATGTGAAGTGAATCGCGGCTGCGCGCTGAAAGTTTCTCGACTCGAACGTGCCAATCCATGCTTTCTTCAAAAGGCCGCTCTTGCGCTCGATTAGATCGCGGACGAGCATCCCCCGTGGTGAGATTACGTACGGGACTGCTTGTCTATATGCGGCTCGCGCGGCTGCCATAGTGGGCCAGAGAAACACGGAGTGGTTGTGGACGATGTCGAACTCTCGAATCCTGCGTAATGACGTTCTCATCTCCAACGAGACATACAGTCGTCGCATCTGCGATGGGAAGTAGCGAACGCGGACGCCATCCATGATCACTTCGTGATCGACTGGAACGTCGGATTCACCTGGACCGTCGACGTTCGTGGTGAATACGCTGACGTCGTGACCGCGTTGGGCCAACGACCGACACAGACCATGGACTGCGAAAATCGGTCCGCCGTAGCGCGTGGCCGGCAAGTAGGTCGGTACGACGTGAAGAATCCTCAAGAGCTCCGAGAGTACATCAAGCCGGCAGTGGCGCTAGCTCGGGAGGCGTGCTCGCGGAACTTCGCGGGACGGGTTCATCAAGGGTGACGGTTGCGAAGAGGGCGCCAACAAGAAAGCATGTCATGATCGTTATGACGGGATCTGAGTAGGTTTGTGCGGACGCCAGGAAATTGGCCACATTCGCGATCATGAGCGCGAACAGCATGACTCGCACGATCTGAGTGCTCCCTAAATAATCCGGTATTGAGGCGATCTTGAAGGTCGTTCGAAGGATTTTCCATGCCAGCAGGGCGGCCGCCATCAGGCCTGGAAGCCCCAACTCAACCGCAAGCTTTCCCAGACCACCCTCCTGCCACGATACCCCCATGTCCCGTTCGAGCACGTGCTGAACACCCTGCGTCGCGACGCCGAGGCCGGCACCCAGGATCCCGAATTGACGGATCGTCTCCATGAGCCCGCCTTCGAGCCGGCCACCAAGCTCTCCTGAAGTCGTCGCAGCCGCCACTGCATAAGCGCTTCCCTGTTCGTCAGAGCGCAATTGGTGAACGACGAAGGCAATGACGAGAGCAGCGAGTACGGTCGAGGCAACATGCTGCGCCTTGAGGCGTCTAAAGTAGCTAAACACGAATGCGAGGGCGAATGCCGCCACGAAGTAGACTGCTTTCCGCCTCCCGGAGATCATGCAGTTGTAAAAACCCCATCCTGCTGCGACCATCCAGAGCCAGGATCGTTTTTGCATCTCCGCGCGGACCATCATCCCGATGGCGATACATGTGAGCATTGCCGCATGCCACCCCATGATGTCCGGGGCACGATAGAAGCCGGAGAGCATTCGCACTTGAATGCCAGGCAAGTAGCGGATGTAATCGCCGACTTGACGGACCATTCCGAGCGACCGAGAGTCGACTCTGTAGTATTCGAGGATCGTACCGACGAGCGCGACCGCGGTCAGGACTGAATAGAAGCGAAAAAATGCGACAAGGCGCTCCTCTTCGTCCACGTACATGTAGCCGAGAGCGACACCCGGAAGAGGTGCAAGGTAGACGAAAAGGCTGAGAAACGGAGCCTTCCATTGGGATAGACCGAAGGTCATGATTCCATTCGCGGCCGCAAAGAAAAGAAAAAGAAGAACGAGTCCGAACACACTCCAGATCTGCGGAAAGCGTCGCGAGAAGTCCTGGATTGCCTTCTGGATCCGGCGTTGCGATCCAAAAAGGATCATGACGTACACAGCGATGATTCCGAACGTCATGAAAACAGGTTGATCGGGTGCTAGTTTGCGGGCGGGGTCTTGAACGACGCCGACGATGCATGCAAGCAGCCAGGCTCGCCGCCAATCGCTCAAAGCGACCGTTGCGGCCATGGCTACAAACGAAAAGAATAGGATCAGAACCATCGTCAGCTCATGCAAACGCCTATTGCGCGCCGGATTACTCCGTTAGCCGGCGGCCCCGCCGGTACAGCCGCCTTGCTTCAGCATATCCCCTCCACTCCGCGATGACCCGTGAAGGCAGGTACCACGGGTGAACGAGGACCCACCTTGTGAGAATGTTACTCCGCAGTCTGCGTAGTGCATATCGCCAGAAGGGGCGGATGTGCCACAAGGCGAAGTAGTAGTCTCCGCTCGTATGGTTGGGTGAGGCTGTCCGCCGGTGATCTCCATGTGCGCGAATGCCACCCGTGGCAATGTGCAGATGATCGAGAGTTGCTCGTGGCGCGTATCGGATGCGCCCGCCAGCGGCGATGAGTCTTCGAGCGAAGTCCGTCTCGAATCGATACGCCGCTCCCTTGAAGTTCTCGTCGAATCCTCCAATTGAGAGCGCCTTCGTGCGATCGACCGAGAGATTGCCCGCCATCACGTTTTCGACGTCGCTCGGCTCATCGTGATTGAAGGGGAACTCGAGATCGCGCACTGCTCCGTTGTGTAGCACTGTGTGGTGTTCCTCGCGTTGTCCCGGCTGCAAGACTTGCCCGACGACCGCCCAGACACCCTCGACATGAGCTCGCTCGTGCTCCATGACGAGCGTACGCGAGGGAATCACATCGTCATCAATGAACAATACGGTTGGTTGTGTCGCGTTACGCAACGCGACATTCATCGCATGAGGTACCGAGGGTTGGTCTAATGGAAGCCAACGGATGTCGCCGCTCGTGTCCCAGGCGGTTAGTCTTGCGAGCACATCCGCCGGATGGTTTCGCGTTTGGTCAACGACGACAATCTCCCCGGCAGGCGGAGTGAGTTGCAAAAGCCGCTCGATGGTTGCGACGAGAATCTCTCCGCGCTCATACGTTGGAATCGCAATCGTGATCATGCCCGATGTCCGACCCACTGAAGCATTTGCCGGATACCCTTCACGCCGCGCGCGAAGTCCCAGTCATGAATGATCTCCACCGAGCGGCGCGCCATCCGTTCGCGAAGGGATTCATTGGATGTGATTTCATCCATGGAGTGTGCGAGCGCTGCTGCGTCGCCAGCGGGGTAGATCAACGCGTTCTCTCCTTCCAGCACGATGTCGCCGATCGAGCCGCAGCGATCCGTGACGATCACCGGCAGTCCGCAGGCCATTGCTTCATTGATGACGGCTCCGCGTGGCTCGTACACCGATGGCAACACGAACACGTCGGACATGGCATACATCTTCGGGATATCGCGCTGATTGACGAAGCCGGTGAATCGCACGTCGGACTGCAAACCATGTTGCTGGGCGAAGCGCTCCAGCATCGGCCGCTGTTCGCCCTCTCCCATGAATACGACCGACGCCCGTTGCCGATGCTTCATCTGCCGATAGGCCTTCAGTAGTGTGAGTGGGTCCTTACGGGCGACCAGCTTGGCGGAGAAGAGGAAGACGACATTTTCTGCCGGGAGTTGCAATTGCGCGCGTAGCTCATTTCGTTCGCCCGGCGCCAGTCTTGACGCCCTCTCGAACCGTTCGTTGTCCACTGCCCATGGAAGCAGAAAGAAGGTCCGCGGGCCGGCTCCGTAATGTGCATAGTAAGCGGCATTCAACACGCCTGAATTCATGAAGCCTGTTGCCAGACTGAATACGGTCCGGATGAACATCGCACGAGCCCGCGCCGTCAACGTGTTCTCCGGCGGCGGGAAGCTGCTGTCGCCATAAAGGAAAAAGGGCGTCTGGGAGATCCGGCAGGCCGCGATGCCTAGAAGCGCGCTGATCGAGCCCCATCCCAACATGAAGATCACGGCGTCGTAGTTGCCGGCGGCGAGGGCTGGAACGATCCCCGGATTGATGAGGCGCGCATAGCCGTCTCCGAATCCGAGGTTTCCAAGGATCGTGTAGCGATACCCATGAAGAAGATCGATGTCCCACTGCAACGTCGTCTTCATGTCCTCGTCGCGATACGTCTCCGCTCCGGCACCGGAGCAGTAGATCACTGTGAGATCAATGTCCTGCTCTTTCGCGATGAGGCGAAAGAGCGGATCTTGATACTGAATGACGTGCGACGCGACGATCGCGAGGCGATACGGCACGCCCTCATCTTCGCATGTAGCCCCACTTCGCATACAGTTCTGAGAAGGTGAGCAGCCTACTCGTATCGACGATCATTCCTGTTCGCAATCGTGCACCTATGCTGCGCGAGGCCGTGGCGAGCGTCGATGCCCAGACGCATCGGCCGATCGAGATCATCATCGTCGACGATGGCTCCACAGACGATACGGCGCGGGTTGCTGAATCACTCGAGGGCGTCCGTGTGATCCGTCAGCAGCATGCGGGCCCGGGAGCGGCGCGCGAGAACGGGCGGAAGGTTGCTCGAGGCGACTTCATCCAGTATCTCGATAGCGACGATCTCCTGGAGCCGTCGAAGTTCGAGTTGCAGGTCGCGGCGTTGCTTGCGCATCCGGAATGTGGTGCAGCTTATGGTTGGACCCGCGCGCGATTCGCTGACGGGACCCCGTCCTCGGCACCATGGAAACGCACCGGCGAGCGCATCGACTTCATGTTTCCGTCGATGTTGCAGTCCCGATGGTGGGACACATCGACCCCTCTCTACCGGCGCGAGGTGATCGAACGTGCCGGGCCATGGTCGGCGCTGCGCCGTGAGGAGGATTGGGAGTATGACTGCCGCATCGCAGCGCTGGGCGTTCGGCTGGCGTACTGCGAAGCGTGGGTATCCGAGACGCGATTTCATTCGCTAGGGCAGTTGTCGGGCACGCAGTCGCGCGATTCGCTTCGCGATCAAGCTGCGGCACATCTGTCCATCTTCGAGAGTGCATGCCGCGCGGGGATCGCCGAGGATTCCGCGGAGATGAGGCATTTCGCGCGGGAGCTCTTTCTTCTCTCCCGCCAGTGCGGCGCGGTGGGTTTGACGGCTGAGTCGCGCACTCTTTTCGAGTTGGCGAGGGACGCGTCAGGACGTGAACGCAATCGTCTGCAATTCAGAGCGTACGCTGCGTTGGCGAGACTGGCCGGCTGGCGTGCGGCAGGCGCGCTATCGAAGCGGCTCGATTCGTTCAGATCTCGCCGGTGAGCAGCCAACGGCGATGCCGCAGTTCGTTCCGGGCCGGCCCCGGCCACGTGAATCGTGGCAGCCAAAAGGGATTGTGATGCTTTTCGATGCGACGTTTGTCGACCGTAATCGCTTGTTCGAAGTAGCGCGAACAAATCGACCCATCGCCCACAAGGTGACTGTTGAATGGATACGAGAATGCTCCTGCTTTTCGTCCGAGAAGGCTTTCCAGGACTTCGGATGATTCCCGCAGCTCGCGCTCGAAGGTTTCGGCGTCGATGTTGACGCGTTTGTGGTGGCGATGGCCGTGACTTCCGATCTCGTGACCCAGTCGAACGGCCTCGAGGATTTGTTCGCGACGTGGGTAGAGCTTCCTCGCGGCGTTCCCCATCTCGTCGGTTTCGCCGCATGCTTCTCGTACGCGTGCCAGGAGCGCCTCGAAGAGAGACGGCGGCGTCTCTTCCCGGATGAGACTCACCCATTCGCCGATGCTTGCAGCGTGCGCAGCCGGCAGCATCTCATGAGCGATCGTCTGAAAGAGCTCGGAAGCTCGTGAGTTGCGTGTATGCCAGTACAGCTCATGTTCCCAGAGCAACGTTTGAGAATCGATCAGACTGGTCACCTGAAAGAACGTTGCCCGCACTCCGAATTGGGCAAGAAGCGGAACACCCACCGAGTAGTTGTCCGCGAAGCAGTCATCGAAGCAGATGTTCACCCCGACTTCTTCAGATGATGGGAAGTGGCCGTTCCGCAAATCCTCGAAGGTGAAGAACGTGGCGCGCAGATCTTCCGCGAGAAAGCGAAGATCTCGCG
>CAZKID010000040.1:0-20332 GCA_964552405.1 uncultured Thermoanaerobaculia bacterium
ATCTCGGCCATCTTCGCGATCCCGAATCGCAAGTGATTCTCGGCGCCGCGGTCGTCGACGACATCATCGGAGTCGTGCTGCTCTCCGTCGTGACGTCTCTTGCGATCGGAAAAGATCTCAGCTACTTCGGCATCACGCGGATCGTGGTCGTCGCATTCGGGTTCGTGATTGCGGCGTTGGCCGCCGGCTCCTGGCTTGCGCCGTGGTTGATGCGGGCGCTGAAGCGGCTGCAGGTCGCGCGCGGTGTGCTGTTCGCATCGATCGTCGTCGCACTCGGGCTTGCGTACATCGCGGATCGCGTCGGCTCCGCGATGATCATCGGCTCCTTCGCCGCGGGCCTCGTGCTGACGCGATGCGGAGGGGGGAAGGAAGTCGAGCGCGAGGTGCGCGACGTCGCGCAGTTCTTCATCCCGATCTTTTTCGTGTCGGTCGGCGCGGCGATCGACGTCACGAGCATCACGCCTCGCGTGTTGATGATCGGGCTGCTGCTCGCGGCCGTCGGCACGATCGGGAAAGTTTTTGCAGGTTTCGTTGCGTGGAGACACGGGCTCAGAAAACTCGTGATCGGTGTCGGAATGATTCCACGCGGTGAAGTCGGCTTGATCTTCGCGCAGGCCGGGTTGAGCTCGCGCCTGCTCGACGCGGGGCTCTACAGCAGCGTCGCGCTGATGGTGATCATCACGACGTTCATCGCACCGCCGCTGTTGCGCGTGATGCTTCCTCCGCGATCTGCGGAGGAGTATCACGGCACAGCGGACTATGTGATGGACGCGCCGCTCGACGACGTCACATCACGCGCCGGCGAGCATCCTGATACGCGGGATCATCGATGATCCCCGTCGGATTCCCCATCTTGGCGATGCGATTCTGAATGTCGTTGATGCGGTCCTGCGTCAACGGGTGGTCCTGGAAGAATCGCTGGACGGCACCTGGGCGTCCCTGCTCGAGACTCAGCAGCTTCTGAAACATGTCGAGCATCCCGTGCGGATCGTAGCCTGCACCCGCGAGGTATTGGAGGCCGAGGTCGTCGGCTTCCTTTTCGTCGCCGCGTGAGAAGCGCGCCATTGCGCCGCCAGCGACCACGCTCGCCACGATCTGCTGTAGCGCGTTTGGGTTTTGCCCGAGGAGGATGCTGCCGATGGCGCCGATGGCCTGCTGCTGTTCGACCTGCTTGATCACGTGACGCGCCACGACGTGCGCTGTCTCGTGGGCGAGTACGCCCGCGAGCATGTCGACGCGGTCTGCTTGTGCGATCAAGCCGGTGTTGACGTAGACGTGTCCACCGGGAATCGAGAAGGCATTGACGCTCGCGTCGTCGACGATGTGGAATGTGAACGGACGATTGGCGAGGGGAGTGGCGGCGTGGATTCGCTCGCCGACGCGAGCGACATAGGCTTCGGCGACAGGGTCGTGAACGATCTTGACCTGACTCTCGACCTGCGCCGCCATCTGATTGCCGAGCTGCCACTCATCATCGAGGGAGACGCTCGCGCCGGTGCCGATGCCGCCGATTCCGCCGTGACCGCAGCTCACGCTGAGAAGCAACATCAATGGAACGAGAAAAAGAAAAGTTGACTTGTTGCGCATAGCGCAAACGGATTGTGCAAGGTTCCTGCACAACCTTTCGCGCATGGAACAAGCTCGCGATCCACATGAAGGGAAACGCCCATCGAAGCAGACGCCGCCGCAGAATGCGCCCGGAATCGAAAAGGACCTGAAGCCGCGCGCCGATCATGGCGAAGAGACTTACAACGGAAGCGGAAAGCTCGAGGGGCTAACCGCGATCATCACCGGAGGCGACAGCGGCATCGGTCGAGCGGTTGCGATCGCGTACGCACGCGAAGGAGCGGATGTCGCGATCGGCTATCTCTCGGACAAAGAAGAGGCCGACGCGCGCGAGACCGCGAAGTGGGTCGAGCAGGCGAAGCGCCGCTGCGTCGCGCATCGCTTCAACGTGCAGCATCGATCGGAGTGCAAGTCGTTCGTCGAACGCGTCGTGAAGGACTTTGGCAGGGTCGACATCCTCGTCAACAACGCCGCGTATCAGCAGGAGCAGAAGTCGATTCTCGACATCAGCGAAGAGCAACTCGAGGGAACGTTCCGTACGAACATCTTCGGCTACTTCTTCATGGTGCAGGAGTGTCTGCCTCATCTGAAGAAGGGTGCGGTGATTCTCAATACGGGATCGGTGACCGCGCTCAAGGGTAACGAGACGCTGCTCGACTACGCGGCGACGAAGGGAGCGATTCACGTCTTCACGCGCTCGCTCGCGGCGGCGCTGGCGGAGGAGGGAATCCGCGTGAACTGCGTTGCGCCGGGACCGGTGTGGACGCCGCTGATTCCTGCGACGATGGATCGCGATCACGTCGAACGCTTCGGCAAGAACACCTTCTGGGGCCGCCCCGCGCAACCGGCGGAGATCGCGCCGTCAAACGTGTTCCTCGCGTCGCAGGACGGCCGGTTCTACAGCGGCGACGTCCTCGCCCCCACCGGGAGCGAAACGACGCGATAGATGACCTGACCCAACCAACAACGGCGGGGTGATGAGTGACGTCGCGATGATTACGAGCATCAGTGCGCCGTGCAGCCCTTTGCTCAAGACGCCGCTCGCTAGTCCGAGTTGGATGAAGATCAGGCCGACTTCGCCGCGTGGGATCATTCCGATTCCGATCGTCAGTCGATCGAGGGGCGGGCGGGCTGCGAGGCCTGCCGAGAGCTTACCGAGGATCGCGGCGCCTAAGAGAACGAACGCGGTGACGAGCATCAACGTGTCGATCGAGTGAAGGTCGGCGGCTGCTCCCGCCGCGACGAAGAACAAGGGCACCAGCAGCTCGCTCGTCGCACGCAGCTCACTCGTCAGCGACCTCGCATGCGGGGCGAGAACCGCACCGGCAATGAAGCCTCCGACGATCATCGCCAGACCGGCGCGTTCTGCTGCGTACGCCATCGCGAATGCGAATGGAAGCGATAGTCGATGATGGAGGATCCACGGCGCAATGCGCGATCCAATCGCACTCGCGACGGCGAGGATCGCAAGCCAGAGCAGCGGCGATCCATGCGACGTCGTGACCATCGCGAGGACGAGAAGTCCAATCACATCATCTGCGACAGCCGCGCCGAGGATCACCACCGACTCCGGATCGTGAATGCGTCCCAGATCGTTGAACACTCTCGCCGTGATGCCGGCGGACGTCGCGGTGAGTGTTGCGCCCGTGAAGATCGCAACGCTCGGCGGAAATCCGAGCAGAGTTGCGGCGCCGTAGCCGAGGGCCATGGGTGCGATCACGCCTGTGATCGCGACAGCAATCGGCGTGAAGCCAACTGATGCGAGTCTGGCCAGCGGCGTCTCGAGTCCGATCATGAAGAGCAGCAGCACGGCACCGAGCTCGCCTAGAAAATGGATCGTCGGGTCGGTCGTGCGGATGAGGAGCATTCCTCCAATCAGCTCACCCAGCACAGGCGCTTGACCGAGGCGCAACGCCAGCGCGCCGCACACGCGGGCGCAGACGAGCATCGCGATCAGTGTGATGAGCGTATGCATGTCAGCGCGCCAGTTGGGATGGCAGGAAAGTCGTGAGCGGCGACACATAGGTGATCAGCAGCACGCCGATGAGCAGGACGATCAGCATCGGCAGGGTTGCTCGGACAACCTCGCTCATGGGCTTGCGAAAACGGATCGACGAGATGAAGAGGTTCATTCCGACCGGTGGCGTCAAGTAGCCGAGCTCGAGGTTCGACAGGAAGATGATGCCGAGGTGAATCGGATCGATGTTGAATGCCGTACCGAGAGGAACGATCAGCGGAACGACCACGACGATGGCTGAGAAGATGTCCATCAGGCAGCCGACGACGAGCAGGAACATGTTCAGCAGCAGCAGAAAAACGAAGCGCGAGTGCACCGACGCGGTCACCCAATCGACCATGTGCGCCGGGATTTCCGCATCGATCAGATAGTTCGTGAAGCCAAGAGCGACGCCGAGGATGAGCGTCACGCCGCCCACGAGAAGCGCCGTCTCGCTGAAGACGTGTGTGAGCTTGCGGAATGAATCGAAGTCGCGATGGATGAACACCTGGACGATGAATGCGTAGAGCGCGGTGAACGCCGCGGTCTCCACTGGAGTGGCGAAGCCGCCGAAGAGAACGCCGACGACGACGAAGGGCAGCGCCAGTTCCCATTTTGCGATCCAGATCGCGCGCCGCACGCTCGTCCAGTTGAACGGTTCTGTCGTTCGGGGTGACATGTCCTGCCGCTTGCCCCACCACGCCGTAAGCGCGACCAGCAGAATTCCAGGAGCGATGCCGCCGAGGAAGATCTGCTCCATCCGAACCTGCGCCACGATCGCGTAGAGGATCAGCGGAAGACAAGGTGGGAAAAGCAGGCCGAGCGAGCCGGCGCCCGTGATCATGCCGAGCGCGCTCTTCTCCGAGTAACCCGACTTCTGCAGCAGAGGCAGCAGTAGTCCGCCGAGAGCGAGGATCGTCACGCCGGAGCCACCGGTGAACGAGGTGAAGAACGCGCAGGCGAGTGCGGTGATGATCGCCGGTCCTCCGCGAACTCTTCCGAACAACGTCGTGAACACTCCAACCAGACGCGTCGAGGCGCCGCCTTCCGCGAGCAGATAGCCGGCGAGAGTGAAGAGCGGGATTGCCGGCAGCGATGGATTGACGACGAGCGAGTAGTGATCGACGGTGACGGCCGCGATCGGAACGCCGGCGTGGTGGAAGAGGATGAGCGCCAGTCCGCCAAGGATGACGAAGACCGGCGCGCCGAGCAGGGCGGCGAGAAAAAGCGCTACGAGCGACGCGGTCGTTAGATCGAAAGGCGCATGAGGGGCTAACAAGACGATGCAGCCGGCGCTGGTGAAGACCACCGCTCGGGCGGGCCAGCGCTTCGATGAGGTCCAGACGATGCGCAACGCGATCACGAGGAAGCCGATGGGGAGGATGCTCTGCACGATCCAGAGAGGAAGCGAGTAGGCGAGGGCCTTGCCGTTCATCCGCTCCGCGTTGACGAACATGACGCTGGCCGCGGCGAGGAAGCCGGTGATTGCCGAGGCGATGATGCTGCTGACGATCGACGCGCTCTCGCGAAAACGTTCCGGGAGGAACGTACTCGTGGCCAGCGAGAGAAGCCGCGAATCACGCGCCGCGAGCGCCGCGCCGAGCATGCTGATCACGAGCGTCAGGTGTTGCACGAGGGTGGAGGAGCCTGAGATGCCGAGGCCGGCGAAGCGTCGCAGGACGATCTCCGCGAGCGGCAGGACGACGATGCCCAGCAGTGCGACCGTGGAGATGGTCTCTTCGTATTGGAGAGCGGCCGTCCCGGCCGCAGTCGTCGGGCGTCCCGCCCGGGGATCGAGTTCGAATTCCATGGCGCTCATGTTTTTTCCTCCAGGTAGCCGGTGACCGGGCGAGAAGCCCGCTCACCGCGGGCGGGCCGCCTGCTCTCCTCGATACTCGCTAACCAGGCGCTGCACCTCGTCGAAGTACTCCGCGGGCACCAGCTTTCCGCGAATCTGCGGGTAACTCGCCTCGGCGACGCGATGCCAGGCGGCGAGCTCGCCCGCCGCCGGCGTGTATGTGGTCAGGCCGCGCTTCTTCATCTCCGACACCGCGGCATCGCTGGCCATACGGTTCTGCAGCGTCATCCGCGTTCCCGATTCCGCCGCGATCTTCGCCATCTGCGCCTGAGCGTCGGGCGGCAGACGGTTCCACGCACGCTCGGTGACGACGAGCGCACCGACGAGCGGCGCCCAGTCGATCACGAGCATGTTCTTCGCGGCAGTCCAGCTCTGTGTTGCGAGCGCGACATACGGTGGCGACGGAACGGCATCGATCATCCCGGTTCGCAGCATCGGCAGGATGTCATTCGTCTCCAGCGCAACGGGATGAAAACCGGAGGACTTGTAGATGTCGAAGGTCTGCGTGTCGCCGGCCCACGTGAAGAGCTTGGCGGCCTTCAGTTGCTCCGGCGTATGAATCGAAGAAGACGAGAAGAATCGCACCCAGCCGGCGTCCGTCCAGAAGAGAACGATGAAGCCCCTGGCGCGCATCCGCTGCTCGAGCCGCTGGTGCATGCGGCCCGCGACGAAGTCCACTTCATCGAGCGAGCGGAACATCATCGGCATGCACTGCAGCGATTGGACAGCGGGATCGATGTCGGCCAGGCCGTTCGCGGTGAGCAGCGCCGCATCGATCTGACCGATGCGCATCTTGCTGACCATGTCGGCCTCGCCGCCCATGACGCCTCCAGGGTGAATGCGCAACGACGCTCCGCCCGGAACCTGCGCCCAGGAATCGCCCATGGACCGAAGCGTCTTCTCGAACGACGACTCCTTCGGAGCGAGCGTCGCCAGCTTGATGGTGATGGCGGGCTTCGGTGCCTGAGCTTCCGCGCTGACTGCGGCTAACCAGAGACTGCACACGATGACGATGGAGGGGTTGCTCTTCATTGTCCGGCTCCTTTCTCGCTTGCCAGGAACAGCTCGTCTGCGCGGGCGAGAAGCCGCCGCGCGCGTTCTTGTGCGATGCGGTTCTCCAGACGCCACTGCGGCACGGCATCGCAATCGATGGCCAGTGCCTTCGCCAGCAGCGACTCGAACTCTTCGCGGTTCTGGCTGGCCACCGACACGCTCTCCGCGAACGTGACGTATGGGGAAGCGAGGGATCCGCCGGAGAGCGCGATCGCGCGCTCGTAATGTGCGCGCGAGCGCGCCTGTGGATCGCCTGCACCGCCGGGGCGAGTCAGCTCGTACGTGATCAGGAACGAGTGGATGGCTCCGCGATCGAATTCCTCGTCGAGTACGAGCGCGCGATCGATCATGGCCTCCACGACCGGCAGATCGGCCACGAGCTCCGGACGATCTTTCGACAGCGAGATGGCCAGCCCCCACGAGGTCGCGGTCCAGTAGAGGAGCGGCACGTCGCGCCGCGTCATCGATGGCATCGCGTGGATCGGATGCTCGCGGAAGTGCGGATGGGAGACTTCCAGTCCGCGCAATCCGTATTCGCGCGCGCGGAGATACATGCGCACCGCGCGCGCCTGATCCTTTTCCTCGACCCACGCGTAGCCGTATTGCGTGAAGCCGCGCGCCGCGGCGAGCAGGAGACCTTCATGGTGTGGGCTCTGCTCCAGCACGCTCTCCGTGAGTTTCAGGCCGAATGGAATCGCGGCGCCGACGAGCTCGGGATCGTCGTCGGATGCGAACGATTCACCCTCGCTTGCGAGCGCGTTGCCGACACGGTCGATGGCGAATTGCTGCAGCGAACAGCCCGAGACGAAGACCATCGCGATCGCGGCAACGGGACCGGCGGCATGTGGTGCCTGCGACTCGCGGCGGCTCGCGGCGTGCGCGCAGCGAAATGCAAGTGTGCTGACCAGGAGAACGATGCGCTGAAACGACCGGATCATGGGCGGCTCCTTCTTGTTTCTTCACAAGATCGCGCCGGGACCGGTTTCAACTCTGGAGGAATTCTGAGGAAGTTCTGAGAAGTCGCGGAAGTCGCGAGGTGTCGGATCTCACCTGGCCCGAGATGCGTCGAACCGATACTGAAGCGTCAGGATCGCGCGCCGCCGGATGATGTCGCCGAATACGTGCTCTTTGACCTTTCGGTCGGCGAGGTCATTCACGTTCGCGATCACCTTCAGCTTCGGGTTGATGTCAACGCCCAGGGATGCATCGATCAGCAGATAGGGATGTGTCGATCCCCAGAACCTCGAGTCGAGAACGTCAGCCCAAAACGCGCTTCCCGTATAGGAAGCGGACACGCTGGAGTACGCGCGTGTCATTTGGCAGGTTGTCGTGAGAGCTGCCTCATTTCGCGGTGGGCGATTCACGCGCAATGGAATCGTGCCATTGTTCGTAACCGCCGGGGTCCGCTGACGCGTGTATGAGGCGCGAGTGGAGAGCCATTCGTTCCAGGCCGCGTTCCAGGAGAGCTCGAGACCTTCATCGACGACCCGGCCGATGTTGACGAATCCGAGAGTCTTCGGGAGCTGTGATCGCGGTACGGTGGATGCGGGCAGCGGCCAGCCCGCGGGCGGATCGCTCGGCGAGTAGAACGAGGTCGGCACGAACACGATGTTGTTTTTCGTCGCGTTACGATAGATGGACATCGCAACGAGTGACCGCGGCGCGTATTCGAACGTGTATCCGAGCTCAAGCGCATTCACGAGCTCGACATGAAGCTCGCGGTTTCCCTCCGCTCGCGTCATGAACGTGAAGGCGCTCGTTCCAAACTGGATGGCGCTCGGCACTGCGGTATCGAGGAACATGTCCGTTACGGACGGCGCGCGATACGCGCGGTTGTATGCGAGGCGCATTGCCTGTCCAGGACGCGGCTGCCATACCACGCTCGCTCTGGGCGAGACCTCGGTACCGATCGAGTTGAACTGATCGATGCGCACGCTGCCGTTGATCGTCACATGGCGCGTGACGATTGAATCTTCCACGAACGCCCCCACTTCATGGCGCGCACTCGCGTCGGGTGCGATGGAGAGAGAAAACCGGTTTTCGCGAACGTTCGCGCCATACACGAGCAATTGGTTCGTCCCGATCGTGTGCCGGTTCGTTGCCTCGGCCGCGTAGGTATCGGTATCGAATGCGAATGCGATTCCGTTCAACAGATTCGAAGCGTTGCCATGCAATCGATTCCAATAGGCCTTCGTCTCCACGGTCTTCGTGTTGCGATCGATTTCCGCATGCCCGGTGTATGTTCCCGGCTCGATGAGGAACGGTCCGAGTCGCGAATGGAAGATGCCGGTCGTGCCGCCGAATCCCGCACGGAACGACCACGCGGGGTTGTCCTCGGTGCCCCAGTCGATCCTTGCTTCGGCCTTCGGCTCACGAGTGCCGCGGTTGGCGAATTGATATCCCTTCGGAAGCGGTGTTCCATTTGGAAGCACGTCGTCGCGAGCCCAGGCATCCTGTTGCATGAGGCTCGCGGAGATCGAGTAGCTGATGTCGCGGAATGCTTCTCCCCAGCGGAGCGAGGCGCCGCGCGTACCGCGTTCGCCGGCCGTCATGCGCAGCGATCCTCCCTGCATTTCGCGCGGCGATTTCGTGCGGAGGTTGATCACACCAGCCAGCGCATTCGGGCCCCACAACGCAGATCCCGGACCTTGTTGCACCTCGATCTCGCGGATCGCGTCGAAGTCGAAAGGGAGCGCATCCCATAACACGATGCCGTAAAAGTCGAGATAGACCGACGTGCCGTCGACGAGCACGAGTTGCCGGTGTTCCGCGACGCTAGCTGCGCCTCGCGTGCGGATATCGAAGTCCCGAGCCGATGTTTGGATGACGACCACGCCGGGTGCAGCGCGAAGAAGATCGGCCACGTTCGATGAGGATGATGTTTCGATCTGCCGGCTGTCGATGACCGTGACGGCGACCGGGGCTTGCACCACTGATACGTCCGAACCCAAGCGAATGACCTGGATCGTCTCGCTGAACCGCTCGCCATGTTTCTCCTCGTCGCTGGCGCTCGCGGAGAGCGATGTGGTCAGCGTGAAAACGAGAACGGCGGCGGCCCGACATGACGAACGCAGTCCCCGGTGGCCTGTGACGTCGACCTTCATTGCAGTGCTCCTCGCTCTGGACTGTGAGTGGACACATCCAATGTGGGCCCGCGCACCGCAGGAAGTCATGGGGAATCTCTGCGGAATTCATGTTTGTAGTGCGCGTATCATGTCCTCGATCCGTTCAATTGAGAAAGCGAGGCGCGTCAGCAATCATGACGAGTCCCCTCCTCTCGTCTACTGACACGGTACGCCAGGAAGGCGTTCCCAGCATCGATGGTGTGCTCGGCTTCACGCCAGGCACGATCCTGTTGCGGCGCTACCGGATCATCAAGCTTCTTGGGCGAGGCGGAATGGCCGAGGTGTATCTGGCGGATGACCTCAAGCTCGGTGAAGCGGTCGCACTGAAATTCCTGCCAGCGGACCGGCCGAATCCCGCCATGCTCGACCGGCTTTTTCGCGAGGTGCGGAACGGACGCCAGGTCGCGCATCCGAACGTCTGCCGTATCTACGACGTCGTCGAGGACGAGCGACGGCATTTCATCGCAATGGAGTATGTGGACGGCGTTGATCTCGCCTCGCTTCTCAAACAGGTGGGACGGCTTCCGCACGAGAAGGCGCTGCGGGTCGCACGTGATCTCTGCGCGGGAGTGGCCGCAGCGCACGCAGTTGGACTGCTGCATCGCGATCTCAAGCCGGCGAACGTGATGATCGATGGCCGCGGCTCACCGAAGGTCACCGATTTCGGCATCGCTGCCTTCACTCATGAGACAAGCCGCAACGAGCGGTCGGGAACCCCGATCTACATGTCCCCGGAACAACTGGCCGGGGAGGGCGTGTCGTACGCGTCGGACATCTATGCAATCGGATTGATTCTTCATGAGCTGTTCACGGGCATGCCGGTTTTCAGCGTGGATACTCTGACGGCCCTTCTGGCAGCGCATCGAGAAGAGAAGAGGCGGCCGTCCTCACTCGTTGGCGAGATTGACGCGCATGTCGAGCGCGTGATCATGAAGTGTCTCGACGAGAATCCCGATGCCCGGCCGCGAACCGTGCGCGAGATCCTGTCGATGCTGCCCGGACGCGACGCGATCGATGCAGCACTCGCCGCAGGCGAGACGCCGTTACCGCAGGTCGTCGCAGCTGCCGATGTCGATTCGACGCTCACTGGCAAGACCGCGGCGTCGATTCTCGGCGCCTCCGCACTTGGCATCGCACTGATCCTTGCGCTCACTCCATCGACGATGTTCTATGCGCGCGTTCCGCTCGAGAAACCGCCCGAGGTTCTTGCGGATACGAGTGAACGAATCGCGGCGAGCTGCGGGATCGAGACGAAAGGATTGCGCCGCTATTCGTGGTTCGAGCGCGATGAGGGATCTCTCGTTGCGGCCCGCCAATGGAGCGATTTGCGGACGATGGTGCCGGGCGCGCTCGACTACGTTTCGTATTGGGGCGGTGTGGACGTCGTTCCGAAGAATCGCAGCGGACGATTGCGTTTCAATCCCAGGACGGAGCTCGAGCATCTCCCGAAAGTCGTGATCGATTCAGCGGGACGATTGAAGGCTCTGCACTCCACCGGCGCGGGCACTCCGCCTTCGTTTCAAACGCTGATTGCGCTGGCTGGATTGAATGAAGCCGCACGCGGGAGCAGTGCTTCAGATACGTGGCAGGCGCGCCTGCCTCACCAGGCGCCCGCCTATGTTCGTGTCTCGCGGACCTCGGGTTTGATCACCGATTTCAGCGTTGATTTTTCCGGTCAGGCCAAGGTTCGACGCGCCTCCGAATTCGTTGCAGGGCTGGGGCTCGCACCTGCTTGGGGCGGTGCGGCGCTCATCGTCTGCATCGCGGCCACCATCATCACCGGAGTCGGGCTCATGCTGCGCAACAGGCGGCTTGGCCGTATCGATCAATCGGGCGCGATGAAGGTGGGCTCCGCGATCGCGTTGGTGACGATGCTCTCGTGGATCTGCGGTGCCGACCACGCCATGGACCTTCAGGACGAATGGACCATGATCGTGGATGGCGTTGGATCCGCGCTTTTCCTCGGTGTCACTGTGTGGTTGTTTTATGCGGCACTCGAACCATCCCTGCGACGCCGTGCGCCGCACGTGCTGGTTGGCTGGAGCCGCTTGCTCCTCGGCCGTTTCGCCGATCCGCTCGTCGGCCGCGACGTGCTGATCGCCATCGGTGTCGGCATCTCGTGGAACCTCTTCTGGCGGGTGATCAACCTGCTTCCTGCGCTTTTTGGACTTCCGACGTTGAAGCCGTACGGCGATGTGTTCGAAGCGTTTGCGTCGCTGCGAGGAGTCGCTTTTCGATTCTTCTCGATTCAGGCCACGGCGGTTCTCTTCGGGCTCGGCGTGGTTTTCATCGGCAGTTCGTTTCTGGCCATGCTGCGGCGTGGGCGTCTGGCGTTCGCGGCGAGTTGCGCCTTCTTGAGTGTCATTGGATATCCGAGTATTCAGGTCGTGCATCCGCAGGATCGATACTTCGCCTTGCTTTTCGCGCTTGCGATGACTTCGAGCTGGCTGTGGGTGGCGTGGCGGTTCGGCGTGCTGACGCTCGTCGTTGCGATCTTCGTACATTTTCAACTTTGCGCGTATCCGCTGACGGCGGATCCAGGATCGTGGTTTGCGGGCCGTTCCTCGCTGGCCATCGTTGCGTTGGCCGCCGCGGCTCTATGGGCGGCGCGCACGTCCATGCGTAGCGAGTACGCTGGCTAGCTTTCCGCGGCGAAGGTCGCTGTGGAGAGTCCGAGCTGTGTGCGGCGATAGACGAGGCGCACGGCACCTACGGAAAAATCGCGGCCGTCCTCGAGATTCGCGAAATTGATGGGAAGGCCGCCAACGAACGTGCCGTTCTTGCTGTCGAGGTCTTCGATGGTGACGACGCCGTTCGACGAGAATCGCGGCGTGATGGCGCGAGACCGTGCTGTCGTCGACGCAGACGGCGGCGGCAGGATCGCGGCCGACGATGTTGCGGCCCAGTCGGAGCCCGATCGTTCGGCCATTGACTTCGATGAAGCCGGCCGGCGAGTGTTCACTCGAAAGAACGCCGCAGAACGCATAACCGAATCGGTGAACGGTGCGAATGTACTGCGGCGACTTCGAGTCGTCTGCGAGTACTTCGCGGATCTCCTTGACGACTCCGGCGAGTGTGGCTTCGGTGACGAAGGTGTCTGGCCAGATCGTGTCGTGGATCTCCGTCTTCGAAACCGCGTTCGGCTGCTGCGCAATCAGAAACTCGAGCAGCATGAAGGCCTTCGGTGAGAGGTGCAGCTCGGTGCTGTCGCGCATCAGCGCACGACGCCCGGCGTCGAGAAGAAACGGACCGAAACGTACCTCACTCATCGATTCACCGGAAGATTGGAAGACTATCGCATCGACATCAGGCCGGTTGCAATTTCCAGGGTGCCGTCTCCGTTCTTTGCCCGAATGTCTTTCAATACACTGGGGCTTACGGCCCAAACACTTCGCGCGGTCACGGAGGCCGGCTATCAGACGCCGACTCCGATTCAGGCCGCTGCCATTCCTGAAATTCTGAACGGGCGGGACCTCATCGGTATCGCTCAGACCGGCACCGGGAAGACTGCCGCTTTCGTCCTTCCGATTCTCGAGCACCTTGCGCGAGGAGCGCGTGGTCATCGCGCACCGCGCGCGCTCATCCTTGCACCGACGCGGGAGCTCGCGGCGCAGATCGAGGAGTCCGTTGCCGCGTTCTCTCGCCATCTCCCGCTTCGCCGCGCCGTGATCTTCGGCGGCGTCGGCGAACAGCCGCAGAAGGACGCATTGCGCCGCGGCGTCGACATCCTCATCGCCACACCAGGCCGGCTCATCGATCTGATGCAGAGCGGACACGTGCAGCTCGGCGCAGTGACTCACGCAGTTCTGGATGAAGCCGATCGCATGCTCGACATGGGCTTCCTGCCGCAGATCCGCCGCGTCGTCGCCGCGCTCCCTCGCATGCGTCAGACGCTGCTCTTCTCCGCGACGCTGTCGAATGAGATCGAACAGTTGACGTCGGAGTTCCTCACGAATCCGGCGACCGTCGAGATCGGCCGCCGCTCGAATCCCGCGGAGTCGGTCACGCAGTTCGTCTATCCGGTGCCGAAGTCGCGCAAGATCGATCTTCTTTTCGAGCTGCTCTCACACGATCATCTCGAGTCGGTGCTCGTCTTCTCGCGCACGAAGCATGGCGCGGACAAGATCGCGCGCAAGCTGCAGTCGGGCGACATCGTCACTGTGGCGCTGCACTCGAATCGCTCGCAGAATCAGCGCATCGCCGCGCTGAAGGCCTTCAAGGACGGCCGCGCGCGCGTGCTCGTTGCGACCGACATCGCGGCGCGCGGTATCGACGTCGAGGGTATCTCGCACGTCATCAACTACGACTTCCCGCTGCACCCGGAAGACTACGTGCACCGCATCGGACGCACAGGCCGCGCGCAGGCGATCGGCGATGCGATCAGCTTCGTCACTCCTGACGATGAGCCGTCGGTGAAGGCAGTCGAGAAACTGATGCGCAAGACGATCACGCGCAAGACGCTCAACGGCTTCGACTATACCGATCGTCCTGCTCCAGCGTTTCCAGCTCGGCCGCAACGTTCGCGCGTGCCTGCTGCTCGAACCGCTCACGCATCTCGCCGGTTCGAAAAATCGAAGGACGCCCGGCCAGGCGCCGGAGGATCGAAGCGCGCCCGACCGCGAACTGCGGCGGCGGCACCCACGCATACTCGTCGCGAATCGCAGCCGCATACGCGAGGTAGCGCTCCGGCGGCGCGCCCAGGATCGACAAGTCTGCGTCCAGGAAGAGCTCGCCGCCGGCCGTAAGGCTCGCGGCCTCGTGTGAAGCGGTGGCGTTGATCATCGCCTGCACGATGTCGATTTCCTGAAACTTCAACTCGCGCAGTGCGGAGCCGGCAAGCTCCGCACTGCGCGCCTCGTTGTCGTTGCGATGCGTGTCGTAGATGACGTCGTGAAACCAGACCGCGGCCTCGACGTGCTCTCGTTGCTCCAACTCGAACTGCTCGAGCAGCGACAGGAACTCCGCGATGTGATCGAGTGTGTGATAGTGCCTGTGCGGTTCGGAGTAGCGAACCGAAAGCTCGGACCACCAGCGTGCAGCTGCCGCGGCGTCCGCACCCTGCGAGCGAGCGAGCCGCAGCCACTTGTGCTCGAGATCCGCCATCAGCCACCGACTTTGCCGAGGGTCTGATCGAAGAATGTGTTGAGGGCCCGGATGGCCTGATCGGCCGGCACGATGTGACCGCTCTCGAAAATCTCCAATCGCTTTGGCTCCGGCATCAGACGATAAAGCGGTTCGCCCTGCGTCACCAACAGATCGGCCTCATCGTACTTTCCGTGCAACAGGAGTTTCGGTGCCGTGATGCGCGGTGCGAAGTTGATGCGATTGATCGGTGCAGGGTATTGCACGGCGCGCGCACCGATTCCGACTCCCATGAATGCGACCGCGCGGAAGCGATGATCGAGCCCCGTCACGATCATTCCATGCACCGAACCTGCGCTCGGACCGTAGACCCCGACCTTCGTCGAATCGATGTCCTTTCGCGTCGCGAGGTAGTCGAGACCGCGGCGGATGTCGGTCACGCTGGCGATGATGTCGGGAACCAGGTCTTCGACTGCCTCAGGGCTAGGCGATGTCCGAGGCCGGTCCAGATATCCTTCGAGCGCAACGGCGAATACCGCGCGACCGCTGCGAAGCTCGGGACCAAGCACCACTTCAGTGGAAGTGGTCAGGGGCCGCCTTCCGCTGGCGACATCGCCGGCCGGGATGTATTGAATCACCTGATAAGGCGGCTTGAAGCCCTTTGGAAGATAGAGAAACGCGAGCGCGGTGCGGCCGCTGCTGCTGTACGTGATGCGCTGGCGCGTCCACTCCTCCGTCTCTTTCACTTCCGCGATCTTCGCGTCGAGTGGGGCCGCCGGATAGTCATAGAGCTTTGCGATCCGGGCAAACTCCGCGTCGTCCACCGCCTTATAGACCGGTACGGTGCTGTTGCTGGTTAGACGAAACTCGCCCTGATCACTTGCGCCGCTCTCTCTCACGCACCGGAAGCCGAAGTTCTGCGCGTTGAAGAAGCCGGGATACGATCCGAACTGCCCGAACTGATAGACCGGTTCGTCCCATGCACCGCCGGCCGCCGCGAATCCGCTGTCGTAGGAGTTGCGAAGCCACTCCTTGACGTTGCCCGCGAGATGGTAGACGCCATAGGCGCTCATTCCGGCTGGCAGGCTCGTGACCGGCATCGAACCATGTCCGCGAAAGTTCGCTCTCGCGGTGATGTCTTCGCCTTCGCCCGCGATTCCCCACGGATAGGCGACGCCCATTGAATCTGCCACGCCGTTTCGCGCCGCCTTGTCCCATTCGAAGATGGTCGGCAGCCGTTTGCCTCGCGCCTCGGCAAACGCGGCGGCTTCATACCAGGTGATGTCCGTAACGGGATAGTCATCCTGACCATCCGCGTATTTCTGCTGGGCCCAGCGCCGCGGTCCGGGCAGACCCGTCGTGTCGTGGAATTCCGACATCGCATCTTCCCAGGTCAGAGTGCGGCCGTCCTTCACGATCGGAACCTTCCACAGCTCGCGGCGGCGATAGCCGCCATCGCGGATGAATTGCGCGAAGTCGCGATTGCTCACTTCCGCGCGATCGATGAAGAACGGCGCCAGCATCACGGTCTGTTCACTCGGGCGCGACCAGCCTGTGATCCTGTAATTGCCGCCCGGCACGGGCACCATGCCGGCCGGCACGTCGGAGATCTTCAGCAGTTTCAATTCGAGTTTCGGCGGAGGCTGAGGAATGAGCAGCCCTGGATGGTACAGAGGAGTAAGTCCAAGGCTGCGGGTGAACGGAGCGTAGCCATCCTTCTCGACAGTCAGAATGAATTCGCCGCGCGCAACATCCGTGTCGGGCAGCGGCGTCGTGCCGAGGAGTTCGCGCGGACCGAGCTCGTCGTGCGGCAGCACGCGTTGCAGGTAGACGCGCGCTCCCGGGGGATCACTCGTGACCGCGAGCACCTCCACGATCTTCGATCTCGAGCGCTGGAGCCGCTCATCGGCTGCGATCCAGGGGCGCAGTTGCTGCGCGAGATCCCATGCCTCGAAATACTTCCGCTCATCCGCCAGTCGCTCGAGCTGCGGCAGCAGCGCCCGCGCCTGCGCGATCCGGTACGCGCGGAGCGCACCCCAACCGGCGATTGCAGCAAGGGCGACGATCGCGGCGGCGATCCAGAGCCGTCGCGGCGCGGCCGCCTTCGGTGCAATGCGCTCGGTGAGCACCTGAGTCGGGATATCGCCTGACGAGATTCGCCGCGACTGGGAATCGTGCTGCAGCTTGCGAAGATCCTCGAGCAACTCGCGCGCGGACGCATACCGTTGGTTGCGGTCCTTGGCCATTGCTTTCGTTACGATCGCCTGCAACTCCGGCGATGCGTTCTCGAGTACGGCGGGTTGGTCGGTGAGGATCGCGGCGATGACCGACGTCGCGCTGTCGCCGCCGAAGGGACGGTTCCCGGCGATCAACTCGTATAAGACGACGCCGAGGCTGAAGAGATCCGTGCGCGCGTCGACGTCGTGGCCGCGCAGCTGCTCGGGCGACATGTAGTGCACGGTTCCCATCACGACGCCGGTGTCCGTCGTGACGCCCGCAGTCTTGTCCGTTACGCTGAGCAGCTTTGCGAGACCGAAGTCGAGCACCTTCACGTAGCCATCGGGCCGGATCATCACGTTTTCCGGCTTGATGTCACGATGGACGACGCCCGCGGCATGTGCGCTGGCGAGTGCGGATGCGATCTGCGCGCCGAGGTCCACGATCTCGTCGGTCGTCAACCGGCCGCGTGCGAGCCTTGCGCGAAGGCTCTCGCCTTCGACGTGCTCCATCGCGATGAAGTGCAGCTCCTGCTCGTGACCGACATCGTAGATGTGCGCGACATTCGGATGATTCAGTGCGCATGCGGCTTTCGCTTCCTGGACGAAGCGGCGCACGCGGTCGTCAGTCGCAGCGACGTCGGTGCGGAGAATCTTCAACGCGACGGTTCTCTCGAGCTCCGCATCATGCGCGAGATAAACCTCACCCATGCCGCCGGCGCCGAGCGGGTGCCGGATTTCATAGCGGCGGAGGCGCGTGCCAGGTAAGAGCATGCGATCAGTGTATCTCGCTAGATCCTTCTCCCCCGCGCGCGGGGAGAAGGTGCCGCAGGCGGATGAGGGGACTCGCATTCCGCACGAAGCCCGACCCCTCATCCGGCCCTTCGGGCCACCTTCTCCCCTGTGAGGGGCGAAGGATCTAGACTCGTGATCGGCATGACCTTGCGGACTGCACTCGTTCTCCTTCTGCTGACTGTCCCCCTCGCGGCGCAGAGCCCCTACCTCGCGGAGCACGCGAGCAATCTCGTGCATTGGTCGCCATGGGGCGCCGAGGCGTTTGCGCGCGCGAAGAGGGAAGGGAAGCCGATCTTTCTCTCCATCGGATACGCGAGCTGCCACTGGTGTCACGTGATGAGCCGCGAGTCCTTCGATGACGCGGATGTCGCGAAGGTGATCAACGAATCCTTCGTCGCGATTCTCGTCGATCGCGAAGAGCATCCCGATGTCGATGCGACCTACCTGTCGTACCTGCAGACGACGACCGGCAGCGCGGGCTGGCCCGCGAATCTGATTCTCACTCCCGAGCTCCAGCCGCTCATCGGCGGCTCGTACATGCGGCCCGACGCGTTGCAGCGATTGCTCGCCGCCGTCGCCGATCGTTGGCTGCACGATCGAAGCAGCCTGCTCGCATCCGTGGACATGCTGCGCGGGCTGATGGAGCAGTCGTCGCCGGCAGAGGTTGCAGCGAAGGAGACCGTCGCGCGCGCGATCGAGGAGCTTCGCGCACAGGATCACTCGAGTGGCCCGCGATTCCCTCAGCCGTCGCGCATCGACGTGTTGCTTCGCAGCGGCGACGAGCTTGCGCTGCGCACGTTGCGCGAAATGGCAGGCGCGCCGATTCACGATGCAATCGGCGGCGGCTTTCATCGCTATGCGGTCGATGCCGCGTGGCAGGAGCCGCACTTCGAGAAGATGCTGACGGATCAGGCGCTGCTCGCGATCGACTATCTCGAGGCATGGCAGATCACGCATGATCCTCGCTTCGCCGAGGTTGCACGCGACACGCTCGACTTCATGCTCGAGTTGCGACTCCCCAACGGAGGCTTCGGTTCGGGGCTGAGCGCGGACAGCGGTCCAAAACAGGAGGAAGGCGCCTTCTACTTCTGGCGCCGCAACCAACTCTCCTTCCTCGGCAAAGACGCCGAGGCAGCCGCGCACAGCTATCACATCAGCGAAACGGATTCACTCCCATGGCGTGCTTACGCCTCGTCCGCACAATCGGTGATCCGGAAGAAGATGAAGCAGCAGCGCGACAAACGCCCGAAACCAAGACTCGACGCAAAGGTCATCACCTCCTGGAATGCTCTCGCGATCTCCGCGCTCGCGCGGGCAGGTGCAGCGCTTGGTGAGCCTCGCTACATCGAAGCAGCAAAGAAAACGGCAAGGCTCTTCCCGCTGCGAGCGCTGGAGCACACGACCAACGTCGCTGCACTCAACGAGGACTACGCCTGCCTCATCGCCGCAACCATCGATCTCTTCGAGGCAACCGGCGACGTCGCATACCTCGAGTCCGCGCTCGCACTTCAAAAGCAACAGGACGAGCGCTTCTGGAACGGATCGCGTTATGACAATGGGAGCACGCTCCCCAAAGATCTCGCGGCCCTCGCAGTCGAGTCGGAGTCGGCGCTCCCGACGTCCAACTCCATCAGCACGATCAACCTGCTCCGTCTCGGCGAACTGACGGACGCCGATGCAATGCGCGATCGCGCAAGAACGGTCATTCGCAGTTATGGCTCGCGGCTGCAGAGCGCTCCCTCGGAATTGCCGGCGATGGTCGCTGCGCTGACGATGACGCTCGGCGCACCGCGGCAGATCGTGATCGCCGGCGATCCCGCGCGCAGCGACATGCGGCGCATGTGGCGGATCGCGCACGAGCACTTCCTCCCATTCCGCGTGATCGTTCGCGCATCGCCGGCCGTCGCGAAGTACCTGCCGCTCGTGAAATCGATGAAGCCGATTCGCGGCAAGGCCACGGCGTACGTGTGCGAGCACTACATGTGTAAACTCCCGATCTCAAATCCTTCCGAGCTCAGAGGGGCGCTGGAGAAACCATGACCAAACGGATGCTGTTCGCGTCGCTCTTCGTCACCGCATCGCTCTACCCGCAGACATTCACCGATCCGAACAAGGTCGGCGTGGATGTCACGGTGGATGCGATTCAGAAGCTCGAGAATCAGCGCGATCCGAAGTGCGATGCGACGGCGACGCGGCTCGAGAACTTCATGTATGGCACGCCGCTCTCAGTCGGTGCGCGCGAAAAAAAGGTCGAGTTGCAGAAGCGGCTCATCCTCACGGTTTGGAAGGAAGCGTCGGATCAGGCCCGCGCGAAGAACTTCGATCAGATCTCAGTCGATCTCCTGAAGCCGGTCATCGATCAGAACTTCAGTTATCACTTCGACGACGCGAAGAACGCGCACGTCAAGCTCGGCGACGGTTCCGAGCTCGTTCTCGAAGAGCGTGACATCCGCCAGTACTCGACGGTGGCGTATGCACTGCGCGCGATTCTCGCGACCCAGCAGGATGCGTTGCTCACCCCCGAGGTGAAGCTCATTTCGTTCGCGCCCGATGCCGTGCAGCTGATGAAGCAGATGGTCGACGTCTACACGCTCACTGCGCTGAACCTCAGCGACAAGGCGGCGCGCAAGGCAGGGGAGAA
>CAZKID010000041.1:0-20224 GCA_964552405.1 uncultured Thermoanaerobaculia bacterium
CGTCCCCAGCGTCGCTCGATCCCCTCCCGCACGAACGGGCCTAGGAGTTTCCGCGGATCCTGCCAGAGTCTCCTGATCGGCAGAAGCAGAAGGTATCCGAGCCACCGGGGGCAGACGCGATGGGCCATGCGGGCACCATTCTCCCCCAGGAGCCGTGGAGCGTGCCTGTTCGATATCACTGCATGCGTGCTCCGATATCTCTTCCGGATGATCGTCCACGGAACAGAGCGACTTCGTCCGAGGCCGCACTCGTCCACTGGAGCGGACACGATGCCCTGTCTTCCGCGCAGTTTTTCCATCGAGCGCGGTGGCATCGAGATGCGAAGGTAGTGCTTCCCGTCGCTGCCGATCTGTCCGAATGATTTGCGGTCGAGCGTGGCGACGCCATGGACGAAGAGGAGGAAGCGCTGGAAGTCCGTCGAGTCGCAGCCGAGGCGCTCGCAGATGCCGGAGATGTTGGGGAACATGTAGAAGGCGGCGCGCGGGAGATTGCAGCGGATCCCGTCGATCATGTTGAGACGCGACCAGACCATGTCGCGGCGCAGCGCGAAGGCGGCGTTCATCTTCGCGATCGACACCGCGCTTTCCGGCGACTCGATCGCGACGGCCGCGCCGTATTGGTTATATGCCGGGACGCAGGAGAAGTAGTTGATGTTGAGGTTGCGGAACACCGCGGCTTCTTCGGCGGTCGGAAAGACGGCCCAGCCGATGCGCCCGCCGGTCCAGGCGTAACTCTTCGAGACGCCGGAAACGATGATCGTGTTCTCCGGCAGCTCGCGCGCGATCGAGTGATGCTTCGCACCATCGAAGAGAATCGACTCGTAGACTTCATCGGAGTAGACGCGCACATCGGGCGACGCCTTGCGGCGGATCACGCGCGCGAGGTCTTTCAGTTGCTCGGGAGTCGCGACGCCGCCTGTCGGATTCGAAGGGAAGTTGAGGAAGATGAGCCGCGTGCGCTGGTTGATCAGCGGCTCCAACTCGGCGCCAGTGCAGGCGAAGTTGCTCTCCTCGCTGAGGTGCAGCGGGCGCGGAACCGCGCCGACGTAGCGCGTGAACGACTCGTAGATCGGAAAGCCGGGACTCGGATAGATGACTTCGTCGCCGGGATTGCAGTAGGTCTGCTGCGACAAGCCAATGGGGGGCTTCGCGCCGGGGAAAACGACGACACGATCGGGTGTGACGTCGATGCCGCGCGTCTCGCTGATGCTCGCCGCAATCGCCTTGCGCAACGGCTCGATGCCCTGCGGATCACAGTAGTGTGTGGCGCCTTCGTCGATGCGGCGCTTCACTTCATCGGCGATGTGCTGCGGCAGCGGAAAATCGGGCTCGCCAATGTTGCACTTGATGACGCGCTGACCGTGCGCCTCGAGGTCGCGAATCCAGGGGCCGAGTTTGAACGCGTTCTCCGAATCGATGAGCGAAACGCGCTCCGCAAGCAGCGGCATGTCGCACCTCCGCCGCGATTGTCGGGCGAGGGCGAACGAAGGACGGTGCGAGTGCTCACACGAGGGTGTGACGAAGACCCCGGAGTGCGGCGGCTCGCCGCCGCGAATCACGTTCAAGATCCGGACTCACTCTCGCTCACCGAGAACTCGATCCCTCCCACACGCTTCGCTAGAACGTTGTAGAAGAAGCAACCGAAGGCAGTGAACGCATATGCCGCCAACCCGTATCCAAACGGAGCCAGAAAGATCCACTTTCCCATTCTTCCAGGGCGGGACGAATGACATCGCTCTTCGCGAGAAAATCGATCTGGACGGTCGCAGTGCCGGCGCCGGTTTCCTGCAGGTAGATGCTCGTGTGCACGACTCCGTTGGTTTTTGCGACGCCCGGGAGAACGATCTGCTCGCCGGCTGCAGCCGAACGATCGGAGCGCAGCGTTGGAATCTCTGTGGCGTAGGTGCCGGCCGCGGAAGACACACGCTGGATGCCGGTTAGTGCGAGACCGCTTGTTCCCTTACTTCGGAACTGGGCCGAACCGATGGACTCGCCCGTGCCAAAGATGCTCTTCACGGGTGGCAACGAGTGTGCCGCTTCGATCAGTCCGCGAGTCGTTGCACAATGGATCCATGGCAAAGGCGCGTGGGCTGGGGGCGATGCCGGCGTTGGCGGTGGTCTACGCCATCGCTGGAGGTCTCGGCCAGATGGCCGCACTCCCGCCGGGCAACGTTACGCCGATCTGGCCGGCCTCTGGCGTCGCGCTCGCGGCGCTCCTCGTCTTTGGCAATCGCTGCTGGCCCGCAGTGTGGGCCGGCTCCTTCGCAATCAACTACTGGGTCGCGGCACGATCGGCCAATGTCTCCATCAAGGCACTCATCGGCATCGCCTGCGTCGCCAGTGGCGCCGCACTCGCAACCTCGGTGGCCGCACGGCTGCTTCGCCGCGACACGAGTCTCCTCTTCCGCCGTGCCGACGATGTCATCCGCTTCGTCGTCTTCGGCGCCATCATCAGCTCGCTCATCACCTCGACGATCGGCACACTCAGCTTCTTTTATAGCGGTGTCGTCGCGCGCTCCCTCTTCGCGGAAACCTGGATCACGTGGCTGCTTGGCGACGCGGCCGGCATTCTCGTCGTCGCGCCGCTGCTCCTCGTGTGGAGCCTGCGTGACGCGAGCGAGCTCTCATTCAACAGGACTGTCGAGGCGATCGCCGTCTTCTTCCTGTTGATCGCGACCTGCATCGTCATCTTCAGCATTCCGCGCTATCCGCTTTTCTTCGTTCTGATTCCGTTCCTCCTCACTGCTGCATTCCGCTATGGCCAGCGGGGAGCGACTCTGGCGATGTTCGTCCTCTCCTCGATCTCGGTTGCGTTTACCGCGAAAGGCATGGGGCCGTTCGCGACCGCAGGGATCACACGAAATGAATCGCTGCTGCTGCTCCAGGGATTCACCGCGGTGGTCGTCCTCACCATGCTGATGCTCTCGGCTGTGCTCGCCGAACGCGAAGAAAAAGCGCGCGAGGCGCGCGACGCGGAGCTTCGTCTGCAGGAAGAACATCACGCGCGAAGCGTCGTCGAAGAAGAGTTGCGCACCGCTTACATCATCGAGAGCTCGGCCGACATGATCTCGCGGCAGACTCCCGATGGCCGGCTCCTCTATGTCTCGCACGCCTCGCAGCCACTGCTCGGCTTCGAGCCCGGCGAGTTGGTCGGCCGGTCGATCTACGACCTCATCGATCGCGATCTGGCCGGCGAGATTCGTGAACTGCAGTCGATGCTCATGCGGGAACAGGGCAGCTCGACTCTCAGCTACCGCTTGCGGAAGAAGAGTGGCGAGCCGGTCTGGTTCGAAACGACGAGCCGCGCGATCCGGAAGGAAGGCGAAGTCGAGGAGATCGTGAACGTGTCGCGCGAGATCAGCGATCGCAAGCGCGCCGAAGAACAGATCGAGCATCAGGTCTACCACGACGTGCTGACCGATCTCCCCAATCGCCTGCTGCTCGAAGACCGCGCCACCGTTGCACTCGCGCGAGCCCGCCGAAACAACTCGCTCGTCGCCGTGATGTTCCTGGACCTTGATCGCTTCAAGAACGTGAACGACAACTACGGTCATGGCGTGGGCGATCAGGTCCTGCGGATCGCAGCGACCCGGCTCAGCGAGACCATTCGTGAAGCGGACACGCTTGCGCGGATCGGTGGTGACGAGTTCGTTGCACTGGTCAGCGACTTCAACGATCCGAAGGAATCGGTGAAGGTCGCACAGAAGGTCATCGCGTCCATGGAGAGGCCGCTGGTCACTGACTCTCACGAGATCTATCTGGGTGTCAGCGTCGGCATCGCTCTTTATCCGCGCGACGGAAACGACATCGAGACGCTGCTGCGTCACGCCGATCGCGCCATGTACCGCGCCAAACTCCTCGGCGGCTCGAGTTATGAGATTCACGCGGCTGCGTCATCGCCGGATCACCCGGACCAGTCGGCGCTGGAATCCGACCTGCGACATGCAATCGACCATGGCGAGCTCGAGGTCTTCTATCAGCCACAACTCGATCTGCAGAGCGGCAAAGTCGTGGCAGCCGAGGCACTGGTCCGCTGGCGACATCCGACGCGCGGGCTGATGCTGCCCGACAGCTTCATTCCTACTGCCGAAGGATCGCGCATCATCATGCGCCTGGGCGCTTTCGTGCTTGAACGCGTCTGCCGCGATCTGACCGCGTGGCTTGCCAACGGCTTCCGCGAGATCCGCGTCGCCGTCAATCTCTCGGCACTCGAATTCCAGGATCGCCATCTCGTCGAAACGGTCCACCGCATTCTCGAAGAGACCGGAGCACCCGCGCGCCTCATCGAGCTCGAAATCACCGAGACGACATTGATGCATCACGCCGAGCGAACGATGGAGACGCTCCATCAGCTCAAGGCGATGGGAATACAGCTCGTAATCGACGACTTCGGAATCGGCTACTCGTCGCTGAGTTACCTGCAGCGCTTTCCGATCGATTCGGTCAAGATCGATCGTTCATTCGTCAGCGGCATCGATGCGAAGGGTGGTGACCAGGCCATCATCGCCGCGGTCGTGCAGCTGGCGAAGTCGCTCGATCTTCGAGTCGTGGCCGAAGGAGTAGAGAGCGAAGAACAGCTGCGGATGTTGAAGGGAGAGCACTGTCCGCACGGCCAGGGATTCCTCTTCGCGCGCCCGATGGGAGCAGCCGACTTCCAGAAGTTCCTCGCGGCAAGCTAGGAGTGCTGCGGCTTGCCGCAGCCATGGAGTACGGAAGCAACGTCTCTCCTCCCTGTAGAAAATTTGCCTCAGCCCGTATTCCGAGGGAGCCTCGGTCCCATGAGCTGGGCCCACGCACCACTTCATTTCACGACCACCGACGGCGTCTACATCGTGACCGCCGGGACTTACCTGAAGCGGCACTTCTATCGCGACGCTGAGGACCTTTCGCAACTCGAGGCGTTGCTGTTCGCGATCGCGAAAGAACACCGCATGTTTCTGCATGCCTGGTGTCTCCTCGTGAATCACTATCACATGGTGATTTCCGCCGGTGCGGATACGTTGCCGTCCTTCCTTCGCCACCTTCACTCGAAAGCCGCGATCGAGCTCAATCGAGCGCAGCGCAGACCAGGAAGAAAGGTCTGGTATCAGTATTACGACACGCTGATCACGAGCGAGACCTCGTACTTCGCACGATTGAAGTACGTGCATGAAAACGCCGTGCACCATGGAGTGGTTGCGAAGGCGACCAACTATCGATGGTGCTCAGCAACCTGGTTCGCCGATCACGCACCGAAAGGGTTTGTGCGCGCGGTGGAGAACGCGCCGCTCGAGGGCGTCGTCGTGCGCGACGACTACTAGGAGTGCTGCGGCTTGCCGCCGCCGTGGAGTGCGGCAGCTTGCTGCCGCGAATATCAACTGCGGCGGCAAGCCGCCGCACTCCATGGCGGCAGCGAGCTGCCGCACTCCTACATACGGACGAGGCCGCGCCTTGTGGCTACCTTCGTTCTTGCTCGTGATGGGGATCTTGGAGTGCTGCGGCTTGCCGCAGCCGTGGAGTGCGGCAGCTTGCTGCCGCGAATATCAACTGCGGCGGCAAGCCGCCGCACTCCATGGCGGCAGCGAGCTGCCGCACTCCTACATACGGACGAGGCCGCGCCTTGTGGCTACCTTCAGCGCCTCGGTCCTGCTCGTGACGCCGAGTTTTTCGAAGAGGTGACCGAGGTGGGTCTTGACGGTGCGCTCGGAGATGCCGAGCGTGGTCGCGATCTCTTTGTTGGACTTGCCGTCGGCCATCAGGCGCAGCGTTGAGAGCTCGCGCGGCGTTACCTGCACGCGCGCTAACCCTTCCGCGAGTTTCGCGGCGGCGGCGGGAGCGAGATAGGTCTTCCCTGCGAGCACATCGCGGATGCATGCGATCAACTCATCGGCGGTGATGTCCTTCAGCACGAACGCCTTCGCACCCGCCTTCAGCGCGCGCGTGATGTCTTCGTCCGTGTCGTAGGTCGTCAACACGATGACCTTCGCCGCGGGATCGACCTCGCGGATCTGCCGCACCGCTTCGACACCTTCCATCACCGGCATCCGCAGATCGAGCAGCGTCACATCGGGACGATGCTTCGTGAACGCCTCGACCGCTTCGACGCCGTTCGACGCTTCCGCGACCACACGCAGATCGGACTCATGACTGATGATCTTCACGACGCCGGTGCGCACGAGCGCGTGATCGTCGACGACGAGAACTCCGTGAGGCTCGCTCATGCCGTCGGAATGCTGAACGCGGGCGGCTCCCACGCCAGCACGACTTCCGTTCCGGCACGCGGCGCCGTCACGATCGTCAGCGAGCCGCCGATGCGCTGCGCGCGCTCCTGCATGCTGGTCAGGCCGAAGCCTGCGCTGAAACGCTCCTTCGCGATGCCGCGTCCATCGTCAGCGACCGACAGCCGGAAGCCGACCGAGCGCGTCGATCCCGCATGCACGCGGATCGTGTGCGCACGTGCATGACGCACCGCATTGGTGATTGCTTCCTGCGCGATGCCGATGATCTCGCGCTCGACTCCCGCGCCGAGCGGCGGCAGTTCTTCGATGACGACCTCGATCGGCACATCAGTCGTGCGCCGCGCGAGATCGGCCGTGCGCTCGAGCACCGCCGCAACATCACCCACTTCGAGATCCTGCGGATGCAGCGTACCGACCGAGCGACGCGCTTCGATCATGTGCGTGCGTGCGAGATCGATCGCGGTCTCCACACTCTGCGCGACACTCGCAGGCAACGACGACGACGAGCGCTGCACGGCCTGAAGCTGCATGAGAATCGCGGCGAAGCCCTGCGCGAGCGTGTCGTGAATGTCGCGCGCGATGCGATTGCGCTCCTCGAGCACGGCCTTCCTTCGCGCTTCATCGAGACTCCGCTCTGCGAGACGGCTCTGATGCAATGCGAGCGTGACCTGCATCGCGATCGCTTCCAATGTCGCGCGACGCCACGGTGCGTAGTACGCCGGCTCATCGTCGATCGACATCGCGATCCAGCCGAGCGTGCGATCCGTCAGCTTCAGCGGAACGATGCACAACGTGCCGAACGAGCTCGCGACCTCGTACGTTTCCTTCGCGCGCGGCGCGAGCGCTTCCCATTCGCCGGACTCGTGCGACGTCATCCAGAGCTTGCACTCCTTCTCGTCGTCATCGAGCAGCCAGGCGGCGTATGTCCGGCTCTCCGCATGCTCGAGCAACGCGCGCATCAACTCGCGGAAGAACGAGTCGCGATCGGGCTCCTTCATGAGGAGATCGAACGTGAGCTGCACTGCGTGACTTTGGATCTCAGCCTTGCAGTCCGCGCGGCGGCGCTCGTAGTGCTCCTGATCGAGGAGCTCCTTCAGCTTCTCGATGTCATCCGGCCAGGTCATGCGGGGCGTCAGCGGGCAGGAGTCATCCATGTGCGTGATTATGCGCCGCGGGCGGGAAACGCACATCGTCCGAAAGTAGGAGTGCTGCGGCTTGCCGCAGCCATGGAGTGCGGCAGCTTGCTGCCGTAAAGATCAATCTGCTGCAGCAAGCCGCAGCACTCCATGGCGGCAGCAAGCTGCCGCACTCCCATCGTCCGAAAGTCGTAGACCGCCCCCACACCACTGCTCGATTGTTGGAACCGTTTCCGGAACCGACACTTACGCTCCATGGAAACAAAGCGCTTCGCACTGCTGACTCTCCTCCTCGTTCTTCCATTGATCCAGGCCTGCACGCGCGTCTCGGCTCAGCCCGCCGGCACTGCGCCTGCTCCGAAAATCGACGTGGCCGAGGTCGTCTCGCGCGACGTGACCGAGTCGGACGAGTTCACGGGCAGGCTCGAAGCCGTGCATGAAGTCTCGATCCGCCCGCGCGTCTCCGGCTTCGTCTCCGCCATCCGCTTCGATGAAGGAGCGATGGTGCACAAGGGCGAGCTCCTCTTCGAGATCGACGCGCGTCCGTTCCAGGCCGAGGTCGATCGGCTGCGCGCCGAGCTGGAGCGCGCGAACGCAACGGTCGAGCGCGCCAAGAATGAATTGACGCGCGCGGAGCGGCTCTCGACCGACAACGCGATGTCGCCCGAAGAGCGCGATCGCCGTAAGGCATTCGCGCAGGAGTCCGCTGCGCAGGTCTCCGCGGTTCAAGCCGCATTGCGCGCAGCCGAGCTGAATCTCGAGTTCACGCGCGTGACCTCGCCGATCGACGGCCGCGTCGGACGCGCGATCGTCACCACCGGCAATCTCGTCTCGAGCGGCCCGGGCGAAGCAACATTACTCACGACCGTCGTCTCGCTCGATCCGATCTACGCATCGTTCGAAGCAGACGAGCAGACGTTCCATCACTTCATCAGCACGCGTAAGACCGGTCAGCCGATTCACATGGCGCTCGGCACCGAGGAGGACTTTCCGCACGAAGGGAAACTCGACTTCGTCGACAACCAGATCAATCCCGCGACCGGCACGATCCGCGGCCGCACGATCTTCCGCAATCGCGATCTCAGTCTCACGCCCGGCGCATTCGTTCGTCTGCGTCTCCCCGGCAGCAGGCCGTATCACGCGCTGCTGATTCAGGATCGTGCAGTCGGCACTGATCTCGACAAGCGCTATGTCTATGTCGTCGGCGCGGATGGCGCGATCGAATATCGCGCGGTGCAGCTCGGTCCGATCATCGACGGATTGCGCGTCGTGAAGAGCGGCCTCGTGACGAACGATCGCGTCGTCGTCAACGGCTTGCAGCGCGTGCGTCCCGGCGTGCACGTCGATCCTCAAGTCGTGTCGATGCTGGAAAAGAGCAACTCATGAAACTCGCACAATTCTTCATCACGCGCCCGATCTTCGCGGCCGTGCTCTCGCTGCTCATCATCATCGCCGGCGGCATCGCGCTGACGAAGCTGCCGGTCAGCGAATATCCAAGCGTTGCACCACCGACCGTCGTCGTGCACGCCGCGTATCCCGGCGCGAATCCGAAAGTCATCGCGGAGTCCGTTGCCGGCCCACTCGAGCAATCGCTCAACGGCGTCGAGGGCATGCTCTACATGTTCTCGCAGTCGACCTCGGATGGTCGCCTCACGCTGACCGTGACGTTCGCAGTCGGCACCGATCTCGACAACGCGCAGGTGCAAGTGCAGAACCGCGTGTCACAAGCACTACCGCGATTGCCGGCGGAAGTGCAGCGCATCGGCGTGACGACGGAGAAGGCCTCGCCCGATTTCATCATGGTCGTGCACCTCACCTCGCCCGACTCGCGCTACGACATGCTCTACCTGTCGAACTTCGCGCATCTGCGCGTGAAGGACGAGCTAGCGCGCATCAACGGCGTCGGCGCGGTGAACATCTTCGGCGCGGGCGAGTACAGCATGCGCGTCTGGCTCGATCCCGACAAACTCGCGGCGCGGCAGCTCACGGCATCCGATGTCGTCCACGCAATCCGCGAGCAGAACCTGCAAGTCGCCGCCGGCGTCCTCGGCGCTCCTCCATCACCAAGCAATACGACATTCCAGCTCTCGATCAACGCGCAGGGCCGCCTCACGAACGAAGAAGAGTTCGGCAACATCGTCGTCCGCGCGACGCCCGACGGACAGATCACGCGCATCCGCGACGTCGGCCGCGTGCAGATCGGCGCGGATCACTACTCGATGCGCAGCCTGCTCGACAACAAGAACGCGGTCGCCATCGGCATCTTCCAGCGCCCCGGCACGAACGCGATCCAAGCCTCGAACGAAGTGCGCGCGACGATGGAGCGGCTGAAGAAGTCGTTCCCTGCCGGCGTCGACTACTCGATCGTCTACGACCCGACCCTCTTCGTCCGCCACTCGATCGCGGCGGTCGTCGAGACGCTGTTCGAGGCGATCCTGCTCGTCGTCATCGTCGTGATGATCTTCCTGCAGACGTGGCGCGCGTCGATCATCCCGCTCGTCGCGGTTCCGGTCTCCCTCATCGGCACCTTTGCCGTGATGCTCCTCCTCGGCTTCTCGCTGAACACGCTGTCGCTGTTCGGACTCGTGCTCGCGATCGGCATCGTCGTCGATGATGCGATCGTCGTCGTGGAGAACGTCGAGCGGCACATCGAGCTCGGCAAGTCTCCGCTCGAAGCGACGCGCGAAGCGATGAAGGAAGTCGCCGGGCCGATCATCGCGATCGCGCTCGTGCTCTGCGCAGTGTTCATCCCCACGGCATTCATCAGCGGATTGACCGGGCAGTTCTACCGGCAGTTCGCGTTGACGATCGCCATCTCGACGGTCATCTCCGCATTCAACTCCCTCACCCTCAGCCCCGCACTCGCCTCCCGACTTCTCCTTCCCCACGGCGCGCCGCGTGACCGTCTGCAGCGCGCCGCTGATCGTCTCTTCGGCTGGTTCTTCCGCCTCTTCAATCGCGAATTCGCGAGGATGTCGAGCGCGTACTCGCGCGGCGTGGCGCGCGTGCTGCGCGTTGCCGTCGCCGCGCTCATCGTCTACCTCGGCCTCGTTGGGCTCGCAGCGCTGGGACTCGCGAAAGTGCCGCGGGGCTTCGTGCCGGCGCAGGACAAGTCGTACCTCGTCGCGTTTGCCCAACTACCCGATGCAGCAACGCTCGATCGCACCGAGTCTGTGATCCGCAAGATGTCGGACATCGCGCTGAAGGAGCCGGGCGTCGCGAATGCCGTCGCGTTCCCCGGCCTCTCGATCAATGGCTTCGTGAACGCGTCGAATGCCGGCATCGTCTTCGTGACGTTGAAACCGGAAGAAGAACGGAAGGGCAAGAACCTCAGCGCCGGCGCGATCGTGCAGTCGCTGAACATGAAGTACGCCGGCATTCAGGAAGCATTCGTCGCCATCTTCCCGCCGCCGCCCGTCCAGGGCCTCGGCACCGTCGGCGGATTCAAGCTGTATGTCGAGGATCGCGACGGCTCCGGCTTCGAAGAGCTCTACTCGCAAGTGCAGAGCGCGATGAACGACGGGCGCAAGCGGAAGGAGCTCGCCGGTTTGTTCTCGAGCTTCCAGGTGAGCGTGCCGCAGATCGATGCGAACGTCGATCGCGAGCGCGCGAAGACGTACGGCGTCGATCTCACCGAGCTCTTCGACACGCTGCAGATCTACCTCGGATCGCTCTATGTGAACGACTTCAATCGCTTCGGCCGGACGTATCAGGTGAACGTCCAGGCGGAGTCGAAGTTCCGCACGCAGCCGGAGCAGATCCCGCGGCTCTATACGCGGAATGCGCACGGCGCGATGGTGCCGCTCGGCTCGCTCGTGTCGATCAAGCGCGGCTACGGGCCTGACCAGGTGATGCACTACAACGGCTTCCCTGCCGCGGAGATCAACGGCGGCCCGTCGCCGGGATTCAGTTCGGGTCAGGCGCAGAGCGCGATCGCCGAAGTGTTGAAGCAGAAGCTGCCGAGCGGGATGTCGTATGAGTGGACCGAGCTCGCGTATCAGGAAATTCTGTCGGGTAACACGATGGTGCTGATCTTCCCGCTCTGCGTGCTGCTCGTGTACGTGGTGCTCGCCGCGCAGTACGAGAGCTGGTCGCTGCCGCTGTCGGTGATTCTCAACGTGCCGATGACGATCCTCAGCGCGATCGCAGGCGTGTGGGTGACAGGAGGCGACAACAACGTCTTCACGCAGATCAGCTTCTTAGTGTTAGCAGGACTGGCCTGTAAGAACGCGATCTTGATCGTGGAGTTCGCAAAGCACAGAGAGGAACAAGGCGACGATCGCGTGACTGCGATCCTCGAAGCCTGCAAGGTCCGCCTGCGCCCGGTGCTAATGACAAGCGTAGCGTTCATCGCCGGCGTCCTCCCGCTGGTCTTCTCCACCGGAGCCGGTTCAGAAATCCGCCAGGCAATGGGCATCGCCGTCTTCGCCGGAATGCTGGGCGTAACAACGTTCGGCCTCTTCCTCACACCGCTCTTCTTCACCTTCATCGGCAATCTGGTTGAGCGCTTCAAGAAACAAGAGCTGCGGATCCCTGCACAAGTAGCCGCGATGCTGATGATTGCGGTGCTCACAACGTGGAGCGCGTCCGCGGCTCCTTCTCAAACGAACTGGTGGTCTCAATTCGAAGACCCGACACTCGATGCGCTGGAGACGAACGCGCTTCGCTCGAACAACGACATCCGCATCGCACTGGCGCGGCTCGAGCAGTCACGAGCCGCGTTCAGCGACGCCGCACTCGATCAATATCCAACCGCGACTGCGGACGCGCTGCTCGACAAGCGCAAAGCGGTGATCCCCGGCTTCACGAATGACGCGAAGAAGACCACGACGTATCGCGCCGGCTTCGACGCGTTCTGGGAGCTCGATCTCTTCGGCCGCGTGCGCTCATCTGTGAAAGCGGCAAAAGCAACCGCCGAGAGCTATCAGGCGTCGCTCGAGGACGTACAGATCATCGTTGCCGCGGAAGTCGCAAGAAACTACTTCGAGCTTCGCGGCCTGCAACAACAATTGTCCGTCGCAGAACACAGCCTGACGAATCAACGCGAGACGCTGCACCTGACACAAGTCAGACGCGACGCCGGAATCGGCGAAGAGCTCGACGTCGCCAGCGCGAGCGCAAGAGTCGCCGCGATCGAAGCGACGATCCCCCCAATCAGAATCGCGATGGCAGAACGCGAGCATCGCTTAGCGGTTCTCATCGGCAAGACACCGGGCAAACTCGATCTCGACCTGACCCCACGCGAGTACAAGCCGCTGGCAAAGGAATTAACACTAGGCGACCCCAACGATCTACTGCACCACCGCCCCGATGTAAGAGCCGCCGAGCAACGCCTGAACGCGGCGATGGCCAGAGAAGGCATCGCCCACGCCGACCTCTTCCCAAGAATCACACTCACCGGCTTCCTCGGCTTCATCGCCGGAAGAGGAAGCCTCTTCGGCCAATCCGACTCCCGAGCCTGGGCAGTGACGCCCGCACTGAGCTGGTCCGCCTTCGACCTCGGCAGCGCCCGCGCAAGATTGAAAGGATCCAAGGCCGCAACAAGAGAAGCAGAAGCGCAATACGAGCAGTCGCTCTTACGCGCCGCAGAAGAAGCAGAGAACGCGTTAGTCAACTATCACGAGCAGCAGGAGCGGTTAGTGAAGCTCAACGACCAAGCAAGAGAGAGCGCGAGAGCAGCATCCATCGCCCGCGCAAGATATCGCGAAGGCGTCTCCGACTTCCTCGCCCTACTCGACGCCGAACGCACGCAACTGCAGGCCGAGGACGGAGTCGCGCAGGCAGAGTCGCAGGTCTTCACGAGCGTAGTCGCCGTCTACAAAGCATTCGGCGGAGTCAACACGGAGGTCCTGCAATGAGTGTGGAAGTCCTGGAACTGGGCGAGCTCCATCCCGATGCCCACGACTACCCCGAAGGGATGTTCGTGACAAACGGAACGATCAACATGCTGGTGGACGGCAAGGCGATCGTGGTCAACGAAGGAGGCATGTTGATCGTGCCTCCCCACACCTTGCACACAGTGTTACCCGCAGCGACGGAAGGCTCGTGATTTTCAACTAACCAAGTGAAGTAGCCGCACGCCGACGGTTGCTCGAGTTGCGAGGGATGCCGAGATCTGAAGGCGTCTAGCCGGCCTTGCGCACGGCAAAACATTCCAACGCTTCGCTCGGACTATGTCGCGACGCAAGGACATCGAGCGAGACCGACTTCTTCTTCTGCTGACGAAGAAAGGACTGCAACCGCTGCGACGACCAAATGTAGAGCTGCGGCGTGGCAGCCGGATCGACCGCTCCTACTGGTTCTTGAAAGCAAACAAACGCTACGAAGTGATGCTTGCGAACTCGGAACCGATCAACCCACCAGTTTGTGCTCCCTGTCAGCGTCTTCAATTGAATCGTCAGCGCTTCGCCGGAAGGCAGAACTGCCGCGATATCGACATCGGTTGGTTGAGCCAATGTGAGCGTTGCCTCGGAACCGAGCCGATGGAGGATGGACAGCACAAAAAACTTCGCAGCAAGCTCGAGATGCTTCGATTGCCCATACCACCCGGGCCGAGGAGAGCGGCTCGCTGGAACGCGCATCGGTGAACTCCACGCATCGGCCTTCTCAGCATCTTCGAGAAGTACGCGTTCGATTTCCTGTATCCGATCTTTGCGTGCAGTCATACCGGCCACCCAGTGATAACACGGATCAAGCCTTTTCTCTTCTCGTAAGCGATGACCTTCAACACTCGACCCGCATCGGTAAGCCCAATGATCTGATAACCAGTCCCTTGCCGCTTGTTTCGCATTACCTCGAACCCGTTCCAGAAGACCTCGGCGGCCTCGTCGACGTTAATGCCATGAGCTGCGAGCTCGTCTTCGTCGAATTCATACTCGAACGCAGCCGGGTCGAACTTTTGCCAGTAAACCAATAGCCGATTGTATGCAGGAGGGGCCGCAACGGGAAACATCGTGAACCGGCTCGCCTTCCGTATCATGGCCCTCGGTGCCCACGCTGCCACCCGGTCTCTACGACCTTCCGATCACGAACGAGATTGAGCGCGAGCTGCGTCAACTCGATCGCTCGAAGCTCGTGGCGGACGAACGCGAGCTGGATCCGGCCGACGCTGATCTGACTTTTGCCCGCCACCTCGCTGCCGTGGTGCGCCAGGCGCTTGCCGGCGTCAAAGATGAAGACCGCATCGCGCGACAGGCGCAGATCGTCAATGAGCTTCTCGCGTCGTTAGCGACCGTCGACCATGATGATCACCTCGCGATTCCGCCTCGCCGTCTCGCCTCCGTTCATCATCTCGACGCACTGCGAGGCGAGGTCCGCGCAGACGATCCGCTGATCCCGCTCGCCCAAAGCGATCTGCTGGTCAATGCGCGCGGAGAGCCATCGGTCGGTCAGGCGATCCAGCGAGAGATCTCGTCAGCCGATCGCATCGACCTTCTCTGCGCCTTCATCAAGTGGCACGGCCTGCGGACTCTGGAAGAACAACTCGACACCTACATCCGCTCCGGCCGCAAGTTGCGCATCATCACAACGACCTACGTCGGCGCGACCGAGCGAAAAGCGATCGACCGCCTCCTCGAAATGGGCGCCGACTTAAAGGTCTCGTATCAGACCGACCACACACGCCTTCACGCCAAAGCGTGGCTGTTTCATCGCGACTCGGGATTCTCGACTGCGTTCATCGGCTCGTCCAACTTGTCGAAGTCGGCACTCCTCGATGGTGTCGAGTGGAACGTCCGCCTCTCCCAGTTGGACGCGCCGTCGATCCTCGAGAAATTCGCAGCCACGTTCGACAGCTATTGGGCCGACCCCTCCTTCGAGACCTATCGGAGCGAAGACGCTGAGCGTTTCGACAAAGCGATTGAGCTGGCCAGCGGTGCAAACAAGTCCACCTCACTTGTCCCGTTCGCGATCGAGCCATGGCCGCATCAACGCGAAATCTTGGACAAGCTCACGGTCGAACGTTACCGCCACAACCGCTGGCGCAATCTCGTCGTCGCCGCAACCGGCACGGGCAAGACCGTCGTCGCCGCGCTCGACTACAAGCGCGTGTCCGAGGAGATGGGCAACGCGCGTCCGCTGAAGCTGCTCTTTGTGGCACATCGCAAGGAAATTCTCGAGCAATCGCTCGTCACCTTTCGTCACGTCATTCGCGACGGAGCGTTCGGTGAGCTGTATGTCGATGGGCATCGTCCTGACGAATGGCAGCACGTCTTTGCATCGGTGCAGTCACTGCAACAGATCGATCTTGATCGCGTCGCGCCGGATGCATTCGACGTGGTGATCGTCGACGAGTTCCATCACGCTGCCGCGCCGACCTATCGGCGATTGCTCGAGCACTTTCAGCCTCGCGTGTTACTCGGCCTCACCGCCACGCCGGACCGTGCCGATGGCGAATCGATCCTGCACTGGTTCGGCGATCGCATCGCCGTCGAATTGCGACTGTGGGATGCACTCGAACGACAACTGCTCTCGCCATTCCACTACTTCGGCTTGCACGACAACACGAACCTCGCACAGATCCGCTGGACACGGGGTGCATACGATCGCGCGCAACTGGAAGGCGTCTACATCGGTGACGACGCGCGCGTCGCGCAAGTTCTCTCCGAGTTGCAGCGGAAAGTGACCGACGTTGCCTCCATGCGAGCCCTCGGATTTTGCGTCGGGATCGAGCACGCCCGCTACATGGCCCGGAGGTTCAACGAAGCCGGCATTCCATCGCTGCACGTCTCGGCGGATAGCAGCAGCGTCGAGCGCGACGAGGCGCTGCGCAAGCTGAAATCGCGCGAAGTCAATTGCCTCTTCGCCGTCGACCTCTTCAATGAAGGCGTCGACGTGCCTGAGATCGACACCGTGCTGTTCCTCCGCCCCACCGAGAGCGCGACGGTCTTCCTTCAGCAGCTCGGCCGAGGATTGCGGAGAACGCATAACAAGGATTGTCTGACCGTGCTCGATTTCATCGGCAATGCGAACCGTAACTTCCGCTTCGATCTTCGGTATCGCGCGATCACTGGATCCACGCGTGCCGAAGTTACGAAGCAGATCGAGAACGGATTTCCGCTTCTTCCCGCGGGATGTTCGATCCAGCTCGACCGCGTCGCACGCCAGGTCGTGCTCGATAACTTGAAGGAAGCGATCGGGTCACGCTTCGCCACACTGGTGCGCGAACTGCAGTCGATCGGCCGCTCGACAACACTTCTCGAGTTCATTACCGCAGCGGCGATAGATCTGGAAGATGTCTATCGCTCGCGCGGATGGTCGTGGACGAGACTGCAACGCGAGGCGGAGCTCTTCCATCACGCATCGGACGTCACGATGCGCGTCGCCGACGCAGCGCCAGGCAATGACGATCGCCTCCTGCTCGGCGCGTCGAGACTGTTGCATATCGACGATCCGGAACGCATTGCATTGCTCCGCACACTGCTTTCTCGCGACCTGATCTCGGTCGATGGGCTTTCCCTGCGCGACCGCCGCATCGTCGAGGGGTTTCTTCTTACTCTGGCTCCGGAAGCGCGCGACATCCACACCATCCTCCATGAACTCTCTCGGTCCAGCGATGCACGATCCGAGCTACTTCAGATTCTCGAAGTGCTCGAAGACCGCGCGGAGCACCAGACGTTCCCACTCTTCGAAGCGGTACGCGACGACGCATTCGCAGATGTGCCGCTCGCGCTGCACGCGCGCTATACCCGCGACGAAGTTCTCGCCGCCATCGGCCGCTCGACGGTGGGAAGACCTTTCACACAACAGACCGGTGTCTTATGGCATGAAGCGACTCGCACCGACTATTTCTTCATCACTCTGGAAAAGAGCGAAAAGCACTATTCGCCCACTACGCGATATCGTGACTACGCGATCGCGCCCGACCGCTTTCACTGGGAATCGCAGTCAGTGACTCGCGAGCGTAGCGATACCGGTCAGCGATACATCCACCACATTGAACGCGGCAGTCGCGTCATGCTGTTCGTACGCCCGTCCAATAAGGACGCGTGGGGCCGCACCCAACCGTTCACGTTCCTGGGCCCGGCTTCCTACATCAGCCACACCGGCGAACGCCCAATGGCCATCATCTGGCGCCTGCATCGGGCAATGCCGATGGATGTCTTCAGGCTGGCGCGGGTGGCGGCGGGATGAGGTAGAGCGCACAACATGCCGCGGTCAATACAGGTCACGCCGCGCTGCAACGGTTTGTTAGGAGCGGCTTCGGACTATTCAGTAGAAGTCCTCTAGTTCGTACGTCAAGAGGCCCAACGTGCGCTCAACCAGACTCTTAAGATCCGGGTGGAAACTCAGCCGCCGTTCTCCGAAAAACTTGCCGCAGTCGACCACCATGGCAAAGCGATACGCAGCTCCGCCCTGAATCCGAAGTGGTTTCCCTGTCCAGCCATCTCGCCCCGATGCAACAAGTAGTGTTGGATCGAACGAGTCGTCGCCGCACTCAGCGCAGGTCGCACGGATTCGCAGATCGTAGAAATGGATCTTCCTCGGCGTCTGCCTCGCATTCCAGCGAGTGTCCGCGAGAGCAGCCCGGTTCTGGCTCAAAGGGATCGATGTCCCCTGACAAGTGATAGATGAAATCCCTGCCGAAGTGCAGTTGGATTTCGTAGTAGCAATCCTCAGCATCCCCTGGGGCATCGAACGGCATAGGTTCGAGGGGATATCGGAGACCAGTCCGAGCGAGAGACTCCACTGGCCAAACCAACATGAGATCGCGGTTCGCGAACTCAGTCATCAAATCTGGGATCGGAGCCGCAAAGGAAGATCTTTGCCCAACCGTGCGCGCAAAGTAACCCCATTCCCTTGCTGCGTGATAGAGCTCGCTCTGCGAAAACGACACTTCCTCGAAAGAGGCAGTGTTCGGCGAGAGCAGCCAACCGGCGTCCTGGAGTGCAGTCACTAACGCAGAGATAGCTTGGGCATTCGGGCGAACCGTGTTGGGCCTTGGGATCAAGTAGCGCCGGTATTCAACGCCCATCGTGTGCTGCATATTCTAGCGAGGAACGCCCACGAATTGGCTAACCTTTCGCTGCAGCACGGCTCCTTCCTCTATACTGTTCCCCGGTCCTCCATAAACCATGACCCTCCCCTCCGGAGCACGCCTCGGGCCCTACGAGATCGTCGCGCCGATCGGCGCGGGCGGGATGGGGGAAGTCTTTCGTGCTCGCGACCCTCGCCTGAATCGCGACGTCGCGATCAAAGTTCTTCCTGCTGCCTTTGCGCAGGATCGCGAGCGCGTCGTTCGCTTTCGGCGCGAAGCGCAGCTCGTGGCGGCGCTCAATCATCCAAACATCGCGGCGATCTTCGGGCTCGAGGAGGCGAACGGCGGGCTGGCGCTTGCGCTCGAGCTGGTCGAAGGGGAAGACCTCGCGCAGCGCCTCACGCGCGGGCCGATCCCCGTCGATGAGGCGATCGCCATCGCGCGGCAGATCGCCGAGGGGCTGGAGGCGGCGCATGAGAAAGGGATCGTCCATCGCGATCTCAAGCCGGCCAACATCAAGCTCACACACGACGGCACGGTGAAGATCCTCGACTTCGGTCTCGCTAAAGCCTTCGAGTCCGACCCGACGTCGAGCGACGCCAGCCTCGCGAACTCCCCCACCATGGCCCGTCCCGCCACCGACGCCGGCATGATCCTCGGCACCGCCGCCTACATGTCGCCCGAACAGGCGCGCGGCAAACCGGTCGACAAACGCAGCGACATCTGGTCGTTCGGTGTGGTGCTTCACGAGATGCTCACCGGTCGCCGCCTCTTCTCGGGCGAGACCGTCAGCGACACGCTCGCCGCCGTCCTGCGCGATGAGATCGATCTCGCGAAGCTTCCCGACTCCACGCCGCGCGGCGTCCGCCACCTGCTCGAACAATGCCTCGATCGCAATCCTAAGAACCGCCTGCACGACATCGCCGATGCGCGCCTCGAGCTCGCGAGTGCAACGGATAGTCAACATGACGTCGAGCCGCAAGCGCCGGCGCAGCGCGGCAGAGCGTTCTGGCTTGGATGGGGACTCGCGGCTGTCGCCATCGCAGCGCTGATCACCGTATTGGCAAATCGCGGAGACGCTCCGGCGCAGCAGACGCTCCGCGTGCAGTTCGTCCCGCCGAACAACGAGCACATCGTCACGCCCGACCAGCTCGACATGCGCCCGTTCGCGATCTCGCCCGATGGCTCGCGGCTCGCGTACGCCGTCGAGAACGGCGCGACGTCGGCGCTCCGGCTTCGCGCGCTCGACACCGCGGAGTCGACGCCCATCCCCGGCACCGAGGGGGCGACGAATCCGTTCTTCTCCCCGGATGGAAAGTGGATCGGGTTCGCGGCGGCCGGAAAACTGAAGAAGGTCGCGGTCGCGGGCGGCACGCCGGTGACACTCGCCGATGCGCCGGTCTTCCGCGGCGCCGCATGGGGCGACGACGGATCGATCTACTTCGTCCCCGATCTCTACGTCCCGATCTCGCGGATCTCCGCCGGCGGCGGCACCCCGCAGCCCATCACGAAGATCCTCGCGGCTAACGGAGAGCTGCAGCATCGCTGGCCGGATGTGATCCCCGGCAGCAAGGTCCTGCTCTATGTCGTCGGCAAGGGGCCGGAGTGGGACGAGGCCACGATCGTCGCGCAGCGGCTCGATACCGGCGAGCGCAAGACGCTCGTCAACGGCGGCACCTCGCCGCGCTATCTGCCGAGCGGTCACCTCGTCTACGCACGCGGCACCAGCCTCTACGCGATTCCCTTCAATGCGAAGTCGCTCGAAGCGGGCGGGCCGCCGGTCGAAGTCGCGAAGAATGTCGCGCGCGATCCTCGCGGGCTGTCACACATGGACGTCTCGCACTCCGGCCTGCTCGTCACCGCGCCCGCCGACGGAGTGGCCGGCGCACTGATCC
>CAZKID010000042.1:0-20116 GCA_964552405.1 uncultured Thermoanaerobaculia bacterium
CTCCCGTGGGCGGTTGTATGTCAGCAGCGCTTGCTCCTGCCGTTTTTGGGAAGGCGGACGTCGGCGGCGGCTTTTCTTTTTCCGCACGGCGGATTGAACCGGGTGTTCGGATTTTTGGACCTGCCCGCCCGCCATACTTTGCGGCTACGTATCGGAAGCCGTTTCACCGCAGTGATTTGTGACGACCTGTAACAAGTTGCAAACCTGCACCCGACTTTGCAGCCAATTGCGCTTCAAGGTACCGAATCAGAGAAGCGAGGCTCAATCCGTGCCAGATTCGGGTGGCGTTGTTACAGCGCGGTTGCAGATTCGAAGTGAATGGCTATAGTTAGCGCCGCATTTTTCCAGAGGTTCAGCAAACCAGTGTGTATGGGTTCGAAAAACCCTACGAAAAACGATAGGAGGGACCATGGGTAAAAAGCTAATCATTAGCGCGCTTGTGTTCCTGCTTGCCGTTCCGGTGGTGTTCGCACAGTCGACCACCGCGGGCAGCGTGGCAGGAACCGTTAAGGACGCATCGGGCGGCGCGCTCCCGGGTGTCACCGTCGAGCTGGCGGGACCTGCAATGCAGGGTACTCGTTCGGCTGTGACGGATGGCTCGGGCTCATACCGATTCGTCAACGTTCCCCCGGGTGAGGGGTACAAGGCAACGGCGACGCTGTCGGGTTTCGCCCCGCAGACGAAGACCATCGCCCGCGTTTATCTCGGACAGGAAGCCGGCATCGAGTTCACGATGAAGGCCGCTGTTTCCGAGGCCATCACGGTTACGGCGGAAGCGCCGCTGGTCGACGTTTCGAAGACGACCACGGGTGTCAACGTCACGGCTCGTCAGTTCGAGTCGCTGCCGACGGCACGTACGTTCCAGTCGCTGACGACCATGGCTCCGGGCGTCGAGATGAACATGTCCGACACGCGCAACGCGCAGCTCGGCAACTCGCCGAACGTCGGTGCCTCCTCGGCTCCTGAGAACAACTACATCATCGACGGTCTGTCGACCACCGACGTCCGCTACGGCACGTCGGGCACGAACCTCACGATGAACTTCGTCGAAGAGGTTCAGGTCATGACCGGCGGTTACTCCGCGGAGTTCGGCCGTTCGACCGGTGGCGTGTTCAACGTCATCACCAAGTCGGGCAGCAACGAGTTCCACGGCGACGTGTTCGGCTATTACAGCAACAAGGATTGGGCAAGCGAGAACGTCGGCCTCTTCAAGCGTGGCGGATCAGAAGCCCCGAACGGCCGTACGGTTGGCGCCAGCCTCTCCGACGGCAGCGATTTCGGTGCGTCTTTCGGCGGCCCGATCATCAAGGACAAGCTCTGGTTCTTCGGCGCCTACAATCCGAGTCACCGCAAGGTCTCGATCGGCGCGTGGAATCCTCCTCTCGGCGATCAGCCGACCTCGTACAAGCGCGACACCACGTTCTACGCAGGCAAGCTGACCTGGTCCGCCAGCCCGAACCACAACTTCGTCTTCACCACCTTCGGTGATCCGACGAAGGAAAAGGGCTGGCTCATTCGTGGTGTGAATGCGGCTCCAGCTCTCGAGAGCTCGGCCAACCGCAAGAACGACGTCGGGTCCAACAACGTCAACGCCCGCTACACAGGCGTGATCACCCAGTCGTTCCTCGCCGAAGTCAACGTCGGTGAGCACAAGAGAAACAACAACCTCGGTCCGAACTCGGCGACCGGCGCTGCCGTTCCGCGCCAGGTCGACGAGACGAATTCTGCAGAGCTGCTCGGCGGATTCCAGCGTTCGCAGAAAGAAAAGTCGAAGCGTGATGCGTACTCGGCCAAGCTGACGAACTACCTTGGCAAGAACGAGATCCGCTACGGTGTCGACGTCGAGTCGAACAAGTACGACTCGAACACACACGAGACCTGGTACCGCTTCTTTGGTCCGACCAGCACCTCGCGTCTCGTCGGCGAGTGCGCCGGCAAGCGTTGCGATCAGGTTCAGGAGCGCATCTACTCGGTCGATGGTTCCGGCAAGACGACGAACAGCGCCGCCTTCGTTCAGGACCAGCTGAAGCTTCGCTCGAACCTCCAGTTCAACCTCGGCCTCCGCTACGAAGAGCAGAAGATCACATCGGCTCGCGGCGTCTACACCGCCCGCAACGCTGAAGAAGTCAGCGATCCGAAGCACATCGGCAGCTACACGATGAAGGACAACTGGGCCCCGCGTCTCGGCGTCGTGTTCGATCCGAAGGACAACGGTCGTTCGAAGCTGTACGCGTACCTCGGCCGCTTCTATGAAGCGATGCCGCTGGACATGAACATCCGCGCCCTCAACGGCGAGGACTACATCATCAACGACTATCAGCACCCGCTGACCAACACCCCGCTCTACTGGTACAACCCGACCGGCAACCCGATTCCGGACGCCGTCCGCGCCTCGGCGCGCAATGGCGCGACGGTCAACGGCTGGACCAAGTACCGCATTCGTAACCTGACGGGCCTCGATGTCATCACGCCGATCGCGGCGGATCTCAAGGCGCAGTATCAGGATGAGTACATCGTCGGTGGCGAGTATCAGTTCGCCAACGTTTGGAGCGCGGGCGTCCGTCTCGTCGACCGCGAACTGAAGCGCGTCGTGGAGGACTTCGGTGTCTTTGGCGATCCGACCGATCCGACAGCGCTCACCGGCTACGGCATCGCGAACCCGGGCGAAGGCGACCTCGGCGCCGTTTATCCGAAGCCGAGCCGCTACTACCGCGCCGCCGAGTTCACCGTGCAGCGTGCGTTCCGCGACAACTGGCAGCTCTATGCGTCGTATGTCTATGCTCAGGCAAAGGGCAACTACGAGGGTCTGTTCGTGTCCGGTTACGAGCAGCTCGATCCGAACATCACGGCTCTCTATGACCTCCCGTCGTTCCTCAACAACGCAGACGGCAAGCTCCGCGCCGACAAGCCGATTCAGCTCAAGATCCACAGCTCGTATCTGTTCCCCTTCGGCCTGACGGTTTCGGAAGGCTTCTACTACTCCTCGGGTATTCCTATCTCGGCCCTCGGCCCGGATACCGTGAACGGCTACGGCAACGGCACGATCTTCCTCAAGCCGCGTGGTTCTGAGGGACGTACCCCGAACTACTACAACCTCGACCTGCACGCTGACTACGCGATCCCGGTGTTCCGTGGAACCTCGACCAAGCTGTCTGCGGTCGTCGACATCTTCAATGCGACGAACGCTCACAAGCCGCTCGAAGTCAACACGGACTACATCTATCAGGGTATCGAAGCAGCGGAAGGCAACCAGTTCGCCCCATGGTTCGCGGATGCGAACCTCGACGCCAACGGCGAGCCGATGTTCAACGCATCGCTCCCGGCCTCGAAGTTCTTCAAGACTGGTTCGGTTTACCAGGCGCCGCGCACCGTTCAGGTTGGCCTGCGCCTCACCTACTAATCGCCACCATTGCGGTTGATGAAGGGCGGCTTCGGCCGCCCTTCTTTTTTGGTGGCGGTTCATCCCGAGCGAGCGAAGCGAGTCGAGGGATCAACGGAGACACCGCGAAGATGAGTCGAGTGCAATAAAACGTTAGCCGCGGTGCGTTTTGCGCAGGACCCTCAATCTTCGCGGTGCCGTCGTTGATCCCTCGACTCGCTTCGCTCGCTCGGGATGAACTCGATGAACGTCACTCCCCCGCGTACTTCTTCTTCACTTCCTCGAGCTCTTTGATCGAGTACGCATCCCGCTGGAGGATGTAGTCGCCATAGTCGGGCGCGTCGATGAAGACGAACTCGATGCTTTGCCGGGGAAGCGGTACCGGCAGTTGCTCGCGCGTGTAGTACCAGTGCTCCATCGTGCCCATCCGGTTGCCGAGGTCTCCGAGACGAGACGGCAACACGCGTGATGCAATGAGTGGTTGGGCCGTGACCTTGTAGGGTTTGCCGACCATCACGAAGACGCGGCCGCGATCGGTGAGTGAACCGCGCGTCTTCTCATTGGCGAAAGTGCCGTCCGCGAACGCGACGCGCCGTTCGAACTCCTCGCGAAAATCCGCATCCCGCCGCTGCCAGAAGCGGCTGACGAAACCGCGGCGTGCTTCGTCATCGGCGAGCTTTCCCCAATCCCTTCGTTCCTGATCCGTCGCGAGGAAGAGAAAGTCGGGAGTCTTGTTCCACTCGGAGATCTTCCGCTCGCGCGGCGCAACGAGTGCAAATTCGTTGAAGCCGGGATATGCGATGTCGAACGAGTTCGACGGAGTCCCATTCTTTGAGACCGCACTGTTGTTTCGCACGATCGTTGCCGACACCTCGTTGAATGCGCGAACGAAGGGCACCGGATACCGCGCTTCATCGAGCTTCACCGCTTCCCGCTTGAAGCGGAAGAACTCGCGCAACTCTTCCTTTGTCTTGTCGTCGCGCTTGAGCTCGCTGAACGCCAGTGCCGGGTAGAAAGGGATTGCGGCAAGAGCCGCGGCTTTCTCTTTCGGATCGGTGAGCATCGTCGCCGCGGGAATCGAATCCTGCATCGTGATGATGGCGCGATCGAACTGTCTTGCCGCGATCGCCGTCCGTCCGGCGGCAATCGCCTCGGCCGGCGTTTGTGCCGCGAACGCGGCGGGCGCGGCTGCAGCGACGAGTGCGATGATGGTACTGGGCCTGGTACGCATCGGCATCTCCTTCAACGAGGAATGTTGCGGAATAAGTCTAGCGCCTGCGGGGGTTTTGCCGGTTCCGCGGTATTTGACTGCCCTGTGAGGGGTGTGTTACAACGCGGGTCCATTTTCACGGAGGTCGTTTTGTACGCCATCATTCGTTCCGGTGGGAAGCAGTACCGAGTCGCCGAGGGGCAGACCGTTCGCGTCGAGCGCGACGTGCTGTCGTCTGCGAAAGAAGACAAAGTCACGTTCGGCGATGTGCTCATGATTGGCGGCGATCAGCCGAAGGTCGGAGCGCCGACGGTTCCGGGTGCCTCGGTTCTGGCAACGGTCCTCCGCGAGTCCCGCGGTGACAAGATCATCGTCTTCAAGAAGAAGAATCGCAAGAATCACACGAAGCGCGCGCACGGACATCGCCAGGACACTGTCGAAGTTCGTATCGACAGCATTACCGTCTAGCCCGCGTCGCGACAGGAGAAGATTCCATGGCTCATAAAAAAGGACAGGGTTCGTCGCGTAACGGCCGTGACTCGCAGCCGAAGATGCTGGGCGTCAAGCGCTTCGCCGGACAGTTCGTCACCGGCGGATCGATTCTCGTTCGCCAGCGCGGCACGCGTTTCTATCCCGGTGTGAATGTCGGGATCGGCCGCGATCACACGCTCTTCGCCAAGATCGACGGCATCGTGCAGTTCCATGACAAGGGCGAGCGCGGACGCTATATCAGCGTGACGCCTGCTCAGGCCGCCGAGTAACTGTGTACGGCAGGCACCTTGCCTGTCGACCCACGACGCCGCTCTTCACGGAGCGGCGTTTGCACTTTCTAGCGAAGTAATGCATTTCATCGATCAGGCAACGATCCGCGTCAACGCCGGCAACGGCGGCCGCGGATGCATTGCCTTTCGCCGCGAGAAGTTCGTTCCCAAAGGCGGTCCATCCGGCGGCGATGGCGGAAACGGCGGCTCGGTTTGGGTCGTCGCTTCGAAGCGCCTCAACACGCTCTATCACCTCCAGTTCCAGCGCGAATGGAAGGCCGGGCGCGGCGAGCACGGCATGGGATCCAATTGCTCCGGCCAGCACGGCGAGGACATCGTCATCGAACTGCCGATCGGCTCCGTCATTCGCGACAAGGCGAGCAACGATTTGATCGCCGATCTCACGCACGATGGCGAGCGCGTGCTCATCGCGAAAGGCGGGCGCGGCGGCTGGGGCAATCAACACTTCGCGACGGCCACGCGTCAGGCTCCGCGCTTCGCGCAGCCGGGCGAAGAAGGCGAAGCGCGCGAGCTCTTCATCGAGCTCAAGCTGATCGCCGACGTTGGACTCGTCGGTCTGCCCAATGCGGGCAAGTCGACGCTGATCTCGGTCATCAGCGCGGCAAAGCCGAAGATCGCGGATTATCCCTTCACGACGCTCGTCCCGAATCTCGGTGTCGTGAGCGCCGACGACAACCAGACATTCGTCGTCGCCGACATTCCGGGACTCATCGAAGGTGCACATGAGGGCCACGGTCTCGGCGATCAGTTTCTTCGCCACGTCGAGCGTTGTTCGGTGCTCGTGCATCTCGTCGATCTCTCGGCGAATGAGCAGCCCGATGTCGATGCCGAGGTGATTGCGCGCGAGCTTGCGGCGTACTCGCAGACGCTGGCCGAGAAGCCTCGGATCGTCTGCGGCTCGAAGCTCGACTCGGTCATCGAAGGCAATTCCGAAAAACTGCGCGCCTATGCGGAGAAGAAGGGCTACGAGTACACCGAGATCTCCGCGGTCGTCGGTGACGGTGTGAAGGAGCTCGTGCGAACGCTCGCGAAGTTCGTGCGGGAACATCGCGTGACGGCCGAAGAAGAGGTGCCGTCGTGAACGGGATTCTCCTGTCCCTCCGCAACGCGTCATGAGAATCGGCATCTGCGGCGGCACGTTCGACCCGTTCCATCACGGCCATCTCCATCCCGTCCTTGCAGCAAGAGAAACGATGGCGTGGGATCGCGTGATCTACATGCCAGCGTACAAACAGCCGTTCAAAGAAAAACAAAGAACGGCCTCGCCCTACGATCGCTTCGCGATGGCTGTGCTCGCGACGGAAGATCATGAGGATCTCGACGTCTCGTCGCGCGAGCTCGAGCGCGGCGCAATTTCCTACACCGTCGATACTCTCGAGGAACTGCGCAAGGAGAACCCTGATGCGGCCTTCGACTGGATCATCGGAGATGACAATCTCCCCAAACTCGATGAATGGCGTAATCTGGCACGCATCTTCGAAATCGCTAACTTCACCGTGCTGAGCCGGGGTAAGGCAAACATTCCGGAGAATCTTCGCCAGCGCGTGACGGATGACCACTCCGCACCGCGCGATGGCGCGATCATACTCGTGCAGAATGCAACGGTGCCGGTGTCATCCACGGAGATTCGCAGACGAGTACGCGCAGGCGAGGCGATCGATGATCTCGTCGATCCGCGCGTCTCGCGCTACATTCATCATTACCGACTCTACGAAGAGGACAACTCGTGAACGATCCGATCCAGGACCGCGTACAGGTCGCGGTGAAGGCGGCCCTCGACAAGAAGGCCGATGAGCTCGGCGTCCTTGCCGTCGGCAAGCTGACGTCGATTGCCGACTATTTCATCCTCTGCTCCGCCTCGAACGAGCGGCAGGCGCAGGCGATCGCGGACAACATCCAGGAGGCGCTGCGTGAGCAGTTGCATGTGAAACCGCTGCTCGTCGAAGGTACGGTGCCGGGCCGCTGGATCCTGCTCGACTTCGGCGATTTCATCGTGCACATCTTCACCGAGGATTGCCGCCGCTTCTATGGACTCGAGAGGTTGTGGGGTGACGCACCGAACGTGACTTCGGATTTCGCCGAAGAGGCCGGCGCGTCTCGTAATGCCCTCAAGAAAACCTCCTGAGCCGCGGCTCGCGCACTTCTTTCGTACGCGCAATGCAGCGATGCGCGAGCTTCTGCAGACCGCGGAAAAGATCATCGACCGCGACGCCAGCGTCCTGATCCTCGGCGAATCAGGAACTGGCAAGGACTACCTCGCGCAGGCAATCCACGCCTGCGGCCCGCGTCGCAACGAGCCGTTCGTCGTGATCGAGTGCGCGTCGATTCCGAGCGAGCTGTTCGAGTCCGAGCTCTATGGCCATGAGCGCGGCACATTCACCGACGCCTATGCGCGAAAGATCGGCAAGCTCGAGATGGCGCGGCGTGGAACTGTCTACTTCGACGAGATTGCTGCGCTCGACCCAAGTCTGCAGGCGAAGTTGCTGCGTGCCATTCAGGAGAAGCGGTTCATGCGCCTCGGCGGCACGCAGAGCATCACGCTCGATGCGAGAGTGATCTCTTCGTCGAATCGTCCGCTCGAAGAATTGACCGGCGGAGCATTACGCCGCGACCTTTTCTACCGTATCAATGTCGTGACGCTCACGCTTCCTCCACTGCGCGAACGGCGCGAAGACATCCCGCTCCTCGCGAAGCAGTTCTCGGGGAAGAAGCGCACCATTGACGCCGGCGCAATCGAGATGCTGACGATGCACACGTGGCCAGGGAATCTGCGCGAATTTCGCAACGTGCTCGAGCGTGCTGCGCTGATGGTGGATGACGGCCGCGTCATTCGCGCGGAGTCGCTGCCGCGCGTGGAGGCGCCGCAACTGCTGGTCTCCGCAACACGCGAACGCTGGACACTGGAAGAGCTCGAGTCGCGATACATTCGCGAGGTGCTGCGGCTCACGAAAGACAACAACTCGAAGGCCGCCGAGATCCTCGGAATCAACCGCAAGACGCTGCGTGAAAAGCGCCGCCGATACGGGATCGTATGAAGCTGCGCCTGATCTGGATCGGCTCCAATTCCGATGCTGAGTTCGCCGCGGCGATCGACCGTTACGTCAGTCGTATCAAGCACTTCTTCCCCGTTGAGCTCGTCGAATTGGCGCCCGGCGAGCGCGGTAGACAAAGCCAGAGTGATGTCGCTATTATGCGCGGTCAATCTGCGCGCCTGCTGGCCGCAATCCCCGAGCGCGGGCACACGGTTGTACTCGACGAACGGGGTCAGTTGTTTGATTCGGTGAAGTTCGCCAGATGGCTCGAACGGCTGACGATCGACAGCCCGCACGGAATCAACTTCGTGCTCGGCGGCGACGTGGGACTCGACGATTCCGTCCGGCAGCGTGCGGACAAGATCATGAGCCTGTCACCCATGACTCTGCCTCATCAGCTTGCACGGGTCGTGCTCCTGGAACAGATCTACCGTGCGTGTACGTTGATGCGCAACATCGCATATCACAAATAAGGAGAGCCGGCTCTCAATGGCAAGGACAATGGTAAAGACGAAGACGAAAGCCAACCCGTATCAGCAGCACGAGGATGCTCTCCGCAAGAAGCAGCATGAGCTGCTCGACTCGTACGAGCGCGACAAGGCAGCCGGCAATGCTCAGCCCGATGACGGCATTCAGGACCTCGCCGACAAGGCCGCCAGCGCGTACTCGAAAGAGCTGAACTTCTCCCTCTCCGATGGAGAGCGCACCCTCCTCATGCAGATCGAAGAGGCATTCGACCGCATGCGCAACGAGACCTTCGGTGTCTGCACCAACTGCGGCACGACGATCGGTGAGAAGCGCCTTCTCGCGGTTCCCTGGACGCCGTTCTGTATCGACTGCCAGGAGCTGCAGGAAAAGGGAATGCTCTCGTAACGGGAGCAGAATGCCGAAACCAGTCAAGGCCGTCCTCGCTCAGATCGAGGACGGCCATCTACCCCGCACGATCCTCGTCGGCGGTTCGTCCGACTATCTCTCCGAACAAGCCTTTCACGACATTCGCGACGCAATCGTTGCGAAGCAGCCTGGCATCTCGGTAGAACCTTTTGAGCCGGGCGCCGATCTCGGCGCGATTCTCGACTCGTTCCGCACCATGTCGCTGTTTGGCGGCTCGCGTCTCATCATCGTCTCCGAGGTCAATGCCTTCGTCTCTGCGAAGGAGATCGCGTCCCTGTTCGACAAGTCGACCGCGGAATGGAAGAGCGCGAAGACGGATCGCAAGCGCAGCACCGCGGCGGCGAAGCTTCTTCATGTGCTCGGTCTCGTGAATGCCGATTTCGAGATGACCGATCGCGCGATCGCCGATGCAGTCGGTGTCGCACTCGACGCGACTCTTGCGGACATGCTCGCGTTCTGCCGCACGACGGGAAAGAAAGCGGGACGCGGTGAAGATGATGCCGCGCTGCTCATGGAAGCGATCGCGCGCGGCGGTGCACCCGGAACGATCCTCCTGATGCGTACCGGCGAAGTGCCGAAAGACTCCGCGACGGTCGATCTCATCGACAAGCACGGCGCAGTCGTCGTCGCCGATCTGTCGCGCGAAGGATTCGTCGCCGCATTCGATTCCGCGGTCGCGAGCATTGCAGCGGATGCGCAGGTCAAATTCGATGCGAACGCGATCGTGCGCATGCGTCAGCGGCTCGGCATCGATCGCATGCTCGCCGACAAGTTCTCGCGCGAGATTCCCGAGCTTCGCTTTCCATTGTCCGAGGCAGAGCGGCTCGCCACACTGGTGGGAGCCGGTGGACGCGTAACGGCGGAGCTCGTCGAGCGCGAGATCGCGGCAGTCGAAGGCGGCGCGCGCTATGAATTCGGCTCGCTCTTCACTGAAGGGAAGATGCTCGAGGCGCTCGCAAAGTTGCGCGATCTCGTCGCGCAATCACGGCGCGAAGATGCGAAGGCATCTGTCGAGATTCACTACGGCAAGTTTCTTTTCCCCCTCGCCGACGAGTTGCGGCAGATGATCGGCATCGTGTCGTATGCGCGCGTGCAGAACATCGATCTGTCGCGCTCGATGCAATACAACCGCTTCAAAGATACCGTTGCCGATCGCCTCGGTGAATACCTGAAGCAGAACGGCCTCGTGCGACAGAAGCCGCATCCGTTTCCGCTGCACAAGAAGTGGGAAGCCGCGCGTAGCGTGAGCGAGAAGCAGCTCTTCCGCGCGCTGGCCGAAGTCGCGCAGATGGAAGTGAATCGCAAGTCGGGCGGGCTGCCCGTCGACACGGCGCTCGAGTCATTCCTGCTGGCGCGCGTGTAGGACAGGCGCCCTCGCCTGTTCCTCTCAGCCCTGTACCCCATGGCCCGACAGGCGAGGGCGCCTGTCGTACACTTCCGCGATGTCGAACCAATGGCGTGCATTGTTCGCCGCACAAGCCGGCTGGATGCTCGACGCCATGGACTTCCTCCTCTTCACCTGGGCGCTCTCGTCGATCCAGCAGGAGTTCGGCCTGACCTCAGCAATCATGGGACTGCTCACGTCGGTGGCCCTGGTCGCAGGAGCAATCGGCGGTGTGTCATTCGGCGCGCTGGCGGATCGCATCGGCCGCGTGCGCGCGATGACGATCAGCATTCTTCTTTACTCGCTCGCAACGGCTGGACTCGCGACGTCGCAATCACTTTGGCAACTCATCGCATGGCGTGTGTTGGTCGGCTTCGGAATGGGTGGCGAATGGTCATGCGGATCCGTGCTCGTTGCGGAAACGTGGCCGCCGGAGCGCCGTGGCAGGGCGATGGGCATCATGCAGTCGGGGTGGGCGATCGGCGCGATGATCGCCGCCGGACTCGCGCGAATGGTACTCGGGCCGTACGGCTGGCGCGTGCTCTTTCTCGTTGGTGCATTTCCAGCGCTCGCTGCGTTCTTCATCCGCCGAGGCGTTGAAGAGCCGAAGGTGTGGCGCGAGCGAAAGGAATCCGTCCAGTTGACGGAGATCTTCGGTGCGACGCTCGTGCAGCGCACAGTGCTCGCAACCGCGGTCGCCAGCAGCGTGCTCGTCGCGTACTGGAGCCTCACGTCGTGGCTGCCGACGTTTCTCGCGTCGCCCATTGGGAAAGGTGGGGCGGGGCTTTCGCTTGCGAAGGGTACGAGCTGGGTGATGATTCTGCAGGTGGGAGCGTTCTTCGGTTACATCACGTTCGGCTGGATTGCGGACCGCATCGGACGCCGACTCTCCTTCACGCTCTTCATGATCGGCGCGACGGTCTGCGTTCCGTTGTTCGCGTTCGGGGCCCGTTCGGCGTGGACGCTATTACTCATCGGCCCCCTGGTTGGATACTTCGGGCACGGCTATTTCTCCGTATTCGGAGCAATGCTTGCCGAGTTGTTTCCGACGCGGATTCGCGCAACGGCGCAAGGCTTCTGCTACAACTTCGGCCGCGTCGTATCGGCGGCAGCGCCGTATACGATCGGTACCGCGGCTGCGAAGTTCGGACTCGCGATTCCTCTTGCCGCGAGCGCGGTCTTCTTCGGACTGGGTGGCGCCCTGATCTGGCTGCTGCCGGAAACGAAGGGAACCTCGCTGTGATCGATCTTTCTGCGGACATGGGAGAGGGGGCACCGGACGAGGATCAGATCTGGCCGCTCATCGATTCCGCGAATATCGCCTGCGGCGGCCACACCGGGGATGACCAGTCAATGCGCGCAGCCTTCGAACGAGCGAGCGCGCTGGGCATTCGCGCCGGCGCGCATCCTTCCTACCCCGATCGCACGAACTTTGGCCGAGTCACGATGTCGATTCCGCGCGAGACGTTGCGCGATTCCCTGACGGCGCAGATCGCCGCGTTGTCGTCTAACGGCCCGTTGCACCACGTGAAGCCGCACGGCGCCTTGTATAACGACGCGCATCGCGATCGCGAGCTCGCGCAGACCGTCATCGACGCGGCCGGCGGTTTGGCGATCGTCTGTGGCGACATGTCGCAGATGGCGATCGTGGCGCGGGAGCATGGTCTGCGCGTCATTCGCGAGGCGTTCGCTGACAGGCGTTACGAACCAGACGGCTCGCTGATGTCACGGAAGCTGGCCGGTTCGCTGCTGACGATCGAAGAGGCAGTGCAACAAGTGCAATCCCTGGTTAGTGAGGGAACGGTGATCGCCCGGGATGGTTCGAGAGTCGAGATCCCCTTCGACACGATCTGCATTCACGCCGACATGGAGCACGCGGCGGCCCGGTTGCGAGCGATCCGCTCAGCGATTGACAAATAACCGCGGATCGGCGACCATACGCGCCCCCTCCCAACAAATTGCTGTGGTGTAGCTCAGTTGGTAGAGCGCCTGATTGTTAATCAGGTGGTCGCTGGTTCGAGTCCAGCCGCCACAGCCAAATCCATTGTTCGTCCTTGTTTTTCGCGTGCTCGTGCGACCAGGACGCCACCGATCCTCCAACTGGCTTGCGGCCGCGTCGAGCGCCGGCTGCGGCATTCTTTGCACGGAGGATTTGAACCCCGGCCGGATCACGGGCGTCTGATTGATTGCCGCGACCGCGAATTTTGGCCCGGCCATCGCAAGTTTGATTAGTGCGGTATGCCCAATCAGCCGGATGCGGACGAGTTTCCCGAGCCAGTACACGCCGGCGACGTGCCGGAGGAGCTGTGCGCGGAGATCGAGATGCGGGAGACCGCGCTCATGCACGCCGCGCGTGTCCTCTTCGAGCAGTTGTCGTATGAACAACGTGAGTTGCTGCCCTTCCTGAGCGCATCGTTCGTCCGCTCGTCAGCCGATCCTACGAACCGCTCCGAGTGGACGGTCATGGATATGCGGAACTACGCGAGCCGCTACGCGAACTTCCCGCTGCTCGTGGTCGACAAGCAAAATGCATTTCTCCTCGATCAGCTCAATGCCGTCGGCTCGATTCCGCTGACCGAGCTTGCGGCACTCGTGGAGCTGAACGCGAAAGTCGACCGCTGGCTCTTTGCGGGGCTCGGCGACGAGGCGAAATTCGAGGAGCAGGATCTCGGCTATCTCACCACCGGCGATGTTCTCGAATGGTCGACCGGTACGGTTCTCGTGCGGCGTGACGTCCTCGATGCGGAAGGGCGCCTCGATCCGCCGGCGTTGCGTATCGACCGGCGCTACTTCCTCGTGCTGGCGAAGCTCGTCGGCGTGGACCTCGCGCAACGCAAGACGCAACGCGCCGAAGAACTGAAGCGTTATGAAACCTGGCGTGGACCTTCGAAGCGAAGAGCCACACCCGCGTACGACCTTCTGGCGGATGCTCTCGAATCGGTTGCCAGGATCATCCGCAGGCGCGCGGAATCGGGCGATGCGTTACGACATGACGATCCAGAGCTCGAGCTCCTCGTCAAGATCATCCGCGCCGATCCGGTCGTCATGACGCGCCTCATTCAGGAGGAGCACCTCGCCAGCATTCCCGATGGGCCTCCGCAATCGGAGGAGTTCCTCACGATCGGCGCCATCAACCTGATCGCCAAGATCTTCCGCCAGCAAAGCGAGACCGTCGACGTGCTGGAAGCGCAGCGCCCGGAGCTCGCGATCCTCCTGCAGCTCATGTTTCAGGAAGCTGGAATCCTCTCGCGTCTCGTGGAGGGACGCGTCGTTTATCGAGAGTCCGATCACCCGCGGCCGGCGCTTTGGATCGAGGTCTTCGCTGGCCGCAACCCGACCACTGTTCTCACGGACTACGAAGAAGAGACGATGGCAATCGAGAGTCTCGATGTGGCGGAGGACAAACGGACGGTGTTCGATGATCCGAACAACATCGTGTATCTGATCGACCCCGCCGCGATGCTGCTCGACGCCAACGGTCAGTTCCGGACTTCGCTGCTGCTCGATGACGCGACGTTCGCACGGATGCCCGAAGCCGATCATGGTTTCGATCTCTCCTTCACCCCGGACGAAAACCTTCTCAACGAAGGACGGATGTCGACTGCGATTCCACACATGCGCTACGAGAAGATGAGCAGGCGCACGAATCGCTTCTATCGCAAGCGCATTCAGGGCATCGTCGACGTGGCGAAGGATCTGCGCTCCGCGAACGCCGACTTCGACGAGACGAATCCGCATCTGCTGCGCGAAGCGCAACGCCGGGCCCGGCGCAGCCGCGAACAGAGTGCCGAGCGCGACGCGAAGCGCGAGAAGAGCTGAGCAAAGTGAAGTGAGCGAAGAGAACGTCACCGAGATGATGGATTCGTTCCGCCGCATCGTCCATGCGCTGCGCAGTTCGCACCGCGCGGCAACGGATGTCGAGCTTACCGGCGCGCAACTGTTCGTGCTCACGACCCTCAGAGCGGCGGATGGCCCGATGAGCGTCAATGATCTCGCTGCGGGCACACGCACGGATCAAAGCACCGTGTCGGTTGTCGCCAAACGTCTCATCGAGCGAGGCTTCATTGCGCGGAAGCGCGCGGCCAGCGACAGCCGGCGCGCGGAGCTCACCATCACGGCCCGAGGGCGGGCAGTCCTGCGGCGCATGCCAGCGACGGTTGCACAGACGAGACTGGCCGAGGCTTTGGCTTCGCTATCCACCGCCGATGCGCGAGCGTTGATGCGGATCCTGGCGCGGATCGTCGACCACATGGGAGAGGCGGAGGCGCCGGCACGGATGCTGTTTTCTGAAAACGAACGGCCGCGGAAGAAAACCCGCCGCCAATAGATTGATATCCATACATGTTGGCCCTGCTGCGCTCCGCGGCGAAGCGGTTTCTGCTGGCGACGATCGTCGTCATCGGGGCGATGTGTGGTCTGCTTGCGGTGCTGTTCCATCATTTCGTGGAGCTTGCGAGAACGCTGCTGATCGGCCGTGCTCTCGCACTGCATGAACCGTGGCGCTCGCTGCTCGTGCTGCTCACGCCGGCGATCATCTTCGCGCTGCTCGCATGGTGCATCAAGCGATTTGCTCCGCGCGCGGTGGGTGCGAATCTCGCGCGTGTGAGGATCGCGTACAACAGTGACCCCTCCGTCATCGGCCCGCGGAGCGTGGCCGCCACGTTTCTGGCGACGCCGCTGTCGCTCGGTGCCGGAGCGCCGTTAGGTCCGGAAGGACCGATCGTCGTCGTCACCAGCGGAGCGTCGGTGTTTCTCGCGCGCCTGCTCCACCTTCCCCGGCGTCTCGTTCGCGGGATGATCCCGGTCGGAGTCGCGGCCGGCATCGCTGCCATCTTCAATACTCCGATCACAGGTGTCGTCTTCGCACTCGAGGAGGTGATCGGCTCCGCGGAACGCGGGCTGCTTGGCGGCGTCATCGTCGGTGCCGTCTCGGCTGCCGTGGTGGAGCGCACCTTGATTGGCAAGCAGCCGATTCTCGCGGCACCGCTCGCGACCTGGAATCATGCGAGTGAGCTCTTCGGCTTCGCACTTCTCGGTGTTCTCGCAGGTGTCGTGTCAGGCTTCTCGATCGCGATCACGCATCGGATGAAGCGAACCTGGTCCGCGGTCATGCCGTCGGCGGTTCTGCGCGCGCTGCTTGCGGGGTTGCTCGTGGGCGCACTCGGGTTGATCGCGCCATCGATTCTCGGCGTCGGTTACGACTCCGTTTCACTATGGCTGCATGGCAGCGGATCGTTCGAGCCGGCGGCCTTGACGTTTGGCGTGAAGACCGTCGCCTTCATCATCGCGCTCAGTGCAGGCATCCTCGGCGGCAGCTTCGCGCCGTCGCTTTTCATCGGTGCGGCACTCGGCGCGGCGATCGGACATCTTGCGCAGACGATGTTTCCCGGCGCGAAGATCGATCCGGCCGCGTACGCACTTCTCGGGATGGGCTCCTTCTTCGCCGGATTGTTGCGAAGTCCCATCGCCGCGGTGCTGATCGTGGTCGAGCTCACACGCGACTACGAGCTGATGGTTCCGCTGATGCTCGCGGTCTCGCTTTCGGTTGCCGTGTCGCGGCGCATCTCGCGGCACAGCGTCGTCGAGCAGCAGATGATCGACGAAGGCTTCGCCGAAGCGAGCGAGCAGGCGGATCCGCTCATGAACGTGCGAGTCTCGGATGCGATGACGCCGAGTCCACTCACGCTCACGCAATCGATGACGATGCTCGAGGCCGCGCGTGCGATTGCCGGTTCGCGTCATCGGATGTATCCGGTCACTGACGATGACGGAAGGCTTGCCGGAGTGTTGCGAGGCGATGCCATCGATCGCGCGGCGCGTGACGGAGCGATGGAACGCGCGGTTCGCGATCACGTCGAACAGCCCGCTCTGATCGCGACTGACAGCGAGCTCGTGGTCGAGCTCGTCCACCGTATGAAGTCGAGTGGCGTCGATCGCTGTCCGGTGGTTGACGCCGCTCGCCGCGTCGTCGGATTCGTGAGCCCCGCGGATATCCTCCGCACCCGTATGCGAATCTCACACAGCGAAGGTGAGTCCTCGTTTGAGATCTTTGACACCGGTTCGTGAAATTTTCGGGATGAACCGGCATCGAATGAGGCATGAACGACAGCAGCATCGCGGACGCTTCGCGAAAATTGATCGAAGGCCTTTCTCGCTCTGGCCCCGGCGCGGATTACTTTCGGGCCCTGGTGCGTGAGCTTACCGAGACGCTCGGTGTCGATTACGCGTTCGTGGCCGAAGTGATTTCGGAGGAGCCGTTGCGCGGGCGAATGCTGGCCGTGCGGGTCAACGGTGATGACGTTCCAAACTGGGAGTTCCGTCTCTCGAACACGCCGTGTGCCGAGGTGCTCGAAGCGGAGTATCTCTGCTTTCCTGAAGGTGCGGCGGCGTGCTTTCCGGCCGACACGCTCTTCGCGAAGTGGTGCGTTGAAGGCTATGCCGGTGCCCGCCTTTCCGATGATGATGGTGCAACGATCGGTTGGATCGCGGTTCTCAACCGCGCGCCGATCGTCGACACGGCGCGGGTGCGGCAAGTGCTGCAGCTCGTGGTTGAGAGAACACGCGGCGAGGTGAAAATCTCGCGGTCGTTCCAACTCGTCGAAAAGCGGCTGCGCGAAAGCGAGTTGCGCTATGCGCTCGCGGCGCGAGGTGCCAACGATGGGCTGTGGGACTGGAACATCGAGACCGGCGAGATGCAGCTCTCGGAGCGTTGCCGCGTCATTGCTGCCGTGACGGACGATCCGATTCCGGTCGAGGTCTGGCTGGAGCGGATTCATGCGGAAGATCGGGCGCGAGTCGAGAACGAGGTGCGAAGACATCTCCGGGGCGAGACGTCGTCGTTCGAGTGCGAGTACCGCATCAAGCTCGGCGGCGGCTCGTTGCGCTGGGTGCTGTGCCGGGGTGCGGCGGTTCGCGATGCGGCCGGCAACGCCACGCGTTTCGCGGGATCGCTCACCGACATCTCGCGGCGCAAGAAGAGTGAAGCGCAAATCGTGTTCGAGGCGACGCGCGATCATCTCACCGCCCTGCCGAATCGAACGACCTTCCACGATCGCGTCGATCACGCGATCGCGCTGAATCATCGCAATCACATTTACGACTTCGCGGTGCTCTTCATCGATCTCGATCGCTTCAAGCTCGTCAACGACAGTCTCGGACATGCAGCGGGCGACGCATTGCTCTGCGAGGTTGCGGCGCGAATCCGCCGCTCCGTCCGGCCAGCCGACATGGTGGCGCGCCTCGGCGGCGACGAGTTCACGGTGTTGCTCGAGAACATCAGCGGCCCGCATGACGCGACACAAGCTGCGGAACGGATCCTGATGGAGTTGCGCGCGCCGTTTCCCGTTGCCGGTCAGGAGATCTATCCATCCGCGAGTATCGGCATCGCGATCAGCACTTCCGGCTACGAGTCGGCGAACGAGCTGGTGCGCGACGCTGACACCGCGATGTATCGCGCGAAGGCAAAGCGCCGCGATCGCTACGAGGTGTTCGACGCGGAGATGCACGTCGAGGCCGTTGGCCGCATGCAGATCGAGATGGAGTTGCGCCGCGCGCTGACGACGGACGAGCTGTTCGTCGTCTATCAACCGATCGTCGCGATGTCTTCCGGCCGTGTGCGCGCATTCGAAGCGCTCCTCCGCTGGCTTCACCCCAGGCGCGGCATCGTGATGCCGGGCGAGTTCATTTCGGTAGCGGAGGAGACGGGTCTCATCGTGCCGATCGGCGAGCGCGTCCTCGACATGGTCTGCGAGCAGCTCGCTACCTGGAGTCATGACGTATCCGTCACGGTGAATCTGTCGCCGCGGCAGTTGTCGGATCCGAATTTCCTTCGCGGTATCGAGTATGCGCTGGAGCGCCACGCAGTCGATGCGCGGCGGCTTCGCTTCGAGATCACGGAGAGCGTCGTGATGGAAGATGCCGAGGCGGCGATGGAGATCTTCGCGAGCATTCGCGAGCTCGGCGCGCGGCTCTGCATCGATGACTTCGGCACCGGCTATTCATCGCTGTCGTATCTGCTCGATCTGCCGATCGACATGCTGAAGATCGATCGCTCGTTCATTGGAAACATGCATCGCGACAAGCGGAGCGACGAGATGGTGAAGACGATCATCACGCTCGCTCACAAACTCGATCTGGAGGTGGTTGCGGAAGGAGTCGAGACAGTGAACCACGTACGCCGGCTCACGGCCCTCGGCTGTGACTATGGGCAGGGCTTCATCTATGGCAAGCCGATGCCGGAGCCGGCGCGACAGGTGTTGCATGCTTGAGCTCTCCTCTTTTTACGTTTCTCCACCCTTCGCGGATAATTTCGTGATCATCCGAGGCGAGACTCCGTCCATCAGGAGACGGAGCATGTTGATGAACTTCACGTCGCGACAGGAAAGTGCAGCTGGCGACAGTCTTGTCGCGCGGCTGCGAAAGGGTGACTCCGGTGCGTTCGAGACGCTCGTTCGCACGCAGACGCCCGTTCTTCTCCGCGTCGCGAGGCGCTTCATGCACTCGGAGGAAGACGCGCGCGACGCGCTGCAGGACGCATTCGTTTCCGCATTCAAGTCCATCGGCAGCTTCGAAGAGACGGCGAGGATCTCGACGTGGCTGCACCGCATCGTGGTGAATGCGTGCCTGATGAAGCTGCGCTCGCAACGGCGGCATCCCGAAGAAGACATCGAGAAGTACCTGCCGAACTTTCTCGAAGACGGACATCAGGTCGCCCCGAGCATGCCCTGGTGCGAGACCGCCGAGACGGTCCTGCAACGGATGGAGTTATGCGGCCTCGTCCGCCGTTGTATCGAGCAGTTGCCCGATGCCTATCGAGTCGTGCTGCTGCTGCGTGACATCGAAGAGTTGTCGACGGAAGAAGTCGCGGAGATGCTCGGCGTCACGCCCAACGCCGTCAAGATCCGATTGCACCGAGCGCGGCAGGCGCTGCGTACGCTGCTCGATCCATACATGAGGGAAATCGCCTGATGGCCGACCGCCCGTATCTGCCGTGCACGGAGATCATCGGCTTCCTCGCCGAGTATCTCGACGGTGAGCTATCGGCTGAACGGAAGTTCGAGTTCGACAGGCATATGGCGGTCTGCCCCTCGTGCATTGCGTACCTCGAGACGTATCAGGAGACGATTCGGATGGCGCGCTCGACGGTCACTGCGCCGCAGGTTTCGATCGACGAGGCGCCCGAGGATTTGATCAAGGCGATTCTCGCCGTCGTAACGCCCGGTCGATGAGCCAGAGCGCGGCGCGCAGGATCACCGCCCACACTCCCACATTCAGCGCAATGAGCAGAATCGTGACGATCGCCTGCCCTGTATGCGTGAGCTCCGCGAATCCGCCGTGATCGAACTTGTCGAAGACGAGGATCGATGGCCAGGCGGGCCAGATCGAGTGCGCGAACCACGCGTAGATCGTGATCCCGAGACCGGCGAGCGCTGAGAT